>NZ_WFLL01000001.1:0-504146 GCF_009208755.1 Janthinobacterium sp. FT14W | reverse complement strand
AGCCACGCCAGCAACTGGCGCCGCTTGCCGCTGGCGGGCGGCCCGGCACTGGCCAGCGCCTGCGCGGCCGCCGTGCGCTGCGCGCCGTCGCGGTACACGCCTTTGTAGCGCTGCGTGACGGCTTCGATATGCTGCCAGGCCCGTTCATGTTCGGGGTCGGCGCCGCGCCAGCGCTGCCAGGCGGCGTATTCCGCTTCGCTGGCTTCGCCCGACATCAATATGGTCAGCCACTCGGCCGCCTGCTGCTGCACCTCGTCGCGGATGGCCGCCGGGACCGCAGCTCCGCCCGCCGTGCTCATGCCGGCAGGGAGAAAAATACCTGGCGGTTGGCGCGCGTCAGGTATTGCTTGACCGAGCTGGCCGACACCTGCAGCCGCGCGGCGATCTCGGCATAGCTGAGGCCTTCGAGCTGCGCCAGCAAGAACGCCGTGCGCACGGGACCCGGCAAGCCATCGAGGGCCGTGTCGATTTCCTGCAAGGCTTCCAGCGCCAACAAACGCGCTTCCGGCGCGGGCGCCGCCTCGGGCGGCAAACAGGACAGCGCCGCCAGATAGGCGTCTTCCAGCACTTGCCGGCGGTAGCGGTGCGCCACCAGCCGCCGCGCGATGGTGGCCAGGAAAGGCCGCGCTTCGCGGATCTGCGGCGCCGTGCCGTTGCTCAGCACGCTGATAAAAGTGTCTTGCGCCAGGTCCGCCGCTTCGCCCGCATTGCCCAGCTTATGCCGCAGCCAGCCCTGCAGCCAGCCGTGATGGCTGCTGTAGAGCGCGTGCAAGTCCTGTTGCTGGGCAAAATCGGCGGCCGACATGGCATCCCTTTCCCGTCAAGCGCGGCGCGCCTGCGAATGTAAATAAGAATTATTCTCATTTTAACCGTGTTTTTGGCTTTCGTGCAATCGTGGCATTGCCAGAAATACCAACTAATTCAAAAGCAGGCCAACCGCCAGGCCGTGCAGCGTGGGACCGCCAGGGCCCCGCGATGGGGTAAAATGGCGCCCATCGTCCGGTTTAGGGCCTCCCCCAGCAGATGCAGGCATCTCCTGCTGGCGTAGACTCTTAGCGCCGCCCACTCCCAAGCTTTTCATTGCAGGTTCATCATGCTAGATAATCTCACCCAACGGCTTGCCAAAGTCGTCAAGACCATGCGCGGCGAGGCGCGCCTGACCGAAGCGAACACCGCCGACATGCTGCGCGAAGTGCGCCTGGCGCTGCTCGAAGCCGACGTCGCCCTGCCCGCCGTGCGCGAATTCATCGCCAAAGTCAAAGAAAAAGCCATGGGCGAGGATGTCATTTCCTCGCTCACGCCAGGCCAGGCCCTGGTGGGCGTGGTGCAGCGCGAGCTGGCCGCCCTGATGGGCGCCGACCTGGGACCGGAAGCGTCGCAGATCAGCTTTGCCCAGCAGCCGCCCGCCATCATCCTGATGGCCGGTCTGCAGGGTGTGGGCAAGACCACCACCGTCGGCAAGCTGGCAAAGTATCTGAAGGAAGAAAAGAAGAAGAAGGTATTGACCGTCTCGGCCGACGTGTACCGCCCTGCCGCGATCGCCCAGCTGCAATCGGTCACGGCCCAGGTAGGCGCCGACTTCTTCCCGTCCACCAGCACGGACAAGCCCGTCGATATCGCGCTGGCCGCGCTGGACTGGGCGAAAAAGCATTACCACGACGTGCTGATCATCGATACGGCGGGCCGTCTGGGCATCGACGAAGAGATGATGCGCGAAATCGCCGCCGTCCACGGCGCCGTGAAACCGATCGAAACCCTGTTTGTCGTCGACGCCATGCTGGGCCAGGACGCCATCAATACGGCCAAGGCCTTCAATGACACGCTGCCGCTGACGGGTATCGTGCTGACCAAGCTCGACGGTGACGCGCGCGGCGGCGCGGCCCTGTCCGTGCGCCACATCACGGGCAAGCCGATCAAGTTTGCCGGCGTGTCGGAAAAACTCGACGGCCTGGAAGCGTTCGACCCGACCCGCATGGCCAACCGCATCCTCGGCATGGGCGACATCCTCGCCCTGGTGGAAGAGGCGCGCAAGGGCGTCGACAGCAAGGCGGCAGCCGACCTGGCGCAGAAAATCAAGGTCGGCGGCAAGTTCGACATGAACGACTTCAAGGCGCAGCTGGGGCAGATGAAGAAAATGGGCGGCATGGCCAACCTGATGGACAAGCTGCCGGCCCAGTTCCAGCAGGCGGCAGGCGGCAAGAACATGGATCAGGCGGATAAACAGGTGCGCCGCATGTGCGGCATCATCGATTCGATGACGCCGCAGGAACGCGCCAAGCCTGAACTGATCAAGGCCACGCGCAAGCGCCGCATCGCCGCCGGCGCCGGCGTGCAGGTGCAGGAAGTGAACCGCATGCTGACGCAATTCGAGCAAATGCAGACGATGATGAAGAAATTGTCGGGCGGCGGCATGATGAAGATGATGCGTTCCATGAAGGGCATGATGCCTGGCATGAGGTAGTGGAAGGCTTCAAAATCCGCTGCGCGGGGCGCTTTGCGGCCGGCGATGCTCACCGTACTAAAGTACGGTTGCGCTTCTCGGCCACAAATACCATCCGCTCGCTGTGATTTTGAAGGCCTTCATTAAGCCGCGTGTTAAAACTCGATAGGCTAAAAACATCGTTCTAAATAATGCCGGATTGCATTTTCATGTGTCCGGCATCACTCTTCCCTCCCCCGCAGTGCCCCTCCCCGCACAGTCAGCAAGCATGCCATTTACGGGTAAAAACGCCGTTCCGCGCCCCCAAGCGGTGCGCCCGGGAGACAGGCGCGTCATTTCCCTGCTTTTTCCTCGTGAAAACGTGAAAAACACTTGCATACAAGGTAAATCCACACCAATATTAGCCGTGCGATTAATTGCGCAATTTCCCATGTGTTTGTTAAGGAGGCTCGAAGATGGCAACAGCCAAAAAAACCCCAGTAGCAGCGCCAGCCAAAGCAGCAGCAGCCAAGCCTGCAGCCGCCAAGAAAGCAGCACCCGCAGCCAAAGCAGCAGCTAAACCAGCAGCGGCAAAGAAAGCGGCAGCACCGGCAACACCACGCAAACCAAACGCAGCATTCATGAAAGCAATGACGCCATCGAAAGATCTGGCCGCCGTTGTTGGCGCAGCACCACTGCCGCGCACGGAAGTGACCAAAAAGGTATGGGATTACATCAAAAAACTCGATCTGCAAGATCCGGCCAACCGCCGCATGATCAATGCGGACGACAAGCTGAAAGCTGTTTTCGGCGGCAAAGCCCAAGTCTCCATGTTTGAAATGACGAAACTGATCTCCGATCATTTGAAATAATCAGCTATGCGCCGGCTAACACCGAGCGAGTGCCCCGCCGCATCACTGCGAGCGGGGCATTTTTTTGGGGTCAGCCCCTGTCGGGTCTGACCCCGGCCCTTACCTGTGGTCCAAGGTAACGTTACCTTGCCCCTAAACCCGACAGCTGGGGTCAGACCCTCAATGCCTCCAACTCAGGGGCTTGCGCTAACGGTCGAGGGGGTCTGACCCCGGCCCTGCGTCACCCACCCGGCTTGAACTCCCACTGCCTCCACGCCGCCCGCACGGCATTCGGATACTCGGCCCGTCCCCGGCTGCCGTTGTAGCGCCCCAGCGCCAGGTATAGATCGCCCTTTTCCATATCCAGGTACATGCGCAGGATCGCGCAGCCATAGCGCAGATTCGTCTGCATGTGGAACAGCTTGCTGCGGTCGCTGTCGCCGATGACGCCCGTCCAGAATGGCATCACCTGCATGTAGCCGCGCGCGCCGGCCAGCGAGACGGCGTATTTGCGGTAGGCCGACTCGACCTGGATCAGGCCCAGCACCAGGGCCGGCTCCAGGCCCGCGCGGCGCGCTTCGTACCAGACGGTTTCCAGGAATTCCGTGCGCAGCTGCGCATCCGGCAGCTTGCGCTGCAGGCGTTGCGACATCTGCGCCAGCCATTGCTGGTAGCGCTGCAGGTCGGCAGGGGTGGCAAACTTGGGTTGCGGCGGGCGCTCGTCGCGGATCGCGTGCGACAGGGCCAGGCGGACGGAGTCGGCCAGCGCCTCCTCTTTCTGGTTGCCGGCCTGCGCCGGGGAGGCGCAGGCCAGGCCGGCGGCCAGCGCGAGCGCGCCGGCCGCCTTGCTTACCGATAGGCGCTTCACTGCGCCATTTGGCCCTGGATGAAGGCGACGATCGCGTCCGGCGCCACACCGGTGGCTTCCGCGTCGCGGCGGCCCTGGTATTCCAGCTTGCCTTCTTTCAGGCCCCGTTCGCCGATGACGATGCGGTGCGGCACGCCAATCAGTTCCCAGTCCGCGAACATGGCGCCGGGACGCAGGCCGCGGTCGTCGACGATGACATCGACGCCAGCGCCTTGCAGGGCCGCGTACAGCTTCTCCGTCTCTTCCTTGACCAGTTCGCTGCGGTCCATGCCCATCGGGCACAGCACGACTTCAAACGGCGCGATGGATGCGGGCCAGATGATGCCCTTGTCGTCAAAGTTCTGTTCGATGGCGGCGCCCAGAATGCGCGTCACGCCGATGCCGTAGCAGCCCATCTGCAGCGGCGCCGGCTTGCCGTTTTCGTCGAGGAAGGTGGCTTTCATGCTTTCCGAGTACGCCGTGCCCAGCTGGAACACGTGGCCCACTTCGATGCCGCGCTCGATGGCCAGCGCGCCCTGGCCGTCCGGCGACGCGTCGCCGGCGACGACATTGCGCAAGTCGGCCACGATGGCAGGCTCGGCCACGTCACGGCCCCAGTTGGCGCCCGTGTAGTGGAAACCGGCCTCATTCGCGCCGCAGACGAAGTCGCTCATGTGCGCAACCGTGCGGTCCGCCACCACGGTGACGGGGGCGCGGGTAGCAATCGGGCCCAGGTAGCCAGGGATGGTGCCGTAGACTTCCAGGATTTCCGCTTCCGTCGAGAAACGGTGGCCGGCCAGGCCGGCAACCTTGCCCACCTTGATGTCGTTCAGCTCATGGTCGCCGCGCAGCAGCAGCATGAAGTGCTGTTTCGTGACTTTCTCGTCCTTGCCCGTCGTTTCCACCGTCAGGGCGATGGTTTTCACGGTCTGCGCCAGGTCGATACCGAGCAGGGCAGCCACGGTTTCGCACTTGACGGTGTCCGGCGTGGCCGTTTTCGTCAGTGCCTGGGCGGCGGCCGGGCGCTCGCCCGCTGGCGGCAGCGCTTCGGCCGCTTCCATGTTGGCCGCGTAATCGGACGTCGGGCAGTACACGAGCGCGTCTTCGCCCGTGTGGGCGATGACGTGGAATTCGTGCGAACCGGAACCGCCGATGGCGCCGTTGTCGGCTGCCACGGCGCGGAATTTCAGGCCGAAGCGCGTGAAGATGCGCGTGTAGGCGTCAAACATGACCTTGTACGACGCTTGCATGCCGGCCAGGTCGCGGTCGAACGAGTACGCGTCCTTCATGGTGAATTCGCGGCCGCGCATCAGGCCGAAGCGGGGGCGGCGCTCGTCGCGGAACTTGGTCTGGATATGATAAAAGTTCAGCGGCAGCTGGCGGTAGGACTTGATTTCCGTGCGCACGACGTCCGTGATGACTTCTTCCGACGTGGGCTGGATCGCGTATTCGCGGCCGTGGCGGTCTTTCACGCGCATCAGTTCGTCGCCCATCTTGGTCCAGCGGCCCGTCTCCTGCCACAGTTCGGCCGGCTGCACGAGCGGCATCAGCAGTTCGATACCGGCGGCTTTGTTCATCTCGTCACGGATGATGGCTTCCACCTTGCGGATCACGCGCAAGCCCATCGGCATGTAGGTATAGATGCCGGAACCGAGGCGTTTGATCATGCCTGCACGCATCATCAATTGGTGGCTGACGATTTCCGCGTCAGAAGGTGCATCTTTAAGTGTGGAAATAAAAAAACGGGAGGCGCGCATAACGGTGAATTCTTTTTAAAAAGAGAGGGTTATAATCAACCTAATTTTAAAGGATTAGCTGGCTGATGCGTCCATACTTTACACAAATGCGCTCAATTGGTGCGATTCCGGCGCTTTTCGCACCCCGAAAAGGTGGCCGGCTTGCGAAGTTGTGGGTAATTATGTAAAAAAAGACGCACTGTCGCAGAAAGTTTGAGGTGCATTATGCTCGACCGTGAAGGGTTTCGGCCCAACGTCGGCATCATCCTGCTAAACGCCCAGAACGAGGTGTGGTGGGGCAAGCGGGTGCGCGAGCACTCATGGCAGTTTCCGCAAGGCGGTATCAAATATGGCGAAACACCGGAACAAGCCATGTTTCGCGAACTTGAAGAGGAAATCGGACTCAGACAGGAACACGTCAAAATTGTCGGCCGCACCCGCGACTGGCTGCGCTATGAAGTGCCAGACCACTTCATCAAGCGCGAGATTCGCGGCCACTACCGTGGCCAGAAGCAGATTTGGTTTCTGCTGAGAATGTGCGCGCGCGATAACGACGTCAATCTGCGCCTGACCGACCATCCCGAGTTCGACGCCTGGCGCTGGCATGAGTACTGGGTCCCGCTCGATGTCGTCATTGAATTTAAACGCGATGTGTACCAGCGCGCCTTGCAGGAGCTGTCCCGCTTCCTGACCTGGCCCGTGCATGGCAACGCACAGCAGCAGCACCGCCATACGGCGCGCTACCTGCGCCAGCCCCATGCGCCACGGGCACAGGATGGCGGCGCGGCGGCCAAGCCTTGCGACGGCCCCGCCGCCGAAGGACGCACGCCCGAGCTGATCTTGCCGGGCAAGGAGTAGTCCGCCGTACCATGAACGCACTCTCCCACGCAAAAGGGGCAGCCTGAACAGGCTGCCCCTTTTTTTCATTCCGGCAGGAAACTCCCCTGCCGGTCAGTCTTGCTTAGTTTGCCGCAGGCGCAGGCGGTACGTCGAGCGTGAACGCCTTCAAGCCCAGGATGCCGCTGCTGTAGTGGCGGATCTTGTTGGCCAGGGCCGGATCGCCGTTCAGCTTTTGGCCGTACGACGGCACCATTTCCACCATCTTCGCCTGCCATTCCGGCGTCGCCAGGCGGCTCTTGAATGCCGTCTGCAGCACCTTGATCATGATCGGCGGCGCAGTCGAGGCGCCTGGCGAGGCGCCCAGCAAGGCAACGATGCTGCCATCGGCGGCGCCGACGACTTCCGTGCCGAACTGCAGCAAGCCGCCTTTGACCGGGTCATCCTTGACGATCTGCACGCGCTGGCCCGCATTCTGCAAGGTCCAGTCTTCCATCTTGGCGTTCGGCAGATATTCGCGCAAGGTTGCCAGGCGGTCTTCCGGCGTGTTCATCACTTGCTGGACCAGATATTTCGTCAGTGGAATATTGTCATAGCCTGCCTGCAGCATGGGCTTGACGTTGCCGCTGCCGATCGAGGCCGGCAAGTCGATCCACGAACCGTTTTTCAGGAACTTGGTCGAGAACGTGGCAAACGGGCCGAACAGCAGGGCTTTCTTGCCATCGATGATGCGCGTGTCCAGATGCGGCACGGACATCGGCGGCGAACCGACGGACGCCTTGCCGTACACCTTGGCAGCATGCGCTGCCACCAGTTCCGGGTTGGTCGTCACCAGCCATTGGCCGCCGACCGGCACGCCGCCGTAGCCCTTGGCTTCCGGAATGCCCGATTTTTCCAGCAGCGGCAGCGAACCGCCGCCCGCGCCGATGAAGACGAACTTGGCGCGCACATTCTTTTCCTTGCCATCGGCCAGGTTTTTCACCTTGACGTTCCACACGCCATCGGCGCCGCGCTGGATGTCTTCCACCTGGTGACGCAGGTGCAAGGCCATGCCATGGCTGTCCGTCAGGTATTTGACGAGGCCGCGCGTGAGGTTGCCGAAATTGACGTCGGTACCGATTTCCATGCGCGTTGCCGCCACTTTCTGGCCCTTGTCGCGGCCTTGCATGACCAGCGGCGCCCATTGCGCGATCTGCGCCTGGTCTTCCGAGTACAGCATGCCTTTGAACAAGTTTTGCTTTTGCAGCGCTTCATAGCGCTTATGCAAGAAAGCAATATTGGCATCGCCCCACACAAAGCTCATGTGCGGCACGTTGTTGATGAACGTCTGCGGCGCGCCCAGGTGCTTGTTGGCCACCTGGTAAGCCCAGAATTGCTTGGAAATTTCGAATTGCTCGTTGATCTCGACGGCTTTCTTGGTCTCGATGCTGCCATCGGCCCCTTCCGGCGTGTAGTTCAGTTCGGCAAATGCCGAGTGGCCCGTGCCCGCGTTGTTCATCGCGTCCGAGCTTTCGGCGGCCACGGAATCGAGGCGCTCGTACATTTCCATCGTCAGCGACGGGTCGAGTTCCTTGAGCATGCTGCCCAGGGTGGCGCTCATGGTGCCGGCGCCGACCAGCAGCACGTCGACCGGTTTTTCGGACGAGGCCGGAGGGGTCTTGTCACATGCCGCCAGGATCAGGCACGACATCAAAAGTAATAGCGATTTACGCATTCGTAACTCCATGTTTGGATACTGAAGGGTGATTCTTGCGCGCCACCGTGGCGGAGCATCGCGGCTACCGGCATATCGGACGAAAAACAGCCTGGCCTCCGGCACGCCAGGGCGGCCGGACAGGTCCATGTCGATGGTGATAGGCATGCTGCCACGCTCCGGGATATCCCGAGAGCAAGATCAGGTGGCAAAGGTGCGGGCAATGGACAGCGCGGACATCGTTGTCGGCTGAAAAACCGGCAATGAAATCGCCGTCATGTCCAGTGCAAATATCAAGAACGGCGATTTTATCACCGTTATTTGGCGCTGCCGGGCTGCGGCGGTAGTGGATAATACTTACTGCAGGGTATTAAATGACGGTGACTATCGGGTCATGGAAGCGGGCGCCGGACGGCAAAAAGGGCATCCCCGATGCCCTGCGCCGACGTACGCGGTACAATGCCGGCTGCCCTTTAGCCATAGTCATTCAGCCATGTTCAACCCTTCTTCCGACGATGTGCGCCGTTTCTTTTGTGAAACATTACGCAAGCACCGCGCCCATGAAATCCTCACGCCGATGGAAGCGATCGCGCTCGACTGGATCCTCGAACACCCCGAATATGAAAACGAGCTCTCCGACGTCGAAGCGGCGCTGGCGCGCGACTACTCCGTCGAAGGGGGACAGGCGAACCCGTTTTTGCACCTGTCCATGCATCTGTCGATCACGGAGCAGGTGCAGGTCGACCAGCCGCGCGGCATCCGCCCCGCCGTGCAGCAACTCACGCAGCGCCTCGATTCGGCCCATGCGGCCCAGCACGAAGTGATGGAATGCCTGGGCCAGATGATCTGGGCTTCGCAGCGCTCGGGCTTGCCGCCCGATACGGATGCGTATATCGACTGCGTGCGCCGCCGGTAGGAACACCTGTCAAAACCTACTGCGCGTCGCGCTTTGCGGCCTGCGATGCTCACCGTACTAGAGTACGGTTGCGCTTCTTAGCCACAAATCGCTGCCGCTCGCTACAGTTTTGCCAGGTGTTGTGCCAGTACTACCTCACATCGGTTTTACTGCCTCCTTCATGCGCTGAGGCAAGGCCTGTGCAGGCCCTCTTTCCAGCAACCCCAGCACCACCTGCAACGCCATGGCGATGGCGCCGACGATGAACACCACGTCGCCGAAGGTGCGTATCCAGCGCAGGTTTTGCAGCAGCGGCTGCTGCATGAATGCCTCGCTGCGCGCATGCCACAGGCCTTCCGTCACGCTGGCATGGAACTGGATGATGCCAATCGGCAGCAAGCTGGTAAAGATCATCAGCGCCAGCCCCCCGTTCAAGCCCCAGAACGCCGTCTTCATCAACGCAGGACTGAAGCGGCAGTCTGGCCGCAGGTAGCGCAGCACCAGCAAGGTAAAGCCCAGCGCCAGGAAGCCGTACACGCCGAACAGCGCCGCATGCGCATGCACGGGGGTCGTGTTGAGGCCCTGGATATAGTACAGGGCCACGGGTGGATTGATCATGAAGCCCAGCACGCCTGCGCCCAGCATGTTCCAGAAAGCGACGGCGACAAAGCACATCAGCGGCCAGCGCAGGTTTTCCATCCATGGCGCGCGCTCCTTCAGGCGCCAGTTTTCCCACGCCTCATGGCCCAGCACGATCAGCGGCACCACTTCCAGCGCGCTGAAGCTCGCGCCGATGGCCATCACGGGCGTGGTGGTGCCGGCAAAGTACAGGTGGTGGAAGGTGCCAGGAATGCCGCCCAGCATGAACAGCGAGGCCGACGCCAGGCTGGCCGTCGTGGCCATGCGCACCGACACCAGGCCCAGGGTCGAGAAGATGAAGGCCAGCGCCGTGGTGGCGAAGACTTCAAAGAAGCCTTCCACCCACAGGTGCACCACCCACCAGCGCCAGTATTCCATCACCGATAAATGCGTGCGTTCGCCATAGAACAGGCCGGCGCCGTAGAACAGGCCGATGGCGCCCACGGATGCCGTCAGCAGCGCCAGCAGGTTCTTGTCGCCGCCCGGCTGGCGCAAGGCCGGCACCACGCCGCGCAGCATCAATACCAGCCACAGCAGGATGCCGGCGAATTTGCCGATCTGCCACAGACGGCCCAGGTCCACATATTCATAGCCCTGGTGGCCCAGCCAGAAATTCCACTCGGGCGGCATCACTTGCGCAATCGCCAGGTAGTTGCCGATGAAGGAGCCGGCGACGACCAGCACCAGCGCCCAGAACAGCACGTCGACACCCAGGCGCTGCCACTTGGGGTCCTTGCCGCCATTGATCAGGGGCGCCAGGAACAGGCCGGCGGCCAGGAAGCCCGTGGCGATCCAGAACAGCGCGGCCTGGATATGCCAGGTGCGCGTGAGCGCATACGGGAACCAGCGCGACACGTCGATGCCGTAGAACTGCTGCCCTTCCACCGTGTAGTGCGCCGTAAAGCCGCCGATGAAGACCTGGAAGATGAACAGGGCCGCCACCAGGAACAGGTATTTGCCCAATCCCCGCTGCGAGGGCGTGAGGGCAAACGCCGTCAACGGGTCGCGCGGACCGGCGGCCGGCAGCGCGTCGTCGTGGTCGCGCAAAAAGGCCCAGCCCCACACGAGGAAGCCCACGCCCGCCAGCAGCACCACCACGCTGGCCACCGACCAGACGAGGTTTTCGCCGCTGGGCTGGTTGCCGATCAGCGGTTCATGCGGCCAGTTGTTCGTATAGGTCACTTTCTGGCCCGGACGCTCGGTGGCGGCGGCCCACGCCGTCCAGAAGAAGAACTGCGTCATCTGCGCGCGCCGCGCGGCGCTGGGCAAGGTGTTTTCCTTCATGGCGAAATGCTCGCGGCTGGCGTGCAGGGCCGGCGCGTCGGAGAACAGCTGGTCGTAATAGCGCGCCGTGCTGGCGATGGCCTGCACGCGGCGCGGCGACAGGCGCAGCACTTGCGCCTCGTCGGTCCGGTTGCCCCGGTATTCCAGCTTGAGCGCTTCGCGCAGCGCCGCCTGCGCGGGGCCGTCGAGCGCCCCGTACGCCTTGCCATGCTGCTCCTGCGCGGCCAGTTCCAGCCAGGCCGTCAGTTCGCGGTGCAGCCAGTCGGCCGTCCAGTCGGGCGCCTGGTAGGCGCCGTGGCCCCAGATGGAGCCCAGCTGCATGCCGCCCACGGATTGCCAGGCCGTCTGGCCGTCGAGGATGCCCTCGCGGTCGAACAGCTGCCGGCCATCGGGCGCCAGCACTTGCGCGGGGATGGGCGGCGCCTGCCGATACACTTCCGTGCCGTAGTAGCCGAGCAGCGAAAACGTCACGATCAGCACACCGATCAGGGTGAACCAGAGTTTTTTGTAGGGACCCATGGGTCTTTCCTTTGTCAGTGCACCGCGGCCGGCGCAAAGCGCTCGAACAGGATATTGTTTTCGGTATGGATGTGCGCCATCAGGTCTTCGCGGAAGGTGCGCAGTCCCGTGTACAGCGCGCGCCAGGTGGTGCAGGCGCCGGCCGGCGCGGTGATCCCGTTCGTCATGTCTTCCAGCGCGCGCAGGGCCACGCCATGGTCGTCATGCTCCATGCGCATCACATTGATGGGCGCGCCCGCCCGCGGGCCCTGCCCGCGCACGATCATGGGGAACAGCACGTCTTCTTCCTTGCGCATATGGCTTTCCAGTTCCTGCGCCATGGCCGACAGGTGTTCCGCCAGCCCGTGCGGACAGTCGGCGCGGCCGCCATGCACCTGCTCGACCTTGCGTGCCAGGCGTATCAGCTCGGGCAGCTGCTCGCGGTGCACGGCGTGGTAGCGCGCCAGCAGGTGTTCCACCAGCTCCGTGGCCGAGGCTTCCTGCCAGTCGCGCTCGCCGCTGGCATCCGCGCGCCCGGCCAGCAGCCGCAATTCTTCGACGATGGGGGCCGCATCCACGCCGGCCGCTTCGGCCGCCGCGCGCAGGGTCTTGTTGCCGCCGCAGCAGAAATCCAGGCGGTGCGCATCGAACAGGCGCGTGGCGCCGGGGATGCGGCGGGCCAGCTGGCCCAGGGACAGGTCGATCATTTCCATAACAGTTCCTTGAGGATGAATAGCTAAATTTATTGCACCGCGCCCGCGTGGTAGACGCCGGGCACGGCTTCGCCCGTCACTTCCAGCACGCCCACGGCGCCCTTGCCGGCGCGCGACAGCGCATGGTCGACCAGCAGATAGCTGCCCGGGTGCTGCACCTCGAGTTCGACGATGGTGGCGCCGCCCGGCGCCACGAGCGTCGTTTGCACGTCGTGTTTCGGGCTGCTGATGGAGCCTTCGCTGTACACCTTGTCGAAGATCTCGCCGATGATGTGGAACGATGAAATCTTGTTCGGGCCGCCCACGCCGAAATAGATGCGCACCGTCTCGCCGACCTTCGCCTGCAATTTATGCGTCTTGCTCAGGGCGCCCACTTCGCCGTTGAAGACGTAATAGTCGGGCAGTTCATTGGCCATCTTTTCCAGGTTCGGTTCCTGGTGCACGGGCGCGCCGTGCGGACGACCCGTGTACATCTCGCCCTGCATCACGTAGTACTCGCGGTCCACCTTCGACAAGCCGCCTTCCGGCTCGACCAGGATCATGCCGTACATGCCGGCCGCGATATGCTGCGGCACCAGCGGCGTGGCGCAGTGGTACACGAACAGGCCGGGATTGAGCGCCTTGAAGGTGACGGTTTTTTCCTGCCCCGGCGCCACCTGCGTGTGCTGTCCGCCGCCATGGCCGCCCGTCACCGCGTGCAAGTCGATCGAGTGGATCATCTTGCTGTCCTTCGCGTTGAACAGGGTCAGCTCCACCGTGTCGCCCACCTTCGCGCGCAGCATGGGGCCGGGCACTTGCCGGTTGAAGGTCCAGTACGTAAAACTGGTGCCGTCATCGAGCTTGCCCGGCAGTTCCACCGTCTCCATGCGGTATTTCAGGGTTTGCGGCGCGCGCGTGCCGATGGCGGCGGGCACGGAGGCCGGATTGGCCGCCACGCTGACGGCCGAAGGATCGGGGCCGCGCATCGGCGACGGCGCGGGCGTGTACAGGGCCAGCGCGGCGGCCTGGCCCGATTCGCTGGCCGCGCCGGCGCCAGCAGCCTTCGGCGCTCCCGCTTCGGCCAGCGAAGTGCCGCCCACGAGCAGCTTGCCTTCCATGCCGATCTGCCGGTGGCCGGGAATCGAGCAGTAATAGGTAAACGTGCCGGCGCGCGTCACCTTGAAGCGCACGCTGGTGCTGCCGCTATTGGCGCTGAACTTGGCCGACGCCACGTTGAGTTCCGGGATCAGCAGGTCGTGCTCGGCGCCTTCGCCGCTTTTCAGCACGAGTTCGACCGTGTCGCCCACATTCGCCGCCAGCACGGGATTGACCTGGCCCTTGGCGTCGATGAACACCATCTTGCCGTCGACGATATTGGTTTGCAGCTCATAGCGCTTGAGCGTGGCTGGGGCAGCCACGCCTGCCTTGGACGCCGCATGGGCGGTCGCTTCGGCCTGGACGGACAGGGGGAATGCCAGGACGCAGACGGCGGCGGCAATGGCGCGGAGGGAGGGAGTCGTTTTCATCAAGCTTTCCTTGGTCTTGTATGCCGGTTCGGCCCCCTTACCTAGGCAAACCGTGTGCCAGGAAAAACTTGTTTTAAATCAACGATTTGAAAAATGCACGGTCGTAATGACCGTGGTTGACCGTGGTCCGTTGTACCCTGCATGGTACTTATGACCGTCACCGCCATCCACCTGCTGCTGCTCGCCGACCTGGTTGCCGACCTGCCCGTGGCCGTGCGCCTGCAACGGCTGGTGGGCAGCCTGCGCGCCCATTTTGGCTGCGAGGCCGTGGCCTTGCTCAAGCTCGACGGCGAGCACCTGCGTCCCGTGGCGATGGCCGGCCTGGCCAGCGATGCGCTGGGGCGCCGCTTCGCCGTCGCCGACCATCCGCGCCTGGCCGCCATCCTGCGGCGGCGCGGCGTGCTGTGCTTCCATCACGACAGTTCCCTGCCCGATCCGTATGACGGCCTGATCGCCGAGCGGGCCGGCGAGCCGCTGCCCGTGCACGACTGCATGGGCATGGCGCTGGACCTGGAGGGCGAACGCTGGGGCGTCATCACGCTCGACGCGCTGCAGGTGGGCACCTTCGACGGGCAGGCGCAGCGCGAGCTGGGCGAACTGGCCTGCGCCATCGAGGCAGCCGTGCGCGTGACGCGGCTGGAAACGGAAATCCGCGCGCTGCGCCTGTCGGGCGGCGCCATGCTGGCCGATGCGCAGGCGCCGCGCGAGGAACACGACTTCGTGGGCCAGAGCAGCGCCATCACGCAGCTGCTGCACGAGCTGCAGGTGGTGGCCGATTCCGAACTGCCCGTGCTGCTGCTGGGCGAAACGGGCGTGGGCAAGGAGCTGTGCGCGCACCGGCTGCACCGCCTGTCGCGCCGCGCGGGCAAGCCCCTGATCCACGTCAATTGCGCGGCCTTGCCGGAATCGCTGGCCGAGAGCGAATTGTTCGGCCATGTGCGGGGCGCGTTTTCCGGCGCCGTCAGCGACCGGCCCGGGCGCTTCGAGGCGGCAGAAGGGGGCACCCTGTTCCTCGATGAAGTGGGCGAGTTGCCCCTGTCGATACAGGCCAAGCTGCTGCGTACCCTGCAAAATGGCGAAATCCAGCGCCTGGGCGCGGACCGGCCGCGCCGGGTCAACGTGCGCGTGATCGCCGCCACCAACCGCAGCCTGCGCGAGCATGTGCGCGACGGCTCGTTCCGCGCCGACCTGTATCACCGCTTGTCCGTGTATCCCGTGCCGATTCCGCCGCTGCGCGAGCGGGGCAATGACGTGCTGCTGCTGGCGGGCGGTTTCCTGGAACTGAACCGCGCGCGCCTGGGCCTGCGCAGCCTGCGCCTGTCCGCCGCGGCGGAAAACGCCTTGTGCCAATACCGCTGGCCGGGCAACGTGCGCGAACTCGAACATGTGATCAGCCGGGCCGCGCTGAAAGCCGTGATCCGCGGCGCGGACCGCAAGGACATCGTGACCCTGGAAACGGATATGCTCGACCTCGATGCGCTGGAGACGCCGGCCGGCGCAGGCGCGCTACTGCCGGAACCGGCAGCGTGCGGCACGCCGGCGGCGCCGCTGCTGTCCATGCATCAGATCGTGGAAGCGAGCCAGCGCCAGGCCATCCGGCAAGCGCTGCTGCTGCATCAGGATAACTGGGCCGCCGCCGCGCGGCAGCTGGGGCTGGACGCCAGCAACCTGCACAAGCTGGCGCGCCGGGTGGGGCTGAAGAACACCTAACCAAACCTACTGCGCGTCGGTATAGGCAAGCTGCGATGCTCACTGTGCTTCAGCACAGTTCCGCGTCTCGGCCGCCTCTCCCTTCCGCTCGCTACGCTTTTGTCAGGTATCAGAACAACTAATAGACCCTGCGATACCGCTCAGCGGTGGATGACCAGGGTCGTCGGCAGGCTGTGCAGGTAGGCGGCCAGGTCCTTGATGTCCTGGTTGCTCAGCGGTTTCACCTGGCCCGTCATGATGGCGTTGTTGCGGCCGTTGGCCTTGTCGCCCCGTTTGTACGCCGTCAAGGCGTGTTCCAGGTAGTCCCGGTGCTGGCCCGCCAGCTTGGGGTAGGAAGGGTCGATGGGCGAACCGTAATCCTTGCCGTGGCAGGTGGCGCAGCTGTATTTTTCGGCCAGGGCCTTGCCCGTGTTGATATTGCCGGCGGCGCTGGCGCCGAACGAGACGGTGGCGCAAACGAGGGCGGCGAGTAATGTTTTCATCTGGCTGGTCCTCAGTTCGGCTTGGCTTGTTGCGCATAATACGCGGCGACATCGGCGATATCCTGGTCCGACAGGCTGCTGGCGATGCCCTTCATGCTGGGGTGCTTGCGGTCGCCCTTCTTGTAGGCTTGCAGCGCATTCTCGATATATTTTGCCGGCTGGCCGCCGATCATCGGCACCTGGAACACTTCGGGGAAGGTTGCCTTGTAACCGGGGATGCCGTGGCAACCGATACACATTTCCACCTTGGCAGCGGCTGCCTTGGCGTTTCCTACAATGTCAGCCGCTGTGACGGCATTTGCTATGCCGGCAAGCACGAGAAGTGCAAATATTTTTTTCATAGTGGCAAAGTGAACAGAGGTAATCGGAGAAACGCCAGAGCTGGTTTTTTTTGATCTTATGTATTGACAATTAAGGTTGCCAATTAAGCTGCTACTTGCCGATTCTAGCCAAGATATTCTTGCAAGTCCACCTATAAAACCCGCATTGTAGGCAGGCAGGCACAGGCCGTCCACGTGGCAGTGCGCCACAGTTCTGTTTATACTCACCGTTTCCCTACTTTGGCAGACCGCTCATGCAAGCAAAGCCCCCCCAGCAAGGCCTACGCTTCGAAGGTTCCGACAGCTACGTCGCCACCGCCGACCTGAAACTGGCCGTGAATGCGGCGCTGACCCTGCAGCGCCCGCTGCTGATCAAGGGCGAGCCGGGTACGGGCAAGACCATGCTGGCCGAGGAAGTGGCCGCCGCGCTGAACATGCCGCTGATGCAATGGCATATCAAATCGACCACCAAGGCGCAGCAGGGCCTGTACGAATACGACGCCGTCTCGCGCCTGCGCGATTCGCAGCTGGGCGACGAGCGCGTGCGCGACATCCAGAACTACATCGTCAAGGGCGTGCTGTGGCAGGCCTTCACGGCGCCCGAGCCGGTGGTGCTGCTGATCGATGAAATCGACAAGGCCGACATCGAGTTCCCCAACGACCTGCTGCGCGAACTGGACCGCATGGAGTTCTATGTCTACGAAACGCGCGAAATGGTCACGGCGCGCCACCGTCCGCTCGTCATCATCACCTCGAACAACGAGAAGGAATTGCCGGACGCCTTCCTGCGCCGCTGCTTCTTCCATTACATCAAATTCCCGGACAAGGACACGATGGAGCAGATCGTCGCCGTCCACTACCCGCACCTGAAACAGGAATTGCTGGCCCAGGCGCTGCAAACCTTCTATGAAGTGCGCGACGTGCCGGGCCTGAAGAAAAAACCGTCGACGTCGGAATTCCTCGACTGGCTCAAGCTCCTGCTGGCCGAAGACATCCCGGCCGAAGCCTTGCGCAGCAAGGACAACAAGGCCGTCGTGCCGCCGCTGCACGGCGCGCTGCTGAAAAACGAGCAGGACGTGCACCTGTTCGAGCGCCTGATGTTCATGTCGCGCACCAGCCGCTAAGGAGCGCCGGTGAACGACATCAGCCCGGACAAGGTCTTCGCGCCCCTGGAACTGCACGGCATCCGCCTCGAAGCGCTGGCGCCGCACCATGCGCCCGGCTTGCGCGCGGCAGCCGCGGACGGCGCGCTGTGGAACCTGCGCGTCACCTCCGTGCCCGAGCCGGACCAGGTGGACCAGTACATCTTCAAGGGCATCGAGATGCGCCCCGCGCGCTTCGCCTTTGCCGTCGTCGATGCGGCCAGCGGCGAAGTGCTCGGCACCACCAGCTACCACGACGTCGTGCCAGCCATCGGACGCCTGGAAATCGGCTACACCTGGTATGCGAAGCGCTGCCAGCGCAGCCACGTCAACACTACCTGCAAATTGCTGCTGCTGGCGCACGCCTTCGACACCCTCGGCTGCGCCCTGGTGGGTTTTCGCACCGATAATTTCAACCATGCCTCGCAGGCGGCCATCGAACGCCTGGGCGCGAAAAAGGATGGCGTGCTGCGCCACCATGCACTGCGCCGCGACGGCACCGTGCGCGACACGGTCATGTACAGCATCACGCGGGGCGAGTGGCCCGAGATCGCGGCCCACCTGCGCTACAAGCTGGCGCAGCGCCCGATCGCCGCGCTGCCCCGCGCGGGCGGCGAAGGGACAGAGGAAGTGCCATGCTGATCGACTTCTTCTTCACGCTCAAGGATGCGAAGATTCCCGTCTCGATCAAGGAATTCCTGACCCTGCTCGAAGCGCTGCAACAGAACGTCATCGACGCGTCGATGGACGATTTTTACTATCTGGCGCGCCTGACCCTGGTCAAGGATGAAGCCCATTTCGACAAGTTCGACCGCGCGTTTGCCCAGTACTTCAAGGGCGTCAACGCCGCCTTCGACACGAATGCGGCGATTCCCCTCGACTGGCTGCTCAAGCGCATGCAGCGCGAGCTGTCCGAGGAGCAGAAGGCGCAGCTGGAAAAATTCGGCTACGACAAGCTGATGGACCGCCTCAACGAGCTGCTGAAGGAACAGAAGGAACGCCACGAGGGCGGCAGCAAGTGGATAGGCACGGGCGGCACGTCGCCGTTCGGCAATGGCGGCACGAACCCGGAAGGCATCCGCATCGGCGGCAAGGGCGGCAACCGCACGGCCGTGAAAGTGTGGGAAGCGCGCAGCTACAAGGACTACGACGGCGAACGCGAACTGGGCACGCGCAACATCAAGGTGGCCCTGCGCCGCCTGCGCAAGTTCGCGCGCGAAGGGGCGGAAGACGAACTGGCGCTCGATGCCACCATCGCCGCCACGGCCAATAACGCGGGCTATCTGGACATCAGGATGCGCCCCGAGCGCAAGAACCGCATCAAGGTACTGATGCTGCTCGACGTGGGCGGCAGCATGGACGACCATATCGAGCGCACCGAGGAACTGTTTTCGGCGGCGAAGACGGAATTCAAGAACATGGAGTTCTTTTACTTCCATAACTGCGTCTACGACTACCTGTGGAAGAACAACCGGCGCCGCAACGCCGAGCGTTTTCCCACCTGGGACGTGCTGCGCAAGTACCCGCCCGATACCAAGCTGATCTTCGTCGGCGACGCCACCATGAGCCCCTATGAAATCCTGCAGCCGGGCGGCAGCGTCGAATACAACAACGAGGAAGCGGGATCGACGTGGCTGGCGCGCTTTACCCAGGCGTTCCCGAAATTCATCTGGCTCAATCCCGAGTCCGAAGGCTTGTGGCAATACCGCCAGTCCATCGGCGTCATGCGGCAATTGATGAACAACCGCATGTTCCCCCTGTCGATCGACGGGCTGGAACGGGGCATGCGTCTGCTTAGTAAATAAAGACTCACGACAAAAAGTCCATGGCGGCAGGGGGCCGCCATGTCGTACACTGCAACACGGAACTACCGTGCGGAACATCTCCGCTGCGGGCGGGTAGCATACGCTGATACCAGCCCTGCCCCACCCTGCTGCATCCTGTGCGCGGCCGCCATGGCCGCGACACTGTTCGATTGCGCACATCGTGCGCGCCTTCTGCTCCGGTAGAATCGGCGCATCGCTCTGCGCAAACAATGCACCATCGCTGCACCACGACATTGCCGCGCCAGCCCCCGTGCTGCCGGCCGGTGCCAGCGCTATTTCAAAGGAATGAGCATGCAAAGTCTCCTCTCGATCGCCGCCGACCTGTCCTGGCCGTTCGCCATCACCCTGGCCTGGGTGGTGGGCGAATTCGGCCACCGCTGGACTGGCCTGCCGCGCATCAGCTTCTATGGCGTGATCGGTTTCATCCTGGCGCAGACGCAAGTGGGCGTGCTGCCGCAGACGGACGCGGGCCCCATGCTGGTGCTGGCCGACGTGGCCTTCGGCCTGATCCTCTTCGAAGTCGGCTACCGCATCAACCTGCGCTGGCTGAAGAACAACCCGTGGATCGCCGTCACGGGCCTGGTCGAGTCCCTGCTGACCTTTGCCGTCGTCTACTTCATCGGCATCGAATTCGGCTCCACCTCGATGACGGCGCTGCTGCTGGCGTCCCTGGCCATGTCCACCTCGCCCGCCACCATCATGCGCGTGATTAACGAGGAACGCAGCTCGGGCCAGGTCACGGAGCGCATCGTCCACCTGACGGCGCTCAACTGCGTGCTGGCCGTCTTCACGTTCAACATCATCGTCGGCTTCTGGATGTTCCAGAGTTCCACCGACCTGATCGAAGCGAGCAGCAGCAGCGCCGCCGTGCTGGCCGCCTCCGTGGCCGCCGGCACCGTCTTCGGCATCGTCGTGCCGGCCATGCTGCGCCGCCTGGGCAATATGGCGCAGGATGCCACCGTCGCCTTTGCGCTGTCGGTGATGCTGCTCGTCGCCCTCACCTACACCACCAGCCTGTCGCCGCTGCTGGCGACGCTCACTTTCGGCCTGGTGGCGCGCCACCGCCGCGTCGCCTTCAGCCAGGCGCAGCGCAATTTCGGCGCGCTGGGCGAGCTGCTGACGGTGCTGCTGTTCGTGTATGCCGCCTCGACCCTGGAATGGGCCAGCGTGACGGCCGGCGCAGGCCTGGCCCTGGCCGTCGTCGGCGGGCGCTTGCTGACCAAAGTCGTCGGCGTGGCCGCGTTTTCGCATGTCAGCGGCATTTCCTGGCGCAAGGGCGTGCTGACGGGCGTGGCGCTCACGCCCGTCTCCGTCTTCATCATCCTGCTGCTCGAACACGCGCGCCAGCATGGCGTGAACTTCGGCGACGAATTGAACGCCCTGGCTGCCGTCACCCTGGGCCTGGAACTGGTCGGTCCCGTGCTGGTGCAGCGCGTGCTGATGCTGGCCAAAGAAACCCACGAAATCAAGGAGCGCTAAATGCCGCTGGAACCCTTTGGCCAATCGGCCGCGCTGACTTTCGGCGTCGAACTCGAACTGCAACTGGTGAACCTGTCGGACTACGACTTGACGGCCGCCAGCCCCGACCTGCTGCATCTGCTGAACAAAAAACCGTTCCCCGGCAACGTCACGCCGGAAATCACCGAGAGCATGATCGAGATCAACTCGAGCGTGCACACGCATCACGGCCCCCTGCTGGAGCAGCTGCAGGAAATCCGCGATACCTTGATCACGGCCGGCGACAAGCTCAATATCGGCATCGCGGGCGGCGGCACCCACCCATTCCAGCAATGGTCGTCGCAAAAGATCTTTTCCAAGCCCCGCTTCCAGGAGATTTCGGAACTGTACGGCTACCTGGCCAAGCAGTTCACCATCTTCGGCCAGCACGTGCACATCGGCTGCGCCTCGGGCGACGACGCCATGTTTTTGCTGCATTCGCTGAACCGCTACATCCCCCACTTCATCGCCCTGTCGGCATCCTCGCCCTACGTGCAGGGACGCGACACCCTGTTCGACTCGGCGCGCCTCAATTCCGTGTTCGCGTTTCCCATGAGCGGGCGCGCGCCGTTCACCCTGAGCTGGGACCAGTTCTCCAACGAGTATTTCGCCAAGATGGAGAACACGGGCATCATCAAGAGCATGAAGGATTTTTACTGGGATATCCGTCCCAAGCCGGAATTCGGCACCATCGAGCTGCGCGTGTGCGACACGCCGCTGACGGTGGAGCGCGCCGCCGCGCTGGCCGCCTACCTGCAGGCGCTATGCCGCTACCTGCTCGAACGCAAGGAAGCGCCGCCGGTGGAAGACGATTACCTCGTGTATAACTACAACCGCTTCCAGGCCTGCCGCTTCGGCCTCGACGGCGCCATCACGCATCCGAAAACCTACGAGACGATGTCGCTGCGCGAAGACATCATGACCACCCTGCGCAAGATGGAGCCGCACGCCGAGGCGCTGGGCAGCACGCCGGCCCTGAAACACCTGTCGGACGTGGCCAAGCAGTGGAGCGATGCGCAATACCTGCGCAAGCAGCATAGCTTGCAGGGCAGCGCCGAGGGGATGGTCGATTCGGCCATCCGCTGCTTCCGGGGCGAACCGATGAATTATTGAGGGCTGGCCCGTTCTCCCCAGCACCTGAACTGCCGGGGTCGGCCCCTCAGGGTCCGACCCCAGATCTTGCTTTTGGGGTGCAATCAGGCGCAACAGCGCCAACCCAAAAAACCACACCCCGCCGCCCCCGTCATTTACAGTCCCCGCCCCCGCTTGCTACAATAAGTGAGAATGATTCTTATTATTGTTCAAACCAAGGACCCAGCCCCGTTGGATGGGCCATGCAAGGGGAATGCGATGCCGCTGGCAGAGCCGCTACAACGCCAGGACATCGCCACACTGTATGCCGAGCACCACGGCTGGCTGCAGGGCTGGCTGCGCAAAAAGCTGGGCAGCACGGCCTGCGCGGCCGACATGGCGCAGGACACGTTCATGCGCCTGCTCGACCGCGAAGACGCCGTCGCCGCGCGCGAGCCGCGCGCCTTTCTCGCCACCGTGGCCCAGCGCGTGCTGTTCAACCATTACCGCCGCCAGAAGCTGGAACAGGCTTACCTGGACGTGCTGGCGCAACTGCCGCCCCCGCACACGCCGTCGCCCGAGGAACGGGCGCTGCTGCTATCCACGCTGTTCGAACTGGACCGCATGCTCGATGGCTTGCCGCCGCCCGTCAAGCGCGCCTTCCTGCTGCGCCAGCTCGACGAACTGCCGCAGGACGATATCGCGCGCCGGCTGGGCATCTCGCTGGCCACGGTGAAACGCCATTTGCAGCGGGCCGGCAGTGCCACGCAGGCGTGGCAGCAACTGCAACTGCAGCACGAACACCTGCCGCCCGGGACGCATGCGACGCTGCTGCGGGCCTGCGCGCAAGCGAATGCGCCGCGCCGCCACGCCGTCAAGACCCTGGCCCTGCTGCTGGCTTGCGGCGCCGCGCTGTACGCGTTTGAGCGCCGCGGTCCGTGGCGCAGCTGGACGGCCGACTACCGCACGGGCATCAACCAGCGCCGCGTGGTGACTCTGCGCGATGGCACGCAGCTCACGCTCAACACGCATAGCGCCATCGACATCGATTACAGCGGCGAACGGCGGCGCATCGCGCTGCTGGCCGGCGAAATCTTCATCGCCACCGGCAAGGATGCGGTGCAGCGGCCCTTCTTCGTCGACACGCCGCACGGCCAGCTGCAGGCGCTGGGCACGCGTTTCACGGTACGCCTGCACGATGGCTATGCCAGCGCCGGCGTGCTCGAAGGCGCCGTCGCCGTGCTGGCCGGCGATGGCGGACAGCGCCTGGTGCTGCGTCCCGGCGAAAGTGCCCATTTCGACAGCGCGGGCCTGCACCGCCAGGCGCTGGCCCCCTATGGCGGCGCCTGGCTGAACGGCATGCTGGTGGCGCGCGACATGCGCCTGGCCGATTTCCTCGCCGAGCTGTCGCGCTACAGCGAGCAGCCGCTGGCCTGCACGCCCGCCATCGCTGGCCTGCGCGTGTCCGGCTCCTATCCGCTGGCCGACGTGGGTGCCATCCTCGACGCCGTCAGCGCCAGCCTGCATCTGCGGCGCAATACCGTCACGCGCTTCTGGGGGCATCAGGTGGTGCGCATCGAACTGGCGGCGCGCTAAGAATATTTTCCGCAAAGTGAGCTGTTTCGCCGTGCTCGCGTGACTTGGAAGACAGGCAGTCTCCATCTTGCGCATCCACGAAAGGTTTTATTCCATGCATCACGCTTCGCGTTCCCTCCTGACCCGCACCGTCCTCGCCTGCACCCTGTCGCAGATCGGCCTGGCCCTCACCCTGCCCGCGCTGGCCCAGGCACAAAGCCAGCAAGTGCGCGTCTACAGCATTCCCGCCGGCGCGCTGGGCGACGTGCTTACGCGCTTCGGCAGCGACAGCGCCATTTTATTGGCGTTCTCCAGCGAGGCCACGCAAGGCTTGCGCAGCGCCGGCCTGCAAGGCAGCTATGGCGTGCACGATGGTTTCCGCGTGCTGCTGGCCGGCAGCGGCCTGCAAGCCGTGCCGCAGCCGAACGGCGGCTACCTGCTGCAAAAGATCCCCGCTGGCGCGAATGCTGCCACGGCGGACAGCCGCGGCGTGGCCGTCATGAGCGGCGTCACCGTGGTGGCGGCAGCCGAGCGCAGCGCCGTCACGGGCGGCACGGGCAGCTATACGGGCGGCCCCGCCAGCGGCGCCACTGGCCTGGTCCTGACGCAGCGCGAGACGCCGCAGTCGCTGACCATCGTCACGCGCCAGCAAATGGATGACCAGAACAGCAACGCCGTCTCGGACGTCATGAAGAACGTCAACGGCGTGAGCGTGCAAAACTACGACAGCGACCGCTGGAGCTTCCAGGCGCGCGGCTTTGCCGTCACCAATTTCCAGTACGACGGCGTATCGGCCATCTACGACGGCGTGTACGACTGGGGCACGACCAACAGCGACATGGCCATCTACGACCGCATCGAAGTGCTGAAGGGCGCGACGGGCTTGATGAGCGGTTCGGGCGACCCGTCGGCCACCGTCAACATGGTGCGCAAGCGCCCCACGGCCAGCTTCGAGGGTTCGGCCACCTTGGGCGCCGGCTCGTGGGACAACTACCGGGGCGAAGCCGATGTCGCCGGCCCCCTGAACGACAGCCGCACGGTGCGCGGCCGCCTCGTGGGCGCCTACCAGGACAAGCATTCCTACCTGGACCGCTACACGCAGCAGAAAGCCGTCGCCTACGGCATCGTCGAGGCGGATCTCACGCCCGTCACCCTGCTGACGGCCGGCTTCACGCACCAGGATTACAAGCCGCGCGGCTCGACCTGGACGGGTTTCCCCGTGCTGTTCTCGGACGGCACGCGCACCGCTATGCCCACCTCGTGGAACCCGGCCACGGACTGGAGCCGCCGCGACATGCAGAACACCACGCTGTTCGCGTCGCTGGAACATACGTTCGCCAATGAATGGAAGGTGAAATTGAGCGCCAACCAGCTGCGCAGCAAGCATGACAGCGTGCTCGGTTCGGCCAGCGGCGGCAATCCCGCTCCCGACACGGGCGAAGGCACGTATTTCTTCATGGGCAAATACAAGGGCGACCGCCGCCAGACCACCGTCAACGTCGACGCCAGCGGACCATTTACGGCCTTCGGCCGCCAGCACGAAGCGATGTTCGGCTATTCCACCTCGACGGCAAAGCAGGATGGCCCCGTCTACGAATCGGTCTATCCGCCCCTCGATGGCAGCTATTTCGACTGGCGCGGCCAGTACGCGGAACCGGCCTTCAAGCGCCTGGGCAACGATAACGACCGCACGCGCCAGAGCGGCCTGTATGGCGCCGTGCGCCTGCATCCCGTCGACGCGCTGTCGGTGATTCTCGGCGCCCGCGTGAGCAACTACCTGCAAGACCAGGACCGCAGCTTCTTCGACGCCGGCACGGCGCGCATCCGCTCGCGCATCGAGGAAAACAAGGTCGTCACGCCATATGCGGGCGTCGTGTATGACATCGACAAGACCTATTCCGTGTTCGGCAGCTACACCAGCATCTTCGCGCCGCAGAGCAACCGCGACGTGAACCGCAACTTTCTGTCGCCCGTGCGCGGCAAGGGAGTGGAAGCGGGCGTGAAGGCAGAATATTTGGACGGCAAGGTCAATGCCAGCGCCGCCCTGTTCCAGATCCGCCAGAGCAATGTGGCCAGCTCCGTGGGCGAAGTCAATGGCGAGGAAGCGTACAAGGCCATCGACGGCGTCACCAGCCGCGGCCTGGAAATGGAAGTGACGGGCGAAGTGATGAAGGACGTGAAGCTGAGCGCCGGCTACACCTACACCCAGGTGCGCGACGCGGATGGCAAGGACGTCTTTTCCACCATGCTGCAAACCACGCAGCCCGCCCACCTGCTGCGCGTACAAGGCACGTGGCGCCTGCCGGCCAGCCTGGACAAGCTGACCGTCGGTGGCGGCATCAACTGGCAAAGCAGTTACTACGGCAATATCTGGAACCCCGCCATCGACGATTATTCGCGCATCAAGCAGGGCAGCTACGCGCTGGCCAACCTGCTGGCCCGCTACGAGATCAGCAGGAACGTCACGGCCAGCCTGAACGTGAACAACCTGCTCGACAAGAAGTACTTCACGGGACTGGGCCTGTTCCAGACGGGCTTTTACGGCGAACCGCGCAACGTGATGCTCACCGTGCGCACGAAGTTTTAACGCGACGTTCCAACTAGGCGCAACTAGGCGCAACTAAGCACAACTAAGCGCCGTACAGCGCCAGCGCCCAGGCTGACGGGCGCAGCTCCAGCGCCAGCGGCAGGTAAGCGGGGGCTAAGCGCGCCGCCAGCAGGTACACATTGGCGGCGCCCTTGGGTTCCCAGTTCCCCGTAAAGCCCTTTTCGCCGGCCGCCACGCGCTTGCGGTCGAAGGGCACAGCGCTTTTCGCGAACTCCTCGTGCATCTTTCTGCCCTGCGCATACGGCGCCAGCCAGGCCAGCGCCTCGGCCAGGCGCTGCGCTTCCGGCGCGCCATACCAGTCGTCGCCATGCGCCTGCGCCATCAGGGCCGTGGTCAGCAGCGGTTCCAGGCTGTAGGTGGTGTAATGCAGGGCGTCGCGCTGCTCGAAATCGAAGGGCACGCCGCCGGCGCCGATATTGCGCGGCACGTGCGCCAGGAAGCGCTCCTTCGCGCGCGCAATCAGCAAGGCGTCGCCCGTGACATACGCGGCGGCCGTGCCGATCTTGATGCGGTGGCTATGCCAGTTGTTGCGCGCCGTGGACGGGCCGCCAACCTTGATCGGATCGCTCAAATAGCCCTGCGCCAGGGTGCGGCAAAAGACCCGCACCTGCTCGCGCTCCACGCCATTCAGGCGCTCCTGCACCAGGTCATGGCCCATCAGCAGGCTGGCCAGCTCCGTCTCGTCGACAGGGCTGAACGACGGCCGATAAGCGCCGCTCCAGGCCAGCAGCAGCTGGCGCGCCGCCTCGAAATGCGCCATCTCGCCCGACAGCCGCCAGGCCAGCGCCTGCAGCCGCGCCTGGCGCCAGTCTTCCTGCGCCTGCTGGCTGGTCTCGCGCCCCCCTTCGCCTTTCAGCAAGCCGCCCGTGCGCACTTCGGCCATCAGGTGCACGGGCCGCGCCGCATCCTTGCGCGCCGCCTTGACCACCTGTTCGGCGATGGCCGGCGCCACCCGCGCCTTCAGCGTGCGGGCACGTGCGGCGGACGTCAGCGCAAACGGCGGCGCGCCCTCATGCGGGTGCGGCGCGGCGCGCAATCCCGCCAGTGGCAGCGCCAGCAGGCCGGCCAGCACCGTGCGCCGGCGCATCAGGTGCGCGCTCAAAACCGCGTCTCCCGCGCCGCGCGCAGAAAGTTATCGAGAATGGGCGTGCAATCGAGCAGCTCGACGCCGCCCGCCGAATGGAATTCCGGGTGCCACTGCAAGCCCATGACGAAGCGGGCCCGCTGGTAGCGGATGGCTTCGACGATGTTGTCGCCCTGCGAATACGCTTCCACGGTGATGTCGCGTCCCAGGTCTTTCACGGACTGGTGGTGGATGGAATTGACGAGCGCCTCGCCCGTCTTCGGGAACAGGCCCGCCAGGGACGAGCCTTTCGGGAAGACGATGGTGTGGCGATGGCGGTCATACAGGTCGTTGACGTGCGAAGTGGCGCCTTCCACGTCCGAGGCGATGTCCTGGTACAGGGTGCCGCCAAAGCCCACGTTGATCAGTTGGCAGCCGCGGCATATGCCCAGAACGGGCTTGCCCGCGTCGACGAATTCGTGCAGCAGCTCCAGTTCGTACAGGTCGCGCGCGCGGTCGCCATTCCATTCGGGCCGCGTGGCCGCCTCGGAATACGTCTGCGGCGAGACGTCGGCGCCGCCCTGCAGCACCAGGCCGTCCAGGTGGCGCGCATAGTGGCGCAGGGTGATGTTGCTCGGGTGGAGCTGGCCGCTGGTATTGACCGTCGGGATCATGAACACCAGCACGTCGCGCGACATGACCCACTGCGCAATCGACTCTTCCAGGTATTGCAGGTTCTTGCTGCGCAGGCCAGTGGCGCCCGGTTCGGGGTGAAAAATGCGCGCCGAGATACCGATGCGCAGGGTGCGCCGCATGAAATCGCGGCTCGCCTTGTCGCGCATGGAGCGGTAGCGCGACGAGATCACGCGCCAGGCCAGCGCCAGCGGCGTGTCGTTGTCCTTCAGGTAGCGGGGCGCCGCATCGCGCGCGCGATGCTCATCATCGGGCGCCCGGCGGCCCACCCGGTCAGGCCGCGCCGGCGTTGCAGGATCGGGAGAAGGGGGCTGCAGGGGATCTTTTTCGTCTGACATGGCAAGGCTGACTGAAAGCGGAGACGTTTTCAATATAAACCCCTGCCCCCGAAAGCACGATTCAATTTTGTAACAAAAGCCCACGCGCGGCGCATCCGCGCAACACGCGGGCCGGAAAACTGCAGACAGCCCGCATACAGTCCGTTTACGCGGGCGGCCCCGCTTTTTAGAGAATCTTTACGCCCCCGCTGCTAATCTTGAACGTACCTCAACCACCGCTGCAAAGCCACCATGGAACCCCATTCACGCCTGCCAACGCATCAAGCACTGCCCCACCGCCATCCCCGCCTGCCCACTTTTCTCATGCATATCACGGTCGACAAGTCCTGCCTGGCCGAGCTGCGCCAGCTGGTCGTCAAGACGTGCGGCGGCATGCTGTCGTTCATGCGCGTCGAGGCGGTCGACCACGCCGAACGCATGAAGGTATGGCTGTGCGTGACGGAACCGGCCTTGCGCCTGACCATGGACGCCGTCATGCGCCTGCTGCCGGCGGCGGAATTTGGCCGCATCAGCCAGGGGAAATCGCTATGAACCAGTACTTGTGCGGGCAGGCGATGTCGTCATCGCGCATTACTGCGCACTTCCAGGGCATCTGGGTGCCGATGGTCACGCCATTTCGCGACGGCGACATCGACTTCGACGCAGCCCAGCAGCTCGCGTGCGAACTGGCCGCCAGCGGCGTCGACGGCCTGGTGGCATGCGGCACCACGGGCGAAGCGGCCATGCTCAGTGCCGCCGAACACACCATGCTGCTCGACAGCGTGCTCGAAGCCGTCGGCCCCCGCTTCCCCGTCGTGATGGGAATCGGCGGCAGCGATACGCGCAGCGTCGTCGCCGCCGTGCAGCGCTACCACGACCATCCGCTGGCCGGCCTGCTGGTTTCGGCGCCGTCGTACGTACGTCCTTCGCAGGACGGCATCGTGCGCCACTTCCAGGCCATCGCCGCCGCCACCGACCACTCCATCGTGCTGTACAACGTGCCGGCCCGCACGGGCGTCAATATCGAACCGCAGACGGCGGCGCTACTGGCGCGCGACTCGCACTTCGTCGCCATCAAGGAAGCAGGCGGCAAGCTGCAGCAGCTGGGCGAACTGCTGCTCGACACGCGCCTGGACGTGCTGTGTGGCGACGATGCGCTGCTGCTGGCCAGCCTGTCCATGGGCGGCCACGGCGCCATGTCGGCCGCCGCCCAGGTGCGCCCCGACCTGTATGCGCAGCTGTACCACCTGGTCAGGCAGGGCCGCCACGGCGCCGCGGGCGCCCTGTTCAAGACGCTGCTGCCCGTCATCCGCCTGCTGTTTTCCGAACCGAATCCCGCTCCCGTGAAGGCGGCGCTGGCCATGCAAGGCAAGGTGCGCGAGGAACTGCGCCTGCCGATGACGCCGATGTCCGCCGCCGGCCAGACCGCGCTGGCCGACGCGCTGGAGCAGCTGATGGCGCTGCCCGTCTGGACCGCCAGCGAGAAGGAAGAACTACGCGAAGGCTGCCTGCTGCAGCTGGTCTCCGCCGCCAATATCATGCCAGCCGTGCGCCACGATGATCATCGCCATCACGGATGAACGCGGGGGGATGGAGAAATCCATCCTGGCCGGACGGCTGGCCGCTTCGCGCGCGCTGGCCGGGCGCAAGGTGCTGCTGCTCGATGCCGATCCGCGCCAGGGCGCCATGGCGCAGGCCAGGAACATGCACGACGGCGCCATGCACGGCAGCCTGACGCGGCCGCGCCTGATGGCGCGCGCCATCAGCGCCAAGGGCTTGCAGCCGGAGCTGGAACACCTGGTGAACTGCTACCACGACATCGTCATCGACAGCGAAGGCCGCGACTCCATGGGCAGCCGTTCGGCCCTGATCGCCGCGCGCGTGCTGGTGGTGCCGCTGGACGGCGTAGCGGACGCCGCCGCGCAGGCGGGCCTGGCGCGCCGCATCGCGCACGCGCGCAGCGTCAATCCGGACCTGCGCGTGCTGCTGGCAACGGATACGCAAGCGGCCGCCGCCCATGTCCTGGCCATCCAGATACCGGCCGCCCGCGTGGTCGGCCTGGGACAGCTGTACTGCGCCGTTTTCGACAGCCATCACCGCGCGGCATAGCTCTCGATAGCCGGGGTCAGACCCGACGGGGGAGCGCGCCCCAATGGGACGTGCTCCGATCACGCAGTGACTGACCCCGTTTTTAGCGAAAAAAAAGGCGGCGCATGCGCCGCCTCTCCCCTCTGTCAATTAAAACGTCTTGCTGAGCGTCAGCTGCAACGCCGTCTTGCCCATGAAATTGCCATTCACGGGCGAGGCATATGCCGACTTGCCCGCGTTCGTGCCGATCACGGCCAGCGCGCCCGTCACCATGCCGAAATCGCGCGTGACGCCCGCCTTCCAGTCCGTGTAGCTCGACGCATCATTGTTTTTGACCTTCTGGTGGCCCGCGTGCAGGTTGCCGCTCCAGCCGTTGCCCAGGTCGATATTCGCGCCGATGTCCAGGTAGCCGCTGTTCTTGCTGTTGACGATGCCGAACAGGTTCGAGACGGCGTGCGAATACTTGACATAGGCAGGGCCGTACGACAACTGGCCGTAGACTTCCTGCGTATCCGCGTCGGCCAGGCCGGCGACGTGCTTCAAGCCGTTGTCCGCATATACATAGGCGAGCACGCCCACGTCATAGCCGATGGCGTCGCTCAACTGGCCCCGCTTGCCCGCATACAGGTCCACTTCCACGTCGCCGCTGCCGCCCGCGTCCTTGGTCCACTTGATGGTGGAGGCCCAGGCGCCCGCATACAGGCCCGTCGGGTTGTTGACGTAGTCGGCACCGCCCTGCAGGGCGGGCTTCAGGCGCGTCTGCGAAATGCCGCGGTAGCGGTAGTCGGACACGCCGGCCACGTTGAAGCCGACTTCATTGTCGGGCTTGGCCTCTTCCGCGTGGGCCAGGCTGCCCGTAAAGGCGGTGGCGACGGCAAGTGCAACTAGCATTTTATTCATGGTTTTTTCTTCTTCATGGGTGGTATGGGCCTTTGCCAACATGGCGCAGCTGGCCCGCCGCTGCAAAATTTTTGGGTAAAGCGTCCCCCTGGCGCGCGCGGCGCCCGTTTTCAAGCGGGGGAAGGAATGCGGTTTAGAGCGGCAGCAGCAAGCGGTAGCCGACGGCCGTTTCCGTCAGCAGATACTGCGGCTGGGCCGGATCGGCTTCCAGCTTCTGGCGCAGATGGCCCATGTAGATGCGCAGGTAGTGGCCGTTCTCGCTGTTCGACGGCCCCCATACTTCACGCAGCAGCTGGGGATTGGTGACCACCCTGCCCGCGTTTTTCACCAGCACCGACAGCAGACGGAATTCCGTCGGCGTCATGTGCACCAGCTGCTTGTTGCGCGTTACCAGGCGGTCTTTCAGGTCGACGCGCACGTCGCCGAACTGCACCACGCCATCGTCGCTGGCGGCGGGCTGGCGCTGGCGGCGCAGGGTGGCGCGCACGCGGGCCAGCAGCTCGCCCACGCCGAACGGTTTGGTCAGATAGTCGTCGGCGCCCGCGTCCAGCGCGCGGATCTTGTCCTGCTCGTCGACCCGCGCCGACAGCACGATGATGGGCACGGCCGACCATTTGCGGATGTCGGCGATGAAATCGATGCCGTCGCCGTCGGGCAGCCCCAGGTCCAGCACGATCAGGTCGGGCCGGCGCGTGCCGGCATCGATCAGGCCCCGCTGCATGGTGGCGGACTCGAAAATCTGCCAGCCCTCGTCTTCCAGCGCGGCGCGCACGAAGCGGCGGATTTGCGGTTCATCCTCGACCAGCAGGGCGGTGGCGGAAGGTTCGTTCATGTTGGTTTTCCTGTTTCATGGTCGTTGGCGTCATCCAGCTCGATCTCCGGCGGCGCCGGAGGCGTGCCCAGCGGCAGGCTGAAGACGAGGGCGGCGCCCTGTCCCGGCGCGTGCGGCTGCGCGTGGATGGCGCCGCCGTGGGCTTCGACGATGGCGCGGCAAATGGCCAGCCCCAGGCCGACGCCCGGCTTGTTCGATTCGCGCTCGCCGCGCGTGAATTTTTCAAAGATGGCTTCTTCGCGGCCGGGCGGCAGGCCCGGGCCGTCGTCACACACCGTCACCTGCAGGAACTGGCCGTGCACCCCGGCCGCGACGGTGATGGTGCTGCCGGGCGGCGTGTACTTGGCCGCGTTTTCCAGCAGGTTGCACAGCACGCGTTCGATCAGCACGGCGTCGTAGCGCACCAGCGGCAGGTCCGGCGCCAGCTGCGTCTGCACGGCATGCTGCTGCAATTGCGGGCCGCTGGCGCGCAGCGCGCTGCCCACCACTTCTTCCAGCGCCTGCCATTGCAGGTTCAGGCGCACCTGCCCGCTCTCGATGCGCGCCATGTCCAGCAGGTTCGCCACCAGGGCGCTCATGCGCACGGTTTCGGACTGCAGCGAGCGCGCCATGTCCAGCTGCGCGGGCGACAACGGGGGCCTGGACAGGGCCAGCGACTCGGCCAGGCCCACCAGCGACGTCAATGGCGTGCGCAAGTCGTGCGACAGGGCCGCCAGCAGCGAATTGCGCAGGCGCTCGGACTCCATCTGCAGCAGCGCGCCCTGGGCCACGTCGATGTAGTGCACGCGCTCGAGGGCGATGGCCGCCAGGGCGGCAAAGGTATCGAGATGCTGGCGCTGTTCCGGCACCAGCAGCCAGCGTCCGCGGTGCGCGCCGTCGAGCGGCAGCAGCGCCAGCACGCCCCGCGTGCGCATCGGCGCGATCAGCGGCAGGTAGAAAATGGGCGACGCCGGCAAGGTATCGGTGCCCGTGCCGGCCGCCTGCGCATGGTCGAAGGCCCACTGCGCGATGCCCATGTCCAGCGGCTGAGCGCCGTTCGGGGCCTGCAAGCTGCCCTCGTCATCGGGCAAAAGCAAGGTGGCGCGCGCGCGGAAAGCCCGTTCGATGGCGTTTTTCGTGATGTCGAAAATCTGCTCCGTCTGCAGCACGCCGGACAATTCGCGCGAAAACTCGTACAGGGCGCGGGCGCGCGCCTCACGGTGCGAGGCAACGCGCGCCTGGAAGCGCAGGCCGGCCGTCAGGTGGCCCGTGATCAGGCCCACGGCCAGCATCACGCCAAACGTGATCACGTACTGGAAGTCGCCCACGGCAAACGAGAAACGGGGCGGCACGAAGATGAAATCGAAGCAGGCCACGCCCACCAGGCTGGCCAGCGCCGCCGGCCCGCGCCCCAGGCGCACGGCCACCAACACCACCGTCAGCAGCGACAGCATGGCGATATTGGCCAGGTCCAGGTAGGGCTGCAGCGGCACGGAGGCGATGGCCGTGCCCAGGCTGGCGCCGGCCGCCAGTATGTAGCGCCAATGGCGCGACGGCCGGCGCGGCGCCTCCGCCTCGTCGCCCGCCGCGCGGCGGGGCGCCGCATCGGCAGCGGGCAAGCCCACTTCGATCAGGTCGATATCCGGCGCCAGGCTGGCCATGCGCGCGGCCGGCGGCGTATGCCACAGGCGCGCCAGCGCACCGGCGCGGCCACGGCCCACGATGACTTTCGAGATATTCGCGCTGCGCGCATACTCGACCACAGCGCCGGCAATGTCGGCGGACGGATTGACGGCCGTGCGCGCGCCCAGGTCCTGCGCCAGTTTCAGGGTTTTCAGGATGCGTTCGCGCTCGCGCGCCGGCAGGCGCTGCAGGCGCGGCGTTTCCACGTACAGCGCATGCCATTCCGCGTTCAGCTGGCTGGCCAGGCGCGCCGTGCTGCGGATCACGTGTTCGCCGCCCGCGTGCGGTCCCACGCAGGCGAGCAGCGCGGCCCCCGTCTTCCACACGGGATTGATGGACTTTTCGACGCGGTAAGCCTGCACGTCGTCCTGCACCCGGTCGGCCGTGCGGCGCAGGGCCAGTTCGCGCAAGGCGATCAAATTACCCTTGCGGAAAAAATGCTGCGACGCCCGCTCGGCCTGCTGCGGCTGGTATACCTTGCCCTGCTTCAGGCGGCGCAGCAGTTCATCGGCCGGGATATCGACCAGCACCACTTCATCAGCGCGGTCGAACACCGTGTCAGGCAAGGTTTCAGCCACGCGCACGCCCGTGATCCCGCCCACCACGTCATTGAGGCTTTCCAGGTGCTGCACATTCACGGTCGACAGCACGTCGATGCCGGCCGCCAGCAATTCCTCGACATCCTGCCAGCGCTTCGGATGGCGCGAACCGGCCACGTTCGAGTGCGCCAGTTCATCCATCAGTATCAGCGGCGGCGCGCGCCGCAGCGCTTCGTCCAGGTCGAACTCGAACAGGGTCTTGCCCCGGTATTCAATCGCCTTGAGCGGCAGCACGGGCAAGCCGTCAAGCTGGGCCGCCGTATCCTGGCGCCCATGCGTCTCCACCACGCCCACCAGCAAGTCCTGGCCATCGGCCAGCAATTTGCGGGCGGCGGCCAGCATCGCATAGGTCTTGCCGACGCCGGCCGAGGCGCCGAAGTAAATGCGCAGCCGGCCGCGCGCGGCTTTCTGTTCCTGCGCCTGCACCTGCGCCAGCAGGGCATCAGGGTCGGGGCGTTGGCTGTCGTTGGGGAGCATGGGCATCTTTAATATCAAAACCAGGGGCAAAACCGGCGGCTCCGCCCCTGCATCATCTTACTTCGCGGCCGCATCGAGCGCCAGATTCAGTTCCAGCACATTGACCCGCGGTTCGCCGAAAAAGCCGATATACGCAGTTTTCTGCACCTTGGCGATGGCGTTCTCCACCTGCGCCAGCGGTACGGCGCGCACGCGGGCCACGCGCGGCGCCTGGTACAGGGCGCCCGCCAAGCTGATTTCCGGATCCAGGCCGCTGCTCGACGCCGTCACCAGGTCGACGGGGATGGGGTTGCGGTTGCCGGGATCGGCTGCCTGCAGGGCGGCGATGCGCGCCTTGACGGCGTCCACCAGGGCCGGATTGCTCGGCCCCTGGTTGGAGCCGCCCGAACCGGCGCCGTTGTTCGCCATCGGCGCGGTGGCCGATGGCCGGCCCCAGAAGTACTTGGGCGAGGTGAAGGACTGGCCGATCAGGCTCGATCCGACGGGGCGGCCAGCCCGCTCGACGATGCTGCCGTTGACTTCATCGTTGAAAGCCAGCTGCCCGATGCCGGCCGTGGCAAACGGATAGACGACGCCGCAGATCACGGTCAGCGCGGCAAACAGGACCAGGGCGGGACGTACGATAGTGCTCATGATGGTTCCTTTAGACTAAATTGAGGGCGGACAGCAGCATGTCGATCAGCTTGATCCCGATGAAGGGCAGGATGATGCCGCCCAGGCCGTAGATCAGCAGGTTGCGGCGCAACAGGCTGGCTGCACCGATGGCGCGGTATTGCACGCCCTTCAGGGCCAGCGGGATCAGCACGACGATGATCAGCGCATTGAAGATCACGGCCGACATGATGGCCGAGGCGGGGCTGGCCAGGTGCATGATGTCGAGCGCCTTCAGCTGCGGATACGTGCCCACGAAGGCGGCCGGGATGATGGCGAAGTACTTGGCGATGTCGTTCGAGATCGAGAACGTCGTCAGCGAACCGCGCGTCATCAGCATCTGCTTGCCGATTTCGACGATTTCCAGCAGCTTGGTGGGATTCGAATCCAGGTCCACCATATTGCCCGCCTCCTTGGCTGCCTGCGTGCCCGAATTCATGGCCACGGCCACGTCGGCCTGGGCCAGCGCGGGCGCATCGTTGGTGCCGTCGCCCGTCATGGCCACCAGGCGGCCTTCGGACTGGTAGCTGCGGATCAGTTTGAGCTTGTCTTCGGGCGTCGCTTCGGCGAGGAAGTCGTCCACGCCCGCTTCGGCGGCGATGGCCGCTGCCGTCAGCTTGTTGTCGCCCGTGATCATCACCGTCTTGATGCCCATGCGGCGCAATTCCGCGAAGCGCTCCTTGATGCCGCCCTTGACGATGTCCTTCAGTTCCACCACGCCCATGACGCGGCCATCGTCGACCACCACCAGCGGCGTGCTGCCGCGGCGCGCGATATCGTCGACGGCGCGCGCCACCTCGGCCGGATACGGCTGGCCCAGCGCTTCCACATACTTTTTCATGGAGTCGGCCGCGCCCTTGCGCAGCTGGCGCACCTGCTGTTCGCCCGGAATATCCACGCCGCTCATGCGCGTTTGCGCCGTGAACGGTACGAAGGTGGCGTGCAGGTTGCCCATCTCGCGTTCGCGGATATTGAACTTCTGCTTGGCCAGCACGACGATGCTGCGGCCTTCCGGCGTTTCATCGGCCAAGGAGGCCAGTTGCGCCGCGTCGGCCAATTGCTGCTCCGTCACGCCGGGCGCCGGTACAAAGCTCGACGCCTGGCGGTTGCCCAGGGTGATGGTGCCGGTTTTATCGAGCAGCAGCACGTCCACGTCGCCCGCCGCTTCCACGGCGCGGCCCGACGTGGCGATCACATTGGCCTGCATCATGCGGCTCATGCCGGCCACGCCGATGGCCGATAGCAGGCCGCCGATGGTGGTCGGGATCAGGCACACGAGCAGCGCGATCAGCACCGTGATCGTGACGGGCGTGCCGCTGCCGGCTGCCGCCACGGAAAACAGCGAATACGGCAGCAGGGTCACGGTGACGATCAGGAAGACGATGGACAGGGCCACGAGCAGGATCGTCAGGGCGATCTCGTTCGGCGTCTTCTGGCGCTTGGCGCCTTCGACCATGGCGATCATGCGGTCGATGAACGCTTCGCCCGGATTGACGGATACGCGCACCAGCAGCCAGTCCGACAGCACGCGGGTGCCGCCCGTGACGGCGGAAAAATCGCCGCCCGACTCGCGGATCACGGGCGCCGATTCGCCCGTGATGGCGCTCTCGTCGACGGAGGCCACGCCGGCCGTCACTTCGCCGTCGGCGGGAATCACGTCGCCCGCCTCGACCAGCACCGTCATGCCCTTGCGCAGGTCGGTGGCAGGCGTGGGCAGCCAGGACGTGCCGTATTTCGGCGTCTGCATTTTTTTTGCCATCACCGTCTGCTTCAGGGCCCGCAGCGAGGCCGCCTGGGCCTTGCTGCGGCCTTCGGCCAGCGCTTCGGCGAAGTTCGCGAACAGCACGGTAAACCACAGCCAGACGGCGACGGCGACGATGAAGCCGAACGGCGCTTCACCCTGGCCACCGCTGATCCCGGCCTGGGTCGCCAGCAGGGTCGTGATGATGCTGCCCACGTAGACGACGAACATCACGGGGCTGCGCCACTGCGTGCGGGGGTCGAGTTTTTTGAACGCATCGACGATGGCTGGGCCAATCAGTGCGGAATCGAACAAGGTCAGGCTTGTGCGTGACATGGTAGCCTCTTATTTTGTGAAAAGTTGCAGGTGTTCCACGATCGGGCCCAGGGCCAGCGCGGGAACGTAATTGAGCACGCCGACCAGCACCACCACGCCGATCAGCAGGCCGATGAACATGGGGCCGTGCGTGGGCATGGTGCCGGCATTGACCGACAGGCGCTGCTTGCCCGCCAGCGAACCGGCCACGGCCAGCACGGGCACGATCACGCCGAAACGGCCGAACCACATGGCGATCGCCAGCATCACGTTATAGAACGGCGTGTTGGCGGACAGGCCGGCAAACGCGCTGCCGTTGTTGTTGGCCGCCGACGTGAAGGCGTACAGGATTTCGGAAAAACCGTGCGCGCCCGGATTGGCCACGCCCACCGTGCCCGGCTCGACCATCACGGCAATCGCCGTGCCCGTCAATACGAGGGCTGGCGTGACCAGGATGGCCAGCGACACCATCTTCATTTCATAGGCCTGGATTTTCTTGCCCAGGTATTCAGGCGTGCGGCCTATCATCAGGCCGGCGATGAAGACGGCCAGGATGGCGAACATCAGCATGCCGTACAGGCCCGTGCCCACGCCGCCGAAAATCACTTCGCCGAACTGCATCAGCAGCAGCGGCACCATGCCGCCCAGGGGCATGTAGGAATCGTGCATGGAATTGACGGCGCCGCAGGAGGCCGCCGTCGTCACCGCCGCGAACAGGGTCGAGGAACTGATGCCGAAGCGCGTTTCCTTGCCTTCCATATTGCCGCCCGATTGCAGGCTGCTGGCCTGCTGGTCCACGCCCAGGGCTTGCAAGGCGGGATTGGCTTGCTGCTCGGCGCTCATCACGCCGGCCGTCATGACGACAAAGATCAGGGTCATGGCGGCCAGCACGGCCCAGCCCTGGCGCGTGTCGCCCACCATGCGGCCGAACGTGAAGCACAGGCCGGCGGGAATGATGAAAATGGCCAGCATCTGCAGGAAATTCGACAGCACGGTGGGGTTTTCGTACGGATGCGAGGAGTTGGCATTGAAGAAGCCGCCGCCATTCGTGCCCAGCAGCTTGATCGATTCCTGCGACGCGACGGGACCCATGGCGATCGTCTGCGTCGTCGCCACCTGCGCTTCCATCACCGGCTTGCCGGCGGCGTCCAGCACGGGCTGGCCATCGGCCGTCACTTTCGGCGTTTCATACGCCACGTGGTCGAGCAGGGTCACTTCCTTGTAGGCGGAAAAATTCTGGATCATGCCTTCGCCCATGAAGACGACGGACAGGGCCAGCGACAGCGGCAGCAGGATGTACAGGGTGGAGCGCACCAGGTCGACCCAGAAATTGCCGATCGATTTGCCCGAGCGCGAGGCGAAGCCGCGCACCAGCGCGAAGATCACGGCAATGCCGGTGGCCGCCGAAAAGAAGTTCTGGCACGCCAGGCCCAGCATCTGGGTCAGGTAGCTCATGGTCTGCTCGCCGCCATAGCCCTGCCAGTTGGTATTGGCGACGAAGCTGACGGTGGTATTGAACGAGGAATCGGGGCTGACGGCGCCCAGGCCCTGGGGATTCAAGGGCAAAAAGCCCTGCAGGCGCTGCAGGCCGTACACAAAGACGGCGCCCACGGTATTGAAGACGATCAGGGCGATGGCGTAGCTTTTCCAGCCCATGGCCTTGTCGGCAGGCAGGCCGGACCAGCGGTACAGCTGGTTTTCCAGCTTCTGCAGCCAGCCCAGGCCGCGCACGGGGCCATCGCCAGCCACCTTGGCCATGTACAGGCCCAGCGGATAGCCGGCGGCCAGCAGCACGGCCAGGAAAGCCGCCAGCAGCAATATCGATTGCGTCGTCATCACAGTTCCTCCGCCTTCAGCAGCGCCACCAGCAGGTACACGAACAGGCCAGCCGACACGACGGCGCCCAGCACATAAAACGCGTTCATTTGACGCTCCCTAATTTGTCGCAGGCGACGGCAAAGCCGGCTGCCACGACGAAAAACACGGCAATCAAGCCGAGATACACGAGATCCATTCCCACCCTCATTCAGGTTTGTTTTGATAGTGTGCAGATTAGCCAAAAGGGTCTAAAAAATTCGTAAAGACTGGGGAGGCAGCTGTAAACAAGATGTAAAAACGGGGGCTTTACCGCATAAAATCCATCACAATTGGCGCCAAACCACGCGCGCAGCGCACTGTTGTTGCCCTGGAGTAGCGCTATTGCTCGCGGGACAAGATAGAATGCGCGAGCGTCCGCACAAGGACGCCATGCCTGCCGCACTGCCCTCCCCCAGTGACGCTGGACGGGATATACTGTATATTCATACAGCTATCGCCGCCGCTGTCATTGCGCCATGCAGTGCCCTGGCCTGGCGTTCCAACCACTGTCTTTATTAGCTTGAACACGTATGGCCACTAAAAAACCAGCATCCGACTACAGCGAATCATCCATCCGTGTCCTGAAAGGACTGGAACCCGTCAAGCAGCGCCCGGGGATGTACACCCGCACTGAAAATCCGCTGCACATCATTCAGGAAGTGATCGACAATGCCTCCGACGAGGCGCTGGGCGGTCATTGCACGCATATCGCCGTCACGCAAAACACGGATGGCAGCATCACCGTGGAAGACAATGGCCGCGGCATTCCAGTCGGCCTGCACCCGGAAGAAGGCGTGCCGACGGTGGAAATCGTGTTTACACGGCTGCACGCGGGCGGCAAGTTCGACAAGGGTTCGGGCGGCGCCTACGCGTTCTCGGGCGGCTTGCACGGCGTCGGCGTGTCCGTCACCAATGCGCTGTCCACGCGCCTGGAAATCACCGTCTGGCGCAAGGAAAGCGACGGCAACGGCCTGCATCACATGGTGTTTGCCAATGGCGACGTGATCGAGCCGCTGAATTCGCGCCCCGCCCCGCGCGACGGCAAGAAGTCCGGCACGCGCGTCACGGCCTGGCCCGACGCGAAGTATTTTGACTCGCCGAACATCTCGCAAACCGAGCTGCAGCGCCTGCTGCGCTCGAAAGCCGTGCTGCTGCCCGGCGTCACCGTCACGCTCACCAACGCGAAAACGGGCGATACGCAGACCTGGCTGTACGCGGAAGGCTTGCGCGGCTACCTGACCGAATCGTTGGCGCAGGTCTCGAATGGCGAAACCCTGATTCCCCTGTTCGAAGGCGCCCAATACGCGGGGCCGGACTCGGAAGGCTTTGCCGAAGGCGAAGGCGCCGCCTGGGTGGTGGCATGGACGGAAGAAGGCGCCATCGTGCGCGAATCGTATGTCAACCTGATTCCCACCTCGAATGGCGGCACGCACGAATCGGGCTTGCGCGACGGCCTGTTCGGCGCCGTGAAAAACTTCGTCGAAATGCACTCGCTGCTGCCCAAGGGCGTGAAACTGCTGCCCGAAGACGTGTTCGCGCGCGCTTCGTTCGTGCTGTCGGCCAAGGTGCTGGACCCGCAATTCCAGGGCCAGATCAAGGAACGCCTCAATTCGCGCGACGCCGTGCGCCTGGTCTCGACCTTCGCCAAACCGCCGCTGGAACTGTGGCTGAACCAGCACGTCGACTATGGCAAGAAGCTGGCCGAACTGGTGATCAAGCAGGCGCAATCGCGCCAGCGCTCGCTGCAGAAAGTGGAAAAGAAAAAATCCTCGGGCGTGGCCGTGCTGCCCGGCAAGCTGACGGACTGCGAATCATCGGACATCGCGCGCAATGAACTGTTCCTCGTCGAGGGCGACTCGGCGGGCGGTTCGGCCAAGATGGGCCGCGACAAGGAATTCCAGGCGATCCTGCCCCTGCGCGGCAAGGTCCTGAACTCGTGGGAAACGGACCGCGACCGCCTGTTCGCGAATAACGAGATCCACGATATTGCCGTCGCCATCGGCGTCGACCCGCACAACATCGGCGACACGCCCGACCTGTCCGGCCTGCGCTACGGCAAGATCTGCATCCTGTCCGATGCGGACGTGGACGGCTCGCACATCCAGGTATTGCTGCTGACCCTGTTCTTCAAGCACTTCCCCGCGCTGATCAACAAGGGCCACATCTGCATCGCCCGTCCGCCCCTGTACCGCGTGGACGCGCCCGCGCGCGGCAAGAAGCCGATTCAGAAAATCTACGCGCTCGACGACGGCGAACTGCTGGCCATCGAGGACAAGCTGCGCAAGGAAGGCGTGAAACAGGGCGCCTGGTCGATCTCCCGCTTCAAGGGCCTGGGCGAGATGAACGCCGAGCAGCTGTGGGAAACGACGATGAACCCGGACACGCGCCGCCTGCTGCCCGTCACGCTCGGTGAAATCGACCACATGACGTCCGCCGCCCGCTTCAATATGTTGATGGGCAAGGGCGAAGCGGCAGGACGGCGTGCCTGGATCGAGGAACACGGCAATGAGGCGGAGGCGGATATCTGATGATCATCGGTATCGACCTGGGCACCACCAACAGCCTGGTCGCCATCTGGCGCGACGGCAGGGCTTCCATCATCCCGAATGCGCTGGGCGAACACCTGACGCCGTCGTGCGTGAGCATCGACGACGACGGCACCGTGCTGGTGGGCCGCGCCGCGCGCGAGCGCCTGCAGACGCACCCGCAGCTGACGGCGGCCGTCTTCAAGCGCTACATGGGCAGCGAAAAAAAGATCACCCTCGGCACGCAGCAATTCCGTCCGGAAGAGCTGTCGTCGATGGTGCTGCGCGCGCTGAAGGAAGATGCGGAAGCCTTCCTGGGCCACAAGGTCGAGGAAGCCATCATCACCGTGCCCGCGTATTTCAGCGATGCGCAGCGCAAGGCCACGCGCATCGCCGGCCAGCTGGCGGGCCTGCGCGTGGAGCGCCTGCTGAACGAACCGACGGCCGCCGCGCTGGCCTACGGCATCCGCGACAAGGAACAGGAAAGCAAATTCCTCGTCTTCGACCTGGGCGGCGGCACCTTCGACGTGTCGATCCTGGAACTGTTCGAAGGCGTGATGGAAGTGCGCGCCTCGGCCGGCGACAATTTTTTAGGGGGCGAAGACTTCGTCACCGTGCTGGTCGACGCCTTTTTGGAAGGCAGCGGCCTGCGCGACGCCGTCGGCAACCGCCTGCTCGACCCGCGCCAGCAGCAGCTGCTGCGCGATGAAGCGGAGCGCGTCAAGCGCCTGCTGTCGGAACAGCCGTCCGCGCGCATGGCCACGCGCTACCAGGACAAGGAATACAGCTGGGAGATCAACGAAGACAAGCTGGCGCAGCTGTGCGAACCGCTGCTGGCGCGCCTGCGCCTGCCCGTGGAACGGGCGCTGCGCGACGCCACCATCCGCGCCGCGGAACTGAATGAAGTGGTGCTGGCCGGCGGCGCCACGCGCATGCCGCTGGTACGCAAGCTGGTGTCGCGCATGTTCGGCCGCTTCCCCGCCATCCACCTGGACCCGGACGAAGCCGTAGCGCTGGGCGCCGCCGTGCAGGCGGGCCTGAAGATGCGCGACGCCGCACTCGATGAAGTGGTCATGACGGACGTGGCGCCGTATTCGCTGGGCATTTCGATTTCGCGCCAGGTCAGCGCGAACCAGTACGAAGGCGGACATTACCTGCCCATCATCGAGCGCAATTCCGTGGTGCCCGTCTCGCGCACGGAAAACATCACCACCATCTACGACAACCAGAAGGAAATCAACGTGGCGATCTTCCAGGGCGAGTCGCGCCTGGTGGCCGACAACGTCTTCCTCGGCAAGATCAGCTTCCCGATTCCCGCGAAAAAGGCGGGCGAGATCGGCATCGACGTACGCTTCACCTACGACATCAGCGGCGTGCTGGAAGCGGAAGTGACGGTGCTGGCCACGCAGGAAAAGCACAAGATGGTCATCAGCGACAATGCGGGCGTGATGACGCCGGAACAGATCGAGCAGCGCTTTCTTGAACTGGCCGACCTGAAGATCCACCCACGCGAACAGCTGGAAAACCGCACCCTGGTCACGCGCGCCGACCGCCTGTACGAGCAGTCGCTGGGCGACGTGCGCCAGTACCTGGCCGCGCATACGGCCAATTTCCAGGCGGCGCTGGAGACTCAGGACCCGAACACCATCCGCAAGGCGCGCCAGGCACTGGATGACGTGCTGCGCCAAGTCGAGAGCGAGAGCTTTTTGTAGATGGACGGCGGCATGCACAGCGGGCAGCGCAGCCTGTGGGATATCTTGGACACGGAGCCGACCGGCGACGAGCGCGCCCTCAAGCGCGCGTACGCGAAACGCCTGAAAGTGACGCGTCCCGAAGACGATCCGGCCGCCTTCCAGGAGCTGCGCGACGCGTATGAATATGCGCTGCGCCATGCGCACCTGTTTGCCGCCGCCCCGCAGGAGCAAGGACATACGGCGCCCGTGGCGGTGCCTGAAGCGCCGGCCGAAACTGCACGCGTCGAAACCGCGCAGGCCGAAGCCGCGCCTGTGGAACCGGCCGACCTGTGGGGCATCGTCGACGACGCCGCGCAAGACACGGGGGCGGAACTGTGGGGCGTGATCGCCGAACCCGCGCCAGCACTGGCGCCACCGCCGGAACAATGGGGCGTGGTCGCCATCGACCCGGTCCAGGAAGCGGCCAGCCTGTGGCAGGCATTCCTGGAACAGGCGCGGCGCCGCAACGGGGCCGCCCTGCTGCCCGGCTTCCTGGAACGCGAGGAACTGCTCAACCTCGACGTGCGCGAGGAATTCGACCTGTGCGCGCTGCGCTATTGCGCCAGCGCCGGCTACGACCTGCCGCTGCGCCAGGCCGTGTTCGAGCAGCTGGGATGGGAACACGATTTTTCCTACCTGGGCCGCAGCCATGGCGACCTGGTACGCGCAGCCGTGCAGCGCTACCGGGCAGACCGCTCGTTCGCCCACTTCTGCGACAACCGCGACAGCTATCCTGGCCTGGACTGCATCATGTCGCAGCAAGCGCCATCGGCCTATGCGCGCCAGCTGTTCGACCAAAAATTCAATCTGCAGCTGCGCGAGCTGCTGCAGACAATACGCTGGCAGCATGCCGAAATGCTGGCCTACAAGCTCGATATGGACTTGTTCGAGCGATGGGAGCAGGCGGTATTTTCCAAGCGCTACTTCAAGCAGACGGCCCTGGCCTCGGGCGGCCTGGGTTTCGTGCTGCACTTCATGCTGGCCGGCGTGCTCGATGCGGGCGGTTTCAAGCTGGGCGACATCGGCGCCTATGCCAGCCTGCTGGGTTTCCAGGTGCTGGCCTTTGCCCTGCTGGCCGTGCATGCCTTGCGCTGGCCCGCGCCGCTGTTCACGCGCCTGGACGCGCTGCAGGAGGGGCTGCAGGAACGCCTGCCCGTGCTGTGGGCGCGGCCAGGCTTGCGGCAGCTGGGCTGGATCGCGCCCTATCTGCTGCTGGCACTGCTGCTCTTCCTGCCCGAACGCAGCGACACGACGCGCCTTGTCGCCTCGGCCGGCTTATGCGCGTCGGCCTTGCTTGCCTATGCGATTAACCGCCAACTGCTGCATGGCATGCTGCTGCTCCTGTCCCTGGGCCTTTCGCTCTTCGTCGCCATGTTCATGAGCGGCAAAGGTCCGGCGGCGCTGGCCATCGGCGAAGCCATGCCATTGATGTTTTGCCTGGCGGCGCTGGCCCTGCGCAGCGCCACGGGCCTGTATGGCGATTGCCGCTTCCCCGAGGCGCTCTTGCCGCGCCTGCGCACGGCCTGGCTGGCCGGCTGCGCGGGCCTGCTGCTGTCACTGTATTTACCACTGCTGCCGGCTGCCCTGCTCGGCGCCGCATTGTATGTCTGGTCGTGTACGGGCTTGCTGTTTTCCCCCAGCGATTTCCGCTGGAAGACGATGTGGCCGCTGGTGCTGGCACCATCGATCGGCAGTTTTCTGCTGGCCGCCCAGGCGCCGTCCATCCGCGCCATGCCCATGATGCATCACAGCGTCGAACTGGCCGTGGCCGTGCTGTATCTCACCTTGCGCTACATGTATCTGACGTACGGCAAGTCCTTTTCCAAATCCGGGCTGTCATAATCAGCTCCACGAATTCAACCGCAACCACTTAATACCGAAACAAGCGCCATGTCCACACAAACCAATTTATTTGACGATGCCCAGCCTGAGCCGATCGAGCCGGATGAACCGGTATTCGACGGCGAAGCGCTGACCCTGTCCACCTTCGCCGAGCGCGCCTATCTCGACTACGCCATCTCCGTGGTCAAGGGCCGCGCCCTGCCCGACGTCTGCGATGGCCAGAAGCCCGTGCAACGCCGCATCCTGTATGCGATGAACGAGCTGGGATTGAACTCCACGGCGAAGCCGCGCAAATCGGCGGCCGTGGTCGGCGACGTGCTGGGTAAATTGCACCCGCACGGCGACCAGTCCGTGTACGACGCGCTGGTGCGCATGGCGCAGGATTTCTCCTTGCGCTACCCGCTGATCGATGGCCAGGGCAACTTCGGCTCGCGCGACGGCGATGGCGCCGCGGCCATGCGCTACACGGAAGCGCGCCTGACGCCGATCGCCAGGCTGCTGATGGATGAAATCGGCATGGGCACGGTGGACTTCCAGCCCAACTACGACGGTTCGACGGAAGAGCCGAAGCTGCTGCCGGCCCGCCTGCCGATGGTGCTGCTGAACGGCGCCTCCGGTATCGCCGTGGGCCTGGCCACGGAAATCCCGTCGCACAACCTGGCGGAAGTGGCCAAGGCAGCGGTGGCCATGATCCGCGATCCGAAGATCACGCACGCCGAACTGATGGCCATCATGCCGGGCCCCGACTTCCCCGGTGGCGGCCAGATCATCACGCCGCCCTCGCAGATCCAGGACATGTATGCGAGCGGCCGTGGCAGCATGAAGGTGCGCGCGCGCTGGAAGATCGAAGAGCTGGCGCGCGGCCAGTGGCAAGCCGTCGTCACGGAACTGCCGCCCGGTACCTCGTCGCAAAAGGTGCTGGAAGAAATCGAAGAACTGACGAATCCGAAGATCAAGCTGGGCAAGAAGGCGCTGTCGCCGGACCAGGTGGCCCTGAAGGCGCTGATCCTCAATTCGCTCGACACCATCCGCGACGAATCGGGCCGCGCCGCGCCCGTGCGCCTGGTGTTCGAACCGAAATCGAAGAACCAGGACCAGACGGAATTCATGCTGATGCTGCTGGCGCATACGTCGCTGGAATCATCGACCTCGATCAACCTGGTGATGATAGGCGGCGATGGCCGTCCGCGCCAGAAAGGCCTGGGCGACATCCTGCGCGAGTGGATCGATTTCCGCTTCGAGACCGTCACGCGCCGCACCGGCTACAAACTGGGCAAGGTCAGGGACCGCATCCATATCCTGGAAGGGCGCGAAGCGATCCTGCTCAATATCGACAAGGTGATCCAGATCATCCGCAATTCGGATGAACCGAAGGCGGCCCTGATCGAAGCGTTCAAGCTGTCCGAACGCCAGGCCGACGACATCCTGGAAATCCGCCTGCGCCAGCTGGCGCGCCTGGAAACGATCAAGATCCAGCAGGAACTGGCCGAGCTGCGCAAGGAAGAAAAGTCGCTGCAAGACCTGCTCGACAACCCGGGCTCGATGAAACGCGCCATCATCCGCGAAATCGAAGCGGACGCCAAGCAGTTCGGCGACGCGCGCCGCACCCTGATCGAGGAAGCGCAGAAAGCCGTGGCGGAACAGAAGGTGGTCGATGAACCGGTCACCGTCATCATCTCGGAAAAAGGCTGGGTGCGCGCGCGCACCGGCATCGGCCACGATGCGGCGCAGTTCACCTTCAAGGCCGGCGACAGCCTGCATGGCGCCTTCGAGTGCCGCACGGTCGACACCTTGCTGGGCTTTGGCAACAACGGCAAGATTTACTCGGTTCCCGTCTCGGCGCTGCCCAATGCGCGCGGCGACGGCGTGCCGATCACGACCTTGTGCGACCTGAGCGGCGGCACGCCGGGCAACGCCGTGCGCATCCTCCATTACTTTGCGGGCAATGGCGCCACCAGCCTGCTGCTGGCGACGAGCGCCGGCTATGGCTTCATCGCCAAGGCGGGTGACATGACGAGCCGCCTGAAGGGCGGCAAGGCCTTCATCACCCTCGATGAGGGCGACGTGCCTCTGGCGCCGAAGGTCATCCCCGAGGCGGCCAGCGCCCTGGCCTGCCTGACGGAAGGCGCGCGCCTGCTGGTGTTCGGCCTCGATGAAATGAAAACCCTGTCCAAGGGCGGCACCGGCGTCAAGCTGATCGACCTGGACGCCAAGGACAAGCTGCTGGCCGTGCAGCCGATCACCCAGCGCGGCGTGGTGGTCTCGGGCATCGGCCGGGGATCGAAGCCACAGGATGCGTCACTGGGCGCCACGGCCCTGGCCGACCACTTCGGCAAGCGCGCGAAGAAGGGCAAGGCATTGGCAGCCAAGCTGAAACCGGTCTCGATGGCGGCGATAGGCTGACAAGCTGACGGGTACGGCCGCGAGGCCGTGTACGGTGCAGAAAAAGACAGGTTCGCCTGTCTTTTTTTTTCGCCTGCCCTAGCCCCTGCCATGGTCCCTGCCTCGGCTCGCGCTACGGTCCCGGCTTCCGGCTTCCGGCTTCCGGCTTCCTGCTTCCTGCTCCGGCCAGCGTCCCCGGCCCTGCAATAATTTTGCATATTCCCCGTCCGCCTCCGTTATCCCTGCAGGCATGCCATCGGCATGCCGCCCCAACACAGGAGTACAGGGATGAGCAACAATATTTCAGGCACGCTGCCATGCGGCAGCCTGACCCCGGCCGAGCGGCTGGTCGCGGCCATGGTAGCCGAAGGCTTGCCGTATAAAAGCATCGCCAGGGAACTGGGCAAGTCGCCGGCCACCGTCCGCAACCAGCTGCATGCGATCTACCAGAAACTCGGCGTGGGCAACCGCACGGCGCTCGCATACAAGCTGCGCGGCGAGCCCGGCGAACTTGGCGAACTTGGCGAACTTGGCGAATCTTAGCGCCGCGACAGGCGCAGCACGTCGGGCGTCGCTTCGACGATGTCGATCACGTCCTGCTCCCCCGCGACATCCTCAACGGCAAAGCGGCCCATGCCCAGCGGACGCAGCCGGGCAACGGGACCGGCGCGGGGACGGTCATCGGGGCCGGGTGCCATACTGGTCATGTTCGCCTCCCCGCCTGCCAGGCTCCCGGTTCCGCCTCCGAACTCCAGCACCTTGCGCCCCCTGCGGCTGGGCGGAAAGGGGAACGTGGCCGTGGGCCGGTACACCTCGATACCGTCCGCATCTTCCTCGAAGGAATGCGTCCAGCTACCGCTGGGCAAAGCCATCATCATGCCGTGCATGCCGCCTCCCGTTTAAAACATGGACGTCAGAAACACGATACCACGCCGTCCAGGCTTTCATAACCGCTCACGGAGGGCAACCAGGCCGTCCCGTTCCACGCCTTGTGGAACAGGGCGCCATTCGTGCCCGTGACAAACACGTCGAGACGGTTCGGCGCCCAGGCCGTGGCGCGCGGACGCGAGGTGCTGATGCCACCCAGGTTGTCAAATCCCGTCAGCGACGGACTCCAGGCGCTGCCGTTCCACGCCTTGTGGTACAGCGCGCTGTCCGTGCCGATGACGAACAGGTCGAGCCGGTTGGGCGCCCACGACACGGCTTCCACCTCGCCCACGCAGATGCCGCCCAGGCGCTCGAAGCCATCGTTCGACGGTCCCCATTTCGCGCCGTCCCACCACTTGTGGTACAGGGCGCCATCGGTGCCCGTGACGAACACGTCGAGGCGGTTCGGTCCCCACGCCACTGCCTTGGGCGACGAAGTGCAGATGCCGCCCAGGCGCTCATAGCCCGTCAGCGACGGCCCCCAGGCCGTGCCGTCCCACCACTTGTGGTACAGGGCGTGGTCCGTGCCGATGACGAACACGTCCAGGCGGTTCGCTCCCCAGGCCACGGCTTCCGGCTGGCCCAGGCAAATGCCGCCCATGGCTTCATACCCCGTCAGCGACGGCCCCCAGGCGCTGCCGTTCCACCATTTGTGGTACAGGCCGCGGTCCGTGCCGACGACAAACACGTCGAGGCGGTTCGGTCCCCAGGCCACGGCGCGCGGATCCCCCGCGCACAAGCCGCCCAGCGCTTCATAGCCGGTCAGGGACGGCCCCCAGGCCGTGCCATTCCACCACTTGTGGAACAGACCGCTGTCGGTGCCCGTCACAAACACGTCCAGCCGGTTCGGCGCCCACGAAACCGCCTGCGGCGCGCTGGTGCCGATGCCGCCCTGCCCTTCGTAAGCGGTGGCGGAGGGTGCCCAGGCCGTGCCATTCCAGGCCTTGTGGTAGAGCGCGCGGTCCGTGCCCAGCACGAAGACGTCGAGGCGGTTCGCGCCCCAGGCCACGACGGGCGAGGAACTCTGACGCGGCGTGGCACCCGTGCCGCCAGTACCGCCAGTCCCGCTGCCGATGCTGGCGCGCGGCCCGTCGAGGCAAGCCTGCATGCGCGCCACCTGGCCCGCCGTGAACATGAACATGGCGGGATCGTCGACATAATCCATGTAGTTCATGAACATGTCGCCATTCGGTCCATTGCTGCAGGAAATATGCGGGAACGACGGCTGGCCCGTGTTCGGCCCGCCCTGGTTCGGCGTGTCGGCCACATTGTCCGTGCCCGAGCACCCCGTGCCGTCGTCGCCCCAGATATGGTTCAGGTTCAGCCAGTGGCCGATTTCATGCGTGGCCGTGCGGCCCAGGTGGAACGGCGGCGCCGCCGTGCCGGTCGTGCCGAAGGCCGATTGCAGGATCACCACCCCGTCGGTGGCGGCCGGACCGCCGGGAAACTGCGCGTAGCCCAGCAAGCCGCCGCCCAGCTGGCACGCCCAGATATTCAGATAGCTGTCGGCCGGCCAGGCATCCATGCCGCCCGTCGCCTGCGACTTGACGGCATCGTCCGCGCCGAAGGATGCCACCGTCGTCTGGCGCCGCTCGATGCCGCTGGTCGCCGCGCCATGGGGATCGGTCGTGGCCAGGGCGAACTCCACGCGCGCATCGGCCGTCAGCGGCAGGAACGGCGCCGGCGTGCCGTTCACATCCGGGTTGACGCGCCGGAAATCGCGGTTCAGCACGTCGATCTGGCTGGCGATCTGCGCGTCCGAAATATTCTGCGCGGCCGTGTTCCACACCACGTGCACCACCACCGGTATCTGCGTCACGCCGGAACGTCCGGCGATGCTGCCGCCGCCCTCGTAGAGCCCGGCCAGGTTTTCGATATCGGCGCGTACGCTCGCATAGGACGGATCTTCCGTCAGCAGGCGGCGGTGCACATCCATCGTGGCGCAGGTGCGCACCTGCGGCGTGCCGCCGCCCTGCCCTCCTCCGCCGCCGCCCATGCCGCCACCGCCACCGCCATCATCGCGGCCGCCGCCCATGCCGCCGCCATCGCCCACGTGCATGCAACTGGCGCCTGCCATGCCCTGCGATGCCTGCTGCATGCCGCCGCCAGGCATGCTTCCGGCTGCGGCATGCGTGGCGGCCTGCTGGTCCGCGTATGACACGCCCAGGCGCGGCCCCGGCATGGCGTCGCGGCTCCCGGCAGCGGCAACGCTGGCGTGGATGTCGCCCTCGACCGGCATCGCCTGCATGGAAGACATGGCGGACATGCCTTCGGCAGAGCCGGTAGCCGGTGCTTTTTTCGTCTTAGCGGTGCTCATGATGTCTCCTTCATCTATTTTCCAGCTCACTATGGCATGACGAAAAGCGGAGCATTTGCGCCAGATCAAGGCTGGCAAGCGGCAGCAGGGAAAAACCGCGGACGAAAAAAAAGACAGCCGCAGCTGTCTTTTGGGGCATGCAGGCCGTGGCCTGCAAACGGGGAATTACTTGGCGGCGGCAGCCTTGACTTCAGCGTCGGCCTTGGCCTTCGCTTCTTCCGTCTTGGTGGCGGCGAGGGCCTTGTCGGCGTTCGCTTCCACTTTTTCCTTGGCGACCTTGGCGTTCGCTTTCACGGCGGCCTTGGTGGCTTTCGCATCGGCCTTGGCATCGGTTTTGTCTGCCTTGGCTTCCGCTTTCAGCTTGTCTTCCGCATCGGCGTTGACGACTTTGTCGTGAGCCTTGGCCTTGGTTTTATTCGCCTTGTGATGGGCGTCGGCTTTCTTTTCGTCGGCCTTCATTTCTGCCTTGGCGACATTGGCGTCAGCCTTGGCATCGACCTTGGCTTCCGAAGCGGCAGCCTTGTTGACATCTTTTTGTGCGGAAGCCTGGGCTTTCACGACCGCTTCCGTTGCGGGTGCGGTTTGAGCGAAGGCAGCGGTAGCAAACAGGGTGGCGATCAGAGCGGCGAGTAATTTGTTCATGATGAGACCTTTCAATATGGATTCGAGTTATTTTTACTAAAGGCGGGCAAAATGTTCCAAATTTGCCAGGCATCGGGCTGTGGTTGACAGCAGCTCGATGGCATGACTTCATCGTAAAGACAAAGCAGAAACTACACAGTGCGTTGGCGCACTCAACGGAAAATATGTGCAATTCGGCAAATTTTCCATTGAGCACGCTGCCGGCGTTCAGGACCTCATGCGCACACGGCCAATGCCGCGTGGCGGGCTGCCACCCATTCCTCGTTGGCCGGTTCCACGCCCACCACGATACGGCTGGCACCGGTGGAAATACGGCTGGCGTTGCGCGCGTTCGCTTCGCCGTCGAGCACGGGGCCGATGAAGCCCAGTTCGGCGCAGATGCGCTGGCGCAGCTCCGCGCTGTGCTCGCCGATACCGGCCGTAAACACCAGCATGTCCAGCCCGCCCAGCACAGCCGTCAGGGCGCCGATCTCGCGCACGATGCGGCGGATGTACAGGACCAGCGCGGCGCGGATGCGCTCGCCCGTGGCATCCTGCCGGTCCTGCTGCGCCAGCAGCACGGGCGGGTCGGCCGACACGCCGGACACGCCCAGCAAGCCCGATTCGTGGTACAGCACGTGCGCCACTTTTTCCAGCGACAGTTTTTCGATTTCCATCAGGTAGATGACGGCGCCCGGGTCCAGCGAACCGCAGCGCGTGCCCATCATCAGGCCGTCGAGCGCGGAAAAGCCCATGGTGGTGGCCACGCTGTGCAGATTGTCCATCGCGCACAGGCTGGCGCCGCTGCCCAGGTGGGCCACGATGACCTTGCCGCGCGCGACGGGGCCGAAACGCTGCTCCAGCACCAGCGACTGGTATTCGTACGACAGGCCGTGGAAACCGTAGCGGCGCAAGCCCCGCTCCCACGCATCGTACGGCAGGGCCAGCATCTGCTCGACCTGCGGCACCGTGTGGTGGAACGCCGTGTCGAAGCACGCCACCTGGGCGATATCGGGGCGCGATTCGAGCAGCACCTCGATCGCCTCCAGGGCGAACGGCTGGTGCAGGGGCGCCAGCGGGACGAAGCTTTTCAGGTCCGCCAGCACGGCGAAATCGATGCGCACGGGGGCGAAATACTTGCTGCCGCCGTGCACCACGCGGTGCGCCACGGCGCGCAGCGGGCGCCCGGCCAGCTGCGCCACGACTTGCGCGCGGATGTATTCGAGGGCCGCATGGTGCGGCTGCGCCGGGTCCAGCTGCAGCGGGACGGCAGGCAGGCCGCCGGCCCGGTAGGTGGCGTGTTCGCGGCCGATGCCTTCGACCTTGCCGCTCCATTGCGCCTGCTGCGGCAGCACGCCGTCCGCCTGTTCGAACAGGGCGAACTTGATGCTCGACGAGCCGCAATTGAGCACCAGGATCAGGGTGCCGTCTGCATGTGTCACGGGTGCGTTCATGGCGGCGTGCTCCGGTAATGGTTGGCCAGCATCACGGCGATGGCGCACGAGGCGATGCGGCTGGCGCGCGAGTCGGCGCGGCTGGTCAGGATGACGGGGATCTTCGCGCCCAGCACGATGCCGGCGCTGTCCGCGTCGCCCATGTATTCGAGCTGCTTGGCCAGCATGTTGCCGCTTTCCAGGTCGGGCACCAGCAGGATATCGGCGCGGCCCGCCACCTCCGAGACGATGCCCTTGACGGTGGCGGCGGCGATCGAAACGGCGTTGTCAAAAGCCAGCGGGCCGTCAAGGATGGCGCCCGCGATCTGGCCGCGGTCGGCCATCTTGCACAGGGCGGCGGCATCGAGCGTGGCCGGCATGTCCGCGTTCACCGTTTCCACGGCAGCCAGGATGGCCACGCGCGGCTGGGCCACGCCGATCACGTGCGCCAGGTCGATGGCGTTGCGCACGATGTCGGCCTTCATGGCCAGGTTGGGCGCGATATTGATGGCAGCGTCAGTGATGATGAAAGGACGCGGATACGCGGGCGTCTGCATCAGGAAGCAGTGGCTGATGCGGCGCTTGGTGCGCAGGCCGGCGCTGGCGGCCAGCACGGCCGACATCAGTTCATCCGTGTGCAGGCTGCCCTTCATCAGCGCCTCCACTTCGCCCTTGCCCGCCAGTTCGGCGCCGCGCGCGGCGGCCGCATGGCTATGCTCGACGTCCTCGATGGCGATGCCGGCGAGATTCAGGCCAGCTTCCAGCGCCACCGCCTCCAGGCGCGCGCGCGGCGCCACCAGCACGGGCGTGATCAGGCCGGCCGCATGCGCGTCGAGAGCGCCCGACAAGCTCAGTTCATCGCAAGGATGGATCACGGCCACCTTGATGGGGCCCAGGGTGCGCGCATGTTCCAGCAGGCGCCGCGTGCCGTCGCCGTTGTGCAGACGCACTTCGGGCAGGGTGGCGCGCTGGCGTTCGATCTGCTCGGCGGGCGCGATCACCTGCGCCTCGCCGTCGAGCACCACGGCGCCATGCTGGTTGACGCAGCGGCACGCCAGGGTCACGTGGCGGCTGCGCGGTTCGAGGGCCGTGACGGTGACGCTGATGGCCAGGGTATCGCCCACGCGCACGGGCTGCAGGAAGCGCAGGGTCTGGCCCGTGTAGACGGTGCCGGCGCCGGGCAGGCGCGTGCCCAGCACGGCGGAAATGAGGGCCGCGCCCCACATGCCGTGGGCGATGACGCCCTGGTAGCGGCTGGAGGCGGCAAATTCGGCGTCCAGGTGCTGCGGGTTGTCGTCGCCCGACATCACCGCGAACAGGGCGATATCGTCCATGCTCAGGGTGCGGGTGATGCTGGCGCTGTCGCCGATGGCGATCTGGTCGAAGGTGCGGTTACGCACGATATGCAAATCATCGTCTTGGTTGGTAGTCATCGTGGTCTTCTAGGCAGGGGTAATGTTTTTGGCGGATTTGGCCTTGGCCTTGGTCCGGGAAACAGGCCGCGATGCCGCCTGGGATGCGCGCGCGGCCGGCGGCAGCGCCCTGGCTTGCGCCTGGATGGCCCGGTCGAATACCTCCAGCATCTGCTGCAGACTCGCTTCCTCGTCCGGCGTCGGCGCTTCGGGCACTTGCAGCACCTGCTGCAACCATTCGCCCAGCGCGCCGATGGCATCCGGTTCCGCGCGCGACAGCAAGGTCGGCAAGGCAGCGATGGCGGCATCGAAATCATGCAGCATCAAGCGCGCCTGCTGGCGCACGATGCCGCGGAATTCCTCCATGCTGAAATCCTGCGTGTACTGCGGCTTGATCAGTTTCAAGGCCAGGTTGACGCGGCGCTCGTCGGCGATCATGCGGAAGCGGTAGATGTAGAACAGCGCGCGCACGGCCGCTTCCACCAGGCCGCCCCGCTGCATGTCCTCGTCCATCTTGCGCGTTTCGCAGCGCACGTATTCGCAATGCTCGGGCGAGATGCCGGGATGGGGGCGCGGCGGCGTAGTGTCGCCGATGGCTTGTCCCGTCAACGCCTGCACCAGCGGCGAGCCGTACACCAGGTCGAAGGTGGTTTCCTGCGCCATGTCGCGCCAGTCGCGCCAGCTGTTCAAGCCGGCCGTGATGGCGCCGGAGATGGCTTCCTGCATGGCCAGCAGCGGATTGTCGGGCGCCACCGGCTGGCGGTGGGCGCGCACTTTTTCCGCCTCCCTGGCCACCAGCTTGGCCAGCGGATTGTGGTCGGTCCAGCGCTCGTACGATACGCGCAGCGGATGCGACAGCTGCAGGAAACGCGCCGACTGCGGCGTGACCATGGCGCGCACCCACGGCTGCGCAAACGTGCGGTACAAGGCCAGGTTCACTTCGGACACGCGCGCGGCGGCGGCGAACTTGCGGTCGTTTTCCACGCTAGGCTGCACGATGGCGCGCACGTCCTCGATGCCGCGGTGCTCGACCTGCAGCACGTAGTCGCCGCTGGCCAGGTCGGCGTTCGGCGTGTCGGGCGTCTTGTCGACGATCCGCGCTTCGTAGATGCCGGCCGGCAGCAGGTTGATCAGGTCGATATTGCTGGCGAATTTCTGGTGTTCCTTGTGCCCCACCTTGGCCGAGACGAAGATGCCCAGGTGGCCGATGCTGTCATGCACGGCGTAGACGATGGTCTGGTCGTGCATCAGCACATCGTTGTCGTCGCGGTACAGGTCCGTGATCCAGCCCAGCGCCTGCGGCGGCGGCGTGATGTTGTCGCCGTTCGAGCAGAACACGACGATGGGCGAACGGATATTGCGCAAGTCCAGGCGCACGCCGTCGGAGGTGATCAGCTCGGCCGTGGCCAGGCGGTTGCCGATGAACAGATTGTCGACGATGTACTGCATCTCGACGTCGTTGAGGAACACGTGGCCGCCCCAGTATTTTTCAAATTCCAGGTAGCGGGGCGCTTCCGTGTCGATGTTCGCGTACAGGTTGTACTGCTTGGTCCACAAGGTGTTGGCCGGGTTCAGCTTCTCGAAATTCTGCACCAGGCTGGCGCCGTCGAAGCGTCCGTTGCCCAGGTCGCCCGCCAGCGCCGTGGCCCAGCTGCCGCCCATCAGCCCGCCCGCGTAGCGCATGGGGTTGCGGCCATGCCAGCCGGCCCAGTACGACACGGGCGCGCCGGCCACGATGATGGGGCCGAACAGCTCCGGACGCATGGCGGCCGTCATGAGGATTTGCCAGCCCGCCTGGCAATTGCCGATGACGACGGGCTTGCCCTCGCTGAGCGGATGCAGGGCGATGACTTTCTCCAGGAAGGCCGCCTCGGCGTGCATCACGTCTTCCACCGTCTGTCCCGGCACGGGATCGGGCAGGAAGCCGATGAAGTAGCACGGATGGCCGGCCCGCAGGGCCACGCCGATCTCGCTTTCCGCCTTGAAGCCGCCGATGCCGGGGCCATGGCCGGCGCGCGGATCGACGACGACGAAGGGGCGCTTCGACGCATCGGGCTGCGGCGCGTCGGGCGTCAGGATGCGCGCCAGGCCGTAGTTGACGGGGCGCGCCAGCTCCAGGCCGGACATCACCAGTTCGGCGGGAAAATCCAGTACGTTCGGCACTTCCTCGGCCAGGTGCTCCTGGTACTGGTTGCCGCGCCGGCGCATCACGTCCGCATACAGCACGATGCGCTGCCACGAGTCGCGTGCATAGTCGCCCAGCATGCCCAGGGACGGCAAGCCGCCGGTGGAAAAAAATGGAGCAGATTCGATCTTCATGGCTATCCTTTTCATGCAAACAGGCGCCGGAACATTCCGGCACCGGGCCTACGCCATCTGGCTGATGGTCTTGCGAAAACGCGCCAGCGCGAAGGTAAACAGGGCCGTGCCGATGGCCAGCAGGGCCAGGAACGGTTTCCATACCACGTCGATGCCGGCGCCCCGGTACAGGATCGCCTGGCTCAATTCGACGAAATGCGTGGTGGGGGCGATCAGCATGATGTTCTGCACCAGCTCGGGCATGCTTTCGCGCGGCGTGCTGCCGCCCGAGAGCATCTGCAGCGGCAGCAGAACGAGAATCAGCAGCATGCCGAACTGCGGCATGCTGCGCGCCACGGTGGCGAGGAAAATGCCCATCGAGGTGGTGGCAAACAGGTGCAGGGCCGCGCCGCACAGGAACAGCGCGATCGAGCCTTCGATGGGCACGTGCAGCATGCCGCGCACCACCAGGTTCAGCGACAGGGCGGCAGCCAGCAGCACCACCAGGCCCATCGACCAGACCTTGCCCAGCATGATTTCGGCCGGCGTCACGGGCATCACCAGCAGATGCTCGATGGTGCCGTGTTCGCGCTCGCGGATCAGGGCCGCGCCCGTGAGGATGATCGACAGCATCGTCACCTGGTTGATGATTTCCATCAGCGAGCCAAACCATGCCTGGCTCAGCGAAGGGTTGAAGCGCGCGCGCATCACCAGTTCCACGGGCGAGACCGTCGCGCCCCGGTAGCGCTTGGCGAATTCGGATATTTCGCCGGCGACGATCTGCTGGATGTAGCCGCTGCCGCTGAAGGCCTGGCTCATGCGCGTGGCGTCCACGTTCAGCTGCAGCTCCGCCTGGCGCCCGCCCAGCACGTCGGCCTGCAGCTTGGGCGGTATCGTCAGCACGAAGGTGTACTGGCCCGCATCGAGGCCCGCATCGACCTGGCCCTGGTTGATCATGGCGGGCGGCGTGAACTGCGGCGGGAAGAAGGCCGAGGCGATGCGCCCGGACAGGGGCGAGCCATCCTCGTCGACGATGGCGATCGAAGCCATGTGCAGGGTTTCCGGCTTGGCCGTGGCGGCCACGTAGATGGCCAAAGTGAACGTGTAGAGGATCAGGATCAGCATCATCGGGTCGCGGATCAGGCTCCAGATTTCCTTCACGCCCAGGCGGTAGATGTTTTCAAGGTGCCGCATATCAGCTCTCCTGTTTCTTCAGCAGCGCCACCGTCACGCCGAGGATCACGGGGATCGCCACGATCAGGGGCCAGAACGAGGCGTGCAGGTCGCCGAAGCCCAGCGCCTTGTTGAACACGCCGCGGCTGATATTGAGCATGTGCGTGGCCGGGTACATCAGGCCGATCGCCTTGCCCACGCCTTCCATCGACGAAACGGGATTGAGCAGGCCGGAAAACTGGATGGCCGGGATCATGGTGCCGATCATCGTCACGAACAGGGCCGCGATCTGGCTGCGCGTAAAGGTCGAAGCAAACAGGCCGATGCCGGTGGCGCAGATATTGAAGATGAAGGTGGCGCCGATCAGGGTCGGCAGGCTGCCCTTGATCGGCACACCGAAGGCGGTGACCGCCAGCAGCGCCATGAGCACGAAGTTGAGCATGGCCAGCAGCACGTAGGGCACCTGCTTGCCGAGCAAGAATTCCAGGCGCGTGACGGGCGTCACGTACAGATTGATGATGGAACCGAGTTCCTTTTCGCGCACCACGGACAGCGCCGCCAGCATGGCCGGCAGCATCAGCAGCAGCAGGGGAATCACGGCCGGCACCATGGCCGGCAGGCTTTTCACGTCGGGGTTGTAGCGGTAGCGCGTCTCGATGGCGACGGGGTTGTTCATCTTGATGCCATAGCGGTGCAGGGCCTGGTCCGCCAGCCACAGCTGGTGCATGCCCTGCACGTAGCCCTGCACGGTTTCGGCGCGCATCGGCATGGCGCCGTCGATCCACGCGCCCACCTGCGCCGGCGCGCCGCGCTGCACGTCGCGCGCGAAGCCGGGCGGAATCTCGATGGCCAGCGACAGTTCGCCGCTGCGCATGCGCTTGTCGATATCGGCATAGTCGCGCAGGGGCGGACGCTCGACGAAGTAGCGCGAGCCGGCCAGGTTGTTCGTGTAATTCTGGCTCAAGGTCGTCTGGTCGTGGTCGAGCACCGCGTAGCTCAAGTCTTCGACGTCCAGGCTGATGCCGAAGCCGATGACGAACAGCAGCAGCACGGAGCCGCCCAGCGCCAGGGTCAGGCGCACGGGATCGCGGCGCAGTTCCAGGGTTTCGCGCCACATGTAGCTGAGCATGCGTCCCAGGCTGAAGCGGCTGCGTTTATGCTCCTGCTGCGGCTCCGGCGCTGCCGCTTTCTGCACGGGCGCCTCGCTTTCCTGCGCCGCAGCCGTGCCGCCACCCGCCTCTTCCAGGTAGGCGATGAAAGCCGCTTCCAGCGATGGCGCGCCCTTCTTGCGCACCAGTTCGGCCGGCGCATCGCTGACCAGCACCTTCCCCGCATGCATCAGCGAGATGCGGTCGCAGCGCTCGGCCTCGTTCATGAAGTGGGTGGAAATGAAAATGGTGACGTGGTCGCGCCGCGCCAGCTCGATCATCAGGCGCCAGAAATTGTCGCGCGCGATGGGGTCGACGCCGGACGTCGGCTCGTCGAGGATCAGCATTTCCGGCTTGTGCACCATGGCCACGGCCAGCGACAGCCGCTGGCGTATGCCCAGCGGCAGGCTGTCGGGCAAGTCGTCCATCACCTCGCGCAAGTCGAAGCGCTGCGCCATCTCATCGATCCTGGCCGGGATCTCGCCTTGCGGCACGTGGAACAGGCGCGCATGCAGCACCAGGTTCTGGCGCACCGTCAGTTCGCTGTACAGGGAAAACGCCTGCGACATGTAGCCGACCCTGCGCCGCGTGTCGATATCGTTGGAATCGACTTCCTTGCCGAACAGCCAGGCCTTGCCTTCCGTGGCCGGCAGCAGGCCCGTGAGCATCTTCATGGTGGTCGACTTGCCGCAGCCGTTCGAACCGAGGAAGCCGAAAATCTCGCCGCGGCCGATGCGGAAATTCACATGGTCGACGGCCGTGAAATCGCCGAAGCGCATGGTCAGGTCCTTGGCCTCGATGGCCACGTCCTGCGCGCTGGCAGCGTCCAGCGGCGTGATCACCACGGGCTGGTGGCCCGCGCGCTTGGCTTCGGGCAGCAGCTTGATGAAGGCCGCTTCCAGGTTGTCGCTGTGCGTGCGCGCCAGCAGTTCGGCCGGCGTGCCCGTACCCCGCACCTTGCCGTCATCCATGGCCACCAGCCAGTCGAAGCGCTGCGCCTCGTCCATGTAGGCGGTGGCCACCATCACGCTCATCTGCGGGCGCTGCACGCGGATGCCCGCGATCAGGTCCCAGAACTGGGCCCGCGCCAGCGGATCGACGCCGGTGGTCGGCTCGTCGAGAATCAGCAGATCGGGATCGTGGATCAGCGCGCAGCACAGGCCCAGCTTCTGCTTCATGCCGCCCGACAGCTTGCCCGCCGGGCGCGCCAGGAAGGGGTGCAGGCCCGTGCTGCGGGTCAGCTGGTCGATGCGGCGCCGGCGTTCGGCCGCGTCGTGGCCGAACAGGCGCGCGAAAAACTGCAGGTTTTCCTCGACCGACAGGGTCGGATACAGGTTCTTGCCCAGGCCTTGCGGCATGTAGGCGATGCGCGGACAGACGTCGTCGCGGTGGCGCGCATCCTGCATGTCGCCGCCCAGCGCGACGACAGTGCCCTGCTGCACGGCGCGCGCGCCGGCCACCAGCGACAGCAGGCTCGATTTGCCCACGCCATCGGGACCGATCAAGCCCACCATGCGGCCGGCCGGCACGTCCAGGTCGATGGCGTCGAGCGCCACCGTCTTGCCGTAATGCTGGCTGACGCCCTTGATGCTGACAACAAAGGAAGTGGCCGCTGCACTCACTGCGGAACCTTCGCCGTCAGTTCAGCGGGCCATGCCTGCTGCGCATCGAGGCGCACCCAGGCCACGCCGGGCAAGCCCACTTTCACCAGGGCCAGGTGCTTTTGCAGCAGCTCGCGGCTGATCTGCGCCTTCACGCGGAACATCAGCTTCTGCCGTTCGCTGGCCGTTTCCACCGTTTTCGGCGTGAACTGCGCGCTGGCCGCGACAAATGAGATCGTTGCCGGAATCACGTAATGGGGCGCCGCATCGAGGATGATGCGCACTTCGCCGCCCAGCGCCACCTTGCCGGCCGCCGTCTCGGGCAGGAAGAAGGTCATGTAGACGTCCGACAGGTCGACCAGGTTGAGCACCTTGCCGCCGCCGGCCAGCACTTCGCCCTGCTGCGCCACCAGGTACTGCACGCGGCCGTCGCGCGGCGCCGCCAGCTGGCCGTCGGCCAGGTCGGCATCGATGCGCGCCGTGGTCGCCTCGGCGGCCGTCACGGCCGAACGGGAACCGACCACCTGCGCCCTGGCCGCGTCGATGGCCGCCTGCGCCGCCGTCACCTGCGCCTTGGCCGCGTTCAGGGCGGCGGCCACGCTGCGCACGCGGGCGCGGTCGTCGTCGAGTTCCTGCACCGAAGACGCTCCCTCCTGCGACAGGGTTTCCGAGCGGGCCAGGCGGCGCCTGGCCGCATCGAGTTCGCTTTCGCGCTGCGCCACCATGGCCAGCGCGGCCGCCTTGTCGCTTTCGCGCACGGCCACCTGCGCCTGCGCGCCCACCACGGCGTCGGATGCCTGCTGCTGGCGCGCGCGCGCCTCGTCGCGCTGGGCCGTCAGCGAATCGACCTGCATGGCGGCCAGCGGCTGACCCGCCTTGACGAAGTCGCCCTCGCGCACGAGGATCTCCTTGACCCGGCCCGCCAGCTTGGTGGCGACATCGATCTCGGTCGCCTCGATGCGGCCGTTGCCGCTGACGAAACCTTCGCCGGGGCCCGTGGGACGCATTTTTTTCCAGGCCACAAAGCCCAGCACGAGGACGGCCACGAGCAGCGCGGCGGGAACGAGTTTTTTCTTCAGTTGTGGAGTCATGGTATCGGCAATCGCTTTTAATTATTGGTGAACGTGGCGGCAGCTGGCGCGCCGCCGCCCAGGGCGGCGTACAGGCTGACCTGGCTCGACAGCAGCGCGCGGCGCGTCTGCACCAGTTGCTGCTCGACCGTCAGCAAGTCGCGCTGCGCGTCGAGCACTTCCAGGTAGGGCGCGGCGCCATTGTCATAGCGCAGCTTGGCCAGGCGCGCCCGTTCGCTCTGCGCGGCCAAGGTGGTCTTGCCGATATCGACCTGCAGCGCCAGCCAGCGCCGGTTCGACAGCGCGTCGGCCACTTCGCGGAAGGCGCCCTGCACGCTCTTTTCGTAATTGGCCACGGCCACGTCGCGGCGCACCTCGGCCAGGTCCATATTGGCGCGGATGCGGCCCGCGTCGAAGATCGGCAGCGCCAGGCGCGGCGCAAAATTCCAGGCGCCGCTGCCCGAATCGAACAAGCCGCTCAATTCCGCGCTGGCCGTGCCGTAGGCCGCCGTCAGCGAAATCGACGGGAAGAAGGCGGCGCGCGCGGCGCCGATATTGGCCTGCGCGGCGCGCAGCTGGTGTTCCGCCGCCACCAGGTCGGGACGCTGCGTGAGTAACGCCGAGGGCAGGCCCGCATGCAGCGGCTGCAGCACGCTGGCGTCGTCGAAGCGGCGCACCTCACCCGCCACCGGCGCCAGGTCGACGGCGCCGCCCACCAGCTGGGCCAGCGCATGCGCCTGCACGGCGCGCGCCTGTTCCAGCTGGGCCGACAGGGACAGGGCCTGGCTGAGCAGGGTTTCCACCTGCGTCAGGTCCAGCTTGGAAATCGACCCCACCTCAAAGCGGCGCGTGAAGATGCGCAGCGATTCGGCGCGGCTGTCGACCGTGGCCCGCGCCAGCGCCACCCGTTCGTCGAGCTCGCGCAAGCCCAGGTAGCCATTGGCCACCTGCGCCACCAGGGCCACGCCGACGGCGCGGCGCGCCTCGTCGCTGGCCAGCAGGGTTTGCAGCGCGCTGTCCTTCAGGCTGCGCACCCTGCCCCAGAAATCGAGTTCCCAGGCGCTCACGTTCAAGCCGGCCTGGTATTGCGCGCTCGTCATGGGACGGCCCGTCACGCTCAGGTCACCGGGCACGCGCGCGCGGCTGCCCGAGGCGCCCAGCGCGATGGCGGGGAACTGCTCGGCGCGCTGGATGCCATACGCGGCGCGCGCCTCTTCCACGCGCAGGGCGGCGATGCGGATGTCGCGGTTATTGGCCAGCGCCTGCGCAATCAGCGCCTGCAGGCGCGCATCGGCAAAGTAGCTTTGCCAGGCGATATCGGTAGCCTGCACGCCAGCGGGATCGGTTTCCGGATACCGGGCCGCCACGGGCAGCGGCGGCGGTGCGTACGGCGGCGCCATCGAGGCGCAGCCGGCCAGGACCAGCGTGGCGGCCAGCGCGGCCAGCCTGGCGCGCGGGAATAGAACGGGAACAGCCATGGTCATCATCTTCCAGTCAATTCAGAATGTTGTAGCCGCCATCGACGTACAGGGTGCCGCCCGTGATGGCGCGCGCGCCGTCGCCGGCGAGGAAGGCGCACAGCGCGCCCACGTCCTCGATGGTGGCCAGGCGCCGCATGGGCGAGCGTTCGATGGCGTCGGCCATCAGGCGGTCGAAATGGGCGATGCCGGAAGCGGCACGCGTCTCCAGGGGGCCGGGCGAAATGGCGTTGACGCGGATGCCTTGCGGACCCAGTTCCGCCGCCAGGTAGCGCACGGAGGACTCCAGCGCCGCCTTCACGGGGCCCATCAGGCCGTAGTCGGCGATGACTTCCTCCGCGCCCAGGTAGCTCATGGTCATCAGGCTGCCGCCGTCCGGCATCAGCGGTTCGGCCAGCTTCGCCATGCGCATGAAGGAGTGGCAGGAGATGTCCATCGCCTGCGCAAAGCCGCCGGCGGAACTGTCCGTGACCCTGCCATGCAAATCCTGCTTCGGCGCGTAGGCGATGGAGTGGACGACGAAGTCGAGCCGCCCCCACTGCCGTTCGATCTGCGCGAACAGCGCTTCGAGCTGGCCCGGCACGGCCACGTCGAGCGGCGCCATGATGGCCGCCTGTACCTGCTGCGCCAGCGGTTCCACGTGCGGGCGGGCCTTGTCATTGAGCCAGGTGACGGCCAGTTCGGCGCCGGCCGCGCGCAACGCGCTGGCGCAGCCCCAGGCGATGCTCTGCCCATTGGCGATGCCCACCACCAGCCCCCGTTTTCCCTGCAATGGCAGGCACTGCGGCGCGGGCGCCGTCATGGCTTGTGCGGACGCAGGGCCGGCCACGGCGTGGCCGCGTTCACGCATTGCACCGCGCCGGCGCACACGGAGGCCGCGCACGTGGCCAGCGTCACGCCGCCGGCACGCGCATACGGCAAGGCAATCGGGGTATGGGGATGGAGGGTACTGCACGCGTCAGGCGCGGGGATCTGCATCTTCATGAATCTGGCTTCCGTCACTGAAATTCGAGGCCCGCGCCAGTGCATTGCTGGGGAACTGGTACGGGGCGAAAATTACTCTACAGCATTTAGATGCGTAATTCGTGATGAGTCCGGTCCGCATGCATGACGCTTTTGAGCGAGGTCAACTATAAGTGCGATTGCGGCGATGCAACATTGATGTACATCAAATTCTACATCAATATTATTTAAATGAAACAAATTGTAAGCAATCGAATCGCCGTAGCTATTTGATAATTGTATCGGGCTGGCGGAAAGAAAAGCGGGGCGGCAGCCGACAATTGGTATGGCCGGCAAAACCAGTGCAGATGCGCGGCGGCGGCGGGGGAACGGCGGAAAAAGGCAAAAATGGGGGCCATGCTATTGCAATGCAACATGGCCCACCATGAATTACAGGAATGACATGAAGGCCATTATTTGCCTGGCGCCGGGGCGGGACGCGAATACAGGTCGATGATGGTGCTGATGCCGTCCTGGCATACGGAGCAGAACGTCTCGCTGCGGTCGAACATGATGCACTGCATCTCGGGCCGGTAGTAGCCGGACGACTCGTAGTTCGCGCCTTCGAAAGCGCCCACCGCGTGGCGCTGCGGCGCCTTCGAGAACAGCTGCTGCGTGTACGCCAGGTCGGCCTTGAACAGGTCGCTCATCTCGCTTTCCGGGCGGTTGGCCGCGCGCAGGGCCGCGCGCTGCTTCTGGTACTCGCGCGCATGGCTGTCGTACGCTTCCTTCGGCCACGGCGTGGGCAGCGGCGTGCCGGCCTTGACGTGCTTCTTCCATTTCAGCCTGGCCGGATCGCGCAGCGCCGTAGCGTTCGGCTCCCACGGTTCCTGCCGCTCGCCATTCGACTGATAGGCGACGGGCGAGGTGTAGTACTCGTCGGCCAGGCCGGCGAAATGGTGGCCGAATTCATGCACGAACAGGTAATTGGCCCAGTCGTTGTTGGCCGCCGCCGTGCTGAACTGGCCGAAGATGCCGCCGCCGCCATAGGTATCGTTGTTGACGAGGATCTCGATGAATTCGTACGGCGCATATTGCGCCAGGTCGCGCAGGGCGCGGTTGTCCGTGGTCAGCACATAGCGCTCGCTGCCGAAGATATCGTAGCGCGTACCCAGCGGCGAGGCATGGTGCACGCCCGTCGAAGGACGCGACACGCCCGACTCCTGCGTCGGCGCGGCCATGGCCCACACGTTGAAGTCATTGGCCCGCTCGCGGAACGGCGAGACGGTAAACAGGTGCTCGGCCAGTTTGCGCGCCGTCGCTTCGAACTTGCCCATTTCGGCGGCCGTGTAGCCGTCGCCCATGATCAGCAGGTCGACCTTGTCGGGCGATGGCCCGCTGATGCGGATCGGGATCGGCTTGACGGGGGCCGGCGGCTGCTTGCGGATCACGTCCTGCGCGGCCGGGTCGACATCGGTGCTCCACACGATGGAAAACAGGCCGCGCTCGTCACGCTTGAGGATGCGCACGCGCACGGGCTGCTCGGGCTGCGGGAAGCGCACGGATTCCTGGAAGGCCCGCGTCGTGGTCTTCGCTTCATCGGTGCTGGCCCACTCGCCGAAGATGGTGGAAAAGCCGCGCGAATACAGCACCTTGCCCGACTTGATATCGACCACTTCCAGCAGGTTGTTGCCGCGGTTGCTGTCGTCGATGCTACGCGCCATGTTGCCCGGCCATGGCAGCGGTTCGACCAGCACGCGCTCGACCGCATAATGTTCGCCCAGCGCATTGCCGCTGTGCTGGTAATCGAGGCGCATGGTGGCCGGCTGCGGCGCACCGGCAGCTTGCGCGACAGGAAGCATGCCGGCGGCCAGTGCCAGCGCGCAAAGGAAGGATCGGATCGGGGTCTGCTGCATGTCATTCCTAGAACGGTAGAAAAACAGGTGAAGGGATCGGTTTTCCAAACAATCAGCGGGCCCGCCGGCGGGCGCGGGAAAAACCGCTGCGGCACATTGTAGCGACAGGATGCGGGCGTGCAAAGCGCCCATTTCACACGCTACGCTTGACGATGCGAGACGATCGATTTATATTAGATTGATTAGTCGATTAATTAAAGGAGCAGCCTCCCCCATGCGCACCATCGATCCCGACAAACACGCGGCGCGCCGCGACGCCATCCTCGCCGCCGCGCGCAGCTGCTTTGCGCGCAAGGGCTTTCACCAGACCAGCACCGCCGCCATCTGCGCGCAAGCGGGCATGAGTCCCGGCAACCTGTTTCACTACTTCCCCACCAAGCAAGCCATCATCGCCGCCATCGTCGACCAGGAAGGCGGCGAGACGGCCGCCTATTTCGCCGGCGTGCAAGGCAGCGCCGATGCGTACGGCTCCCTGCTCGACTTCATGGACCTGGTGCTGGCGCTGGCGGCCGACGGGGACTTTGCGGGACTGGCTCTGGAAATTTCCGCCGAAGCGATGCGCGACGCGGATATCGCGGCCAGGGTGGCCCGCAACGACGCCGTGCTGCGCGCGGGCGTGCAGGCGCTGCTGGAAAGCGCGGCCGCGCAAGGCCAGGTCGACGCCGCGCTCGACGCCGCGCAAACGGCCGGCTGGCTCGCCGCGCTGATCGACGGCATCTTCAACCGGGTCGCCGTCGATCCCGATTATGCACCGCTGGCGCAGCGCGCCAGCCTGCACCTGCTGCTGGCGCGCTTCCTGCGCCCTGCACTCGCATGAAGGCCGCCATGCCAAGCCCGCCCACGCGCATCGCCGACGTCGACGCCCTGCGCGGCTGCGCGCTGTTCGGCATTTTGGTCGTCAACATCGGCGCCTTCGCCACGCCGTGGTTCGGCCTGGGATTGACCGATCCGACCTTTCACGGCAGCGTGGACCGCGCCACGCACTTCCTCGTCGCGCTGCTGTTCGAGACCAAGTTCTATCTGCTGTTTTCCTTCCTGTTCGGCTACAGCTTCACCTTGCAGATGCAGGCGGCCGCACGGGCCGGCGCGCCGTTCGCGCCGCGCATGCTGCGCCGGCAGGCTGGCCTGTGGCTGATCGGCGCCCTGCATGCGGTGTTCCTGTTTCATGGCGACATACTCACCACCTATGCCGTGCTGGGAATCGTGCTGCTGGCGCTGCACCGCTGCGGCGAGCGGCCCGCCCTGGCCCTGGCCTGTCTCCTCGTCGCCGCCTGCGTGGCGTTCTGGGCCGGCATGGCGTGGCTGCAAAGCCTGCAACCGACGGGCGACGCCGCGGACAATGCCGTGGCGATGGCGCGCAAAGCGGCCGCCGCCCTGGCCGCCTACCGTGCCACGCCGGCCGCCGTCATCGCGCAGCACCTGCGCGAACTGAGTGAAATCTGGATCGTTCTGCTGCTGGTGCAGGCGCCCTGCGCGCTGGCCATGTTCCTGTGCGGCCTGGCCGCCGGCAAGCGCGAGATGCTGCTGCACGCAAGCGATTACCTGCCGCTGCGCCGGCGCCTGCTGCAGGCCGGCGCAGTGGCCGGCCTGCCCGGTGCCGCCATCTATGCGTGGACCTCCGTGTATGGGGACAGCCAGGCGTGGCAGGTGGCGGGGCTGGCCGTGGGACTGGCCAGCGCGCCGCTGCTGGCGGGCGCCTACCTGGCGCTGGCGCTGGCCCTGTTCGAACGCCTGCGCAACGGCACGCTGTTTGCGCTGCTGGCCGACACGGGCCGCATGGCCCTGTCGAACTACCTGCTGCAGTCGGCCGTCTGCGCCTGGCTGTTCCTCGCGTATGGCGCGCGCCTGATGGGCAGCGTGTCTCCGCTGGGCGCGCTGGCGCTGGCCGCCATCATCTTCGGCCTGCAGCTGCCGTTGAGCCGCTGGTGGCTGCGCCGCCACGCATATGGCCCCGTCGAGTGGCTGCTCAGGGCCCTGACGATCGCGGCGTGGCCCCGCTGGCGGCGCGCCGGCGCCGGCTATTTGTAGCGGTACAGCGGCTGGCGCAGCTGGATGGGACGGATGTCGAGGCGCAGTTTCAGCACCGAATACGCTTCCGCCTCGGTCGAGCTGTAGCCGACGCTGTTGACGGTCTTACTGAAGCGGAACTCGAAGCCCAGGTCCGGATACGGGTCGCGCGGGTTGCCGAAGGCGATGCCGATGGCTTCCTGCTGCGCGTTGTCGATCAGGTTGCCCATCAGGTCCAGCACGGCGTTGTTGCCGAGGATGTCATTGGTGAAAACGGGTTCGCGCATGTCGGGCTGGTTCGGATCGAGCTTGTTGTCGGCCTTGTCCGGCGACGGCGTAAACACGCGCGTGACGAGGTTGAATTTGTCGCCCCGGTCCAGGTAGCTGATGGCCGCGTTGCTGATGTTGAAATTTTTCACGCCGCGGTCGCTGATAGCGCCCGACAGGTCGATCAGCAGGGCGCCGCTATAGCCGATGACTTCCACGTCGCGCATGGCGTCGACCACCATGGCGCTGTTTTCATCGATGCCCAGTCCCAGGTGATAGCCTTTTTTCAGCATCACGGGAATCATGCGCGCAAAGCGCCCGCGCACCAGCAGATGCTGGTCGACGAAAACGTCGCTGCCGATGAAGCCCAGTCCGGGCGCGATCTCGCGGCCATCCGTCACGCCCATCTTGAGCATGTCGAGCACCGGTTTGGCGTCATAAAACATGGTGGTGCTCATGATAGCCGCGCCGGCGCTGGAACCGGCGATCACGCCGCCGTTGCGGTAGACCGACCAGATGGCTTCCAATGCGGCCGTGCGGCTGCCGTCCGGGCGCAGCAGGGCTTGCGTGATGCGCCCCTGGTCGCCGCCCGCAAAATAGATGCCGGTGGCCGACTTGATCTGCGTGACGATGGCCGGGTCTTCGGCTGCCTTGCGGTAATCGCGGTTGGGCAGCTTGACGGCCAGCGGCACGAAAAAGGCTTCGGCGCCGTATTGGTTGAGTTTCTTGATGATGCTTTCACCCGATTTTTCCGGGTTCATCGCGGCCGAGGCCAGCACGGCGATGCGCGCGCCCGGCCCGCCCGACAACTTGACGATGCGCTGCCAGACTTCGGCATTGTCGGCGCGCAGGCCGCCGCCGATGATGACGAGCGTGCCCTGCGGCGCGCTGCCGATGGCACTGCCGCCAGGTGCCGCCACGGCATGGACGCTGCACAGTGCCAACGCGAACAGCAGCGCGGCGCGGAATGTGTGATACAGGCTTGAAGATGATTTCATGGTGCCTTTCGAATGCAAAGAAAGGGGCGCGCGCCGGACGCGCGCCCTTGCTGCCAATACTGCTGCTTGCAACCCAACGCCATCGAACTGCGATACTACCCGCTGCGTATGACAGCAGTATTGCGGCAGCTCCAGTTTTTCCGCCCTATTTGAAGCTGTAATTGGCGCTGGCATAGAAGCGCCGGCCGCGCGGGTCCGTATACGTGGGGTCGTAGCCGGACAGGAAATAGTACGCCTGGTTCGAGTACGGCGGACTGGTATTGAACAGATTCTGTATGCCGGCGCGCAGCTTGAACTGCTTGCTGACGGCATACGCGCCCGACATGTCCCAGATCGAATACGCCTTCACACGGTTGGCCGCCACCACGCTGCCGTTATCCGTGTTGATGGCCGAATTCTGGTCCTGATAGCCGCTCGAATAGGTGTTCGACAGGCTGGCCGAATACGGGCCGTGGTCCCAGTCCACGGTGATCGTGTGGCGCCAGCGCTGCACCACGCCGTCCGTGACGAAAGTATTCAGGTTGCTGATGAAATCGTCGCCAGGGCTGGTCTGGATTTTCGAATCGAGCACGTACGTGCCGCTCAGGTGCCCGCCGAAACGTCCCCACGCCGTCCTGACGCCATGCAGGTCGGCCGTGATATCGATGCCCGAGGCTTTTTGCGCGCCGCGGTTTTCCTTGCGCAGCTCGATGTAGTCGATTTCATTGTCAGCGTTGCGGTGTACGAGGTCGCCGTACTTGCCCAGATTGCCCAGGATGATGTCGTCGCCGATTTCGCTGATCAGGTCCGTGCGCTTGATGTTCCAGTAATCGAAGCTGAAGGTCCAGTGCTGGCTCGGCTCGAGCACCAGGCCGGCCGTGAACTGGCGGCTGCGCTCCGGTTTCAGCTTGTCGTTGCTGTAGCGGCGCGTATCCCAGTTATCGGCGCAGACGGAGTAATCGTTGTTCTCGCTCGCGCAATACACGGGATCGGGCAGGGTCGCCGTGCTGCTGTAGGCCGTGGGCCGGTGCAGGTCCGACATCGACGGCGCGCGAAAGCCCTTGCCGGCCGAGGCGCGCATCAGCACCTGCTTGCTGGGCATGTAGGTCAGGCCGATCTTGGGGCTCAAGGCGCCGCCCACCTGCTGGTAATGGTCATAGCGTCCCGATAGCTGCGCCTGCCACTGTTTGGTAAACGGCAGCAGCAGTTCGCTGTAGACGGCTTGCACGTTGCGGCTGTCGCTGGTGGCCACGCCGCCTTCCGGCGCCGCGTCGTTGTTGATGTTGTCGCTCATCAGCAACGCCGAGGGACGGAATTCCGTGCGCTCGCGCCTCACCTCGCCGCCCACGGCCAGCGCCATGTCGCCGCCGCCCAGCGCCATCAGCGCGCGCGAGGCCTTGAAATCGAGCGAGTCCATGGTGCCGCGCGCATGGCGCACCTCGTCATTGACCTGGATGCTGTCGAGCAGCGCCTTGCCTTCCGCGCCGGACGGGCCAAAGGGATTGATGCGGCCATCGGCGATGCCCTGCAACAGCTTGTCGTACAGGACATAGCCATGCGTGTCGCGGTCCTTGACCACGTTGACGCTGTGGTTCAAGCCCACGTCATAGTCCCAGCCGGCCAGCGTGCCGGTGGCTCCCACGACGAAGCGCTGGCTTTCGCTGGTCAGCTCGCTGGTGCGCATGCCCGCCTCGTTCAGGCGCATGCGCAGTTCCAGTTCGCGCCCCACCGGTTCGCCATCCTCGTCGAGCGCCGTATCGAAACCGGCATTGGCCAGCTGCGGCACCTTGCTGTAATCGAGATAGCCGATGACGCGTGCCGACGAGCCCACGTAATAGCTGCGCGAGCGGCTCAGCGCCACTTCCGCATACAGCTGGTGGTCGTTATTCAGCTTCAGCACGCCGCGCGTGAGCAGGTTTTGCTTGTCCGTCTTCGGATACAGCTCCGTGTCGCCCATGTAATCATAGGTACAGGCATCGACGCCGCCCGTGCCCGCCGGCAGGTACAGATTGGCCGGCGGCGCGCAGTTCGGGATCGAAAAATTGATCTGGCGGTTGGTGATCGGCTGCCCGTTGAGCAGGAAATCGTTGTCCTGCAAATGCGTGCGCTGGGCGCCGCTGAGGCGGATATTCGCCGGGCTGGTAAAACTGGACAGCAAATGCCCGAGGCGCTGCGGCACCTGGAGGTTCGGAATGAACTTGCGCTGCGAAGAGCTGAGGCGGTCGGTTTTTTGCAGGTCGACCACGGCAAAGATATTGTAGCCATCCGTGGCCAGGTCGCCCGTGCCGGCCGTGATGCTGGCCGTGCGCTTGCCGGCGCCGCCTTCCTGCGTGCCGCTGCCATACGCATTCAGCTCCACGCCCTGGTAATCCTTGCGCGTAATAAAATTGATGACGCCGCCGATGGCGTCCGTCCCGTACAGGGCCGAGGCGCCGTCGAGCAGCACTTCCACGCGCTGCAGCGCGGCGGCGGGAATGTTATTCAGGTCCACGCCCGCATCGTCGCCAGGCGAGGCAAAATTGGCCATGCGCCGGCCATTGAGCAGCACCAGCGTGGACGACGTGCCGACGCCGCGCAGGTTGGCGCTGTTGAAGCCGCGCTGGTCGCCGCCGATATTGATGCTGGCGCCATCGGTCAGGCCGCCTACGTTGGCCGACACGCGGGCCATCAGTTCGGCCGCCGTGGTCACGCCCGCCTTTTCGATATCGGCGCGCGTGATGACCTGCACCGGCAGCGCCGTCTCCGATTCGAGGCGCTTGATGGCCGACCCCGTGATTTCCACGCGCTGCATTTTTTTCGCTGCAGGTTCGCCATCCTGCTCCTGTGCCAGCGCGCCATTGCCCAGCATGCCCAGCGCCGCCGTCACGCTCAAGGCGCCCAGCGCCAGGCGCACGGCATGCGCCAGTGCCGCTTCACGTGGCAGTGCAGGCCCGCCCTGTAGTTTTTCCTTATGCATTCCAACTCTCCCCAATGGTATTGACCCTGATTTTTATAATGACTGCTTTTTATGGACTGCCTTGCGCTGCTGTGCTGCTGTTTTCCTGGGAGCCTGCACCCCATGCTCGCCGCCATACAGGTAGGCGGCGATCACTTCGCTCAGGCGGGCGGCCTTGTCGACGTTGTCCTTGTTCGACACCATCAGCGCCACGGCCAGCGCCTCGATCATGGCCAGCGCCGTGCTGGCGCTGCTGGGCAGGACGGGATGCGTGCTTTGCGCAAATAGCGCATGGTCGGCCAGCTCGGCCAGCGGCGAGGCGGGCGAATCGGTGAGCGCCACGATGCAGGCGCCGCGGTCGCGCGCGAAGCTGGCCAGGCCGATGCAATCGAGCGTATAGCGGGGAAACGAAATCACCACCAGCACGTCCTGCGCCGTCAGGTTGACTAGGTGCCCGGCCGCCACTTCCGAGCCGCCGATACCCACCACTTCCACCACATGCGGGCAAAACGGCTGCAGATGCTGCACCAGCATGCCGGCCAGGTTGGCCGACAGGCCAAAACCCATCACATACACCACCTTGGCGCGCGTCAGGCGCCGCACCACGGCATGCATGTCGGGCAGCGACAGGGCGGCGGACGTGGCGGCGATGTTCGCGGCCGCATACTCCAGGCTTTCCGTGACGGGCGAGGTGGCGCGCGCGCGCCGCTCTATCGTATGGCGCAGCTTGTCGACGGGCTGCAGCAGCGATTGCAGGGTTTCGGCCATGGCGCCGCGCATGGCCGAATAATTCTTCTGGCCGATGTCGCGCGCGAAGCGGCTGATGGTGGCCGTCGACACCTGGCAGTTGTCGGCCAATTCCTCGATGCCCAGCGCAATGACGCGCATCTGGTTGCGCAGCAGGTAGTCGGCGATCTGCCGCTGCGAAGCCGATCCGCTGGCCAGCACGTGCATCAGCGCCTGTCCCAGCGGAGACTGCGCGAAGGCGGCATCGGGCGACGACAGCGCGGCGGCAGGTGGCGTGCGGGCGCTGCTTCTGGCAGGACTGGCGGATGCTTTCATATCACTGGCGGCCTGTGTTCTTGGATACTGCGGATGAATGGCGAAAAGGCGAAATCGGGTCGCTGAAACTTACTGTACTCATATCAAAAAGAAAACTCAACAAATATTTGTAAAAGGATTTTCATTGATTTACTTCGTGAAAATAATGCTACATAATCGACCGGAATCCATCAACCGCGCCCCGTTTTGGGGCGAATTCACCATGCAAGTACAACAGCATCCCATCTCCACCGCGCACGCCAGCGTGTCCTGCCAGTTGAGCAGTTTTCACTTCGGCGGCACGGCTGCCGGCAGCCGCAGCGGCAAGAAGGTGTACATCCAGGCGGCGCTGCACGCGGACGAGGTGCCGGGCATGCTGGTGGCGCAATTCCTGCGCCGCGAAATGCTGGCGCTGGAAGCGGCGGGCAAGATCCACGGCGAAATCATCCTGGTGCCGGCCGCCAATCCGATCGGCCTGGCGCAAGCCATCCATGGCGCGCCGTTCGGACGCTTCGACCTGACCACCGGCATCAACTTCAACCGCGCCTACCGCCACGTGGCCGATGAACTGAAGACCACCCTCGATGGCCAGCTGGGACAGGATGCGCAAGCCAACGTGGCGCTGATACGCCGGCATGCGCGCGACGCCGTCGCCGCCTGGCGGCCGGGTACGGATGCCGAGGCACTCAAGAAAACCCTGCTGGGCATGGCCATCGACGCCGACATCGTGCTCGACCTGCATTGCGATAACGAGGCGGCCCTGCATATCTATACGGGCACGCCGCTGGCGGCGCAGATCGCGCCCCTGTCCGCGCTGCTGGGCGCGCGCGCCGTGCTGCTGGAGCTGGCGGCCGGCGAAGAGCCGTTCGACGAAGCCTGCAGCCGATTGTGGTGGGATCTCGACGCGCACTTCAAGGGACGCTATCCGATCCCCGCCGCCTGCCTGTCGACCACCGTCGAATTGCGCGGCGAAGTGGAAGTGAGCTACGCCCTGGCCGAACGCGACGCCACCGCCCTGCTGCGCTTTCTCGCCATCGAGGGCGTGCTGGAGATAGCCGGCGCCGGCGACGACCTGCCCGCGCCGCAATGCGCACCGACGCCGCTGGCCGGCGTGGAACCTATCCTCGCGCCGCATCACGGCGTGCTGGTCTACCTGCGCGAAATGGGCGACGTGCTGGCCGCCGGCGATGCGCTGGCCGACCTGATCGATCCCGTCAGCGGCGAGACGACCACCTTGCGCTGCACGGTCGCCGGCGTCTTCTTCGCGCGCAGCGCGCACCGCCACGTCCTGCGCGGCATGAACGTCGGCAAGGTCGCCGGCGCCGTCGCCTTCCGCGGCGGCAGCCTGCTGAGCCAATAAATGTCACAAAAAAGCGCCATGAGAAAATTCAAGCTCCCCAACACCTTCGTCCTGCTGTGCGGCATCCTGGCCATGATCGCCCTGGCGACGTGGCTGGTGCCAGGCGGGAAATTCGATACGCAGCTGGTCAACGGCAAGCAGCTGATCATCCCCGGCACGTTCCACTACGTGGACAACAAGCCGCAGGGACTGACAGCGCTGATGATGGCGCCCATCAAGGGCTTCGTCGACGCCAGCCTGATCATCGGCTTCGTGCTGATCGTCGGCGGCGCCTTCGCCGTGCTGCAAAAGACGGAAGCCTTCGACTCGCTGATCAAGGCGATCGCCAAGGCCCACACCAGCTCGCGCTTCGTGCGCGCCGCCATCATTCCCGTCTTCTTCACCATGTTTTCCCTGGGCGGCGCCACTTTCGGCATGAACGAGGAAGCGATCCCCTTCATCCTGATCTTCGTGCCGCTGGCGCTGGCCCTGGGCTATGACACCATCACGGGCGTGTCGATTCCCTTCATCGGCTCGCAGGTGGGATTTTCAGCCGCCTTTTTGAACCCGTTCAACGTCGGCATCGCGCAGGGCATCGCGGGCGTGCCGATCTTTTCCGGCATCGGCTACCGCCTGGTCGTCTGGGCCATCGCCACGGCCGTCAGCATCGTCTTCCTGATGTGGTACGCGGCCCGCGTCAAGCGCCATCCGGAGAAAAGCCCGACCTATCTGCTCGACATCGAAAAGCGCAGCGAGCACTCGATGGACCTGGGCAGCTTTGCCGGCATGACGCGCACGCACCGCGCCGTGCTGTGGATTTTCATGGCGACCTTGCTGACGATGGTCGTCGGCGTCGTCAAGTACGACTGGTTCATCGATGAAATCGCCGCCCTGTTCCTGGTGATGGCCATCGTCGTCGGCCTGGTGGGCCGGCTCGACATGGACAGCCTGGTGGCGTCCTTTGTGCAGGGCGCGCGCGACATGGTCAGCGTGGCGCTGGTCATCGCGCTGGCGCGCGGCACCATGATCCTGGCGCGCGACGCGCAGATCATCGACACCATGCTGCATGCGCTCACGCCCCTGGTAGCCTCGTCGAGTCCCGTCTTCGCCGCGCAAAAGATGTTCTTCATGCAGTCGGTGATCAACTTCTTCATCCATTCCGGCAGCGGCCAGGCCGCGCTGACCATGCCCATCATGGCGCCGCTGGCCGACCTGGTGGGCGTGACGCGCCAGACGGCCATCCTGGCCTTCCAGTTCGGCGAATTCACCACGCCGATGATCCCCACCTCCGGCATCACCGTCGGCGTGCTGGCGCTGGCGCGCGTGCCCTGGATTACGTGGGCCAAGTGGATGATTCCGCTGCAGCTGATTTACCTGGTGCTGGCGCTGCTGCTCCTGATTCCGCCCTGCCTGATGCACTGGCAATAAGTAAGCCGTGGCGACGCACGGCCGCCGCGGCTTTATTTGCGAGACGCCCGCCCGTAAGGTCCCTCGACGCGGCCCTTGGCCCAGTCGGCCATCAGATCGTAATAGCCTGGCGCGATGAGGGTGGGCTTGCGCGTTCCATCCGCTGCCTGATCGTAGCTGCGCATGCCGTGATCGGCCTGCGGAAAGAGGTAAATGGAGATGGCCTGGCCCTGGCTGCGCAACGCAGTCAGGCGCTCCACGGTGACAGCCGGCGGCGCCTGGCGGTCATCTTCCGCCAAGGCCCACAACTGCGGCACCGCGACCTGGCGCAATGCCTGCACGGGATCTTGCGACCAGTCGACACCGAGCTTGTCGAACTGCGGTATGCCATGCTTGCGCAATTCCTCGACCGGCATCGCCAGGAACACGCCCGTGTAGCCGCCCTTGACGAGGGCGAACCACGGCTCCTTGCCGAATCGCTGCTGCACCCCGGACAAGTCATCCAGGCCATCCTTGTAGCCTGACCTGACGAGTCTTGCCGTGATATCCGTCATCGTCCGGGCCTTGGCGAGGACCTCGTCGCCATAGCCGCGGTCCAGCAATTCCTTGGCGACCTGCGCCGCATCCTGTTCCGCGATATCGACCGCCAGGCCATAGCCGATGCCGAGAAAGTCCGCCTTGGCGCGCGCCTGCGCCAGTGGCGCGATCCAGCCGCCCTGGCTTACCCCCAATCAGGCCGAAGCGGCCGTAGCGGCCTTGCGCCAGCCGCCTGGCTTCGCGCGACGCGGCCACCAGGTCATCGGTCAGGCGCGGGAAATTCTGCGTATATTCGCCTTCGGACAGGCCGGTGCCGCGCTTGTCATACACGAAAACGGACACGCCCCGTCCCACCATCTGGTAAGGATCGCGCGCGCGGCCGATCCAGCCGCTGCTTTCGGAACCGTGGGCATACACGACCAGCGGCGTATCCTTGCCTGCGCCCGGCGCTTCCATCAAGCGGCCCGCGAGCATGACGCCGTCCGATGCGAAGCGCGTATCCGATTCGGCCAGTGCCACTTTCGGCCAGCGCTCCTTGCCGCGGACAAGCACGGCGTCCTTTCCGCACGCGAGCAGCGCCCCGGCATCCTGCGTGTTGCCGACTGTCCCGTCGCTGAAGGTATAGCTGTATCCCTTGCCCCCTTGGGTGAGGGCGACGAAATCCGTCTGGCCCTGGCTGAAAATCCCCGTCTCGCAAGGCGCCGGGCTGAATGCCTCCGACATGGGTGCGCCAGTCGCGGTGAGCGCAGCGGCAAGGAAAGGCCAGAGAAAGCAAGAGGTCATGGCGTCAGGTCCGGTTGGGGGAGTCAGTACTTGGAAATGGCAGGGCAGGAACGGGGCCGCGCGCAAACCGCGCCAGCCGTTCAACGCCGGTATATATCGGGAAAATACCGCTCCATCAGCGTCTCCGGCCGGAGCGGTGCCGTAAAACCGTGGCGCGCATACAAGCCATGTGCCGAGCTGGTGGCCAGCATGAAGCGGCGCAAGCCCTGCAAGTCGGGATGTGCCATCACGGCCTCCATCAGGCGCTTGCTGTAGCCGCGGCCGCGGTACTCTGCCAGCACATACACGTCGACCAGATAGGCAAACGTGGTGTAGTCGCTGACCACGCGGGCGAATGCCACCTGGCGGCCGTCCAGCGTGCCGCCGAAGCAGAGCGAATGCTCGATCGCGCGCTGTACGGTGGCCAGTGCGATGCCGCTGGCCCATGCCGATTGCGTGCTGAGAAAATGGTGAATGGCCGGAACGTCGAGTTCCGCCTTGTCGCTGCTGATCTTCAAGTGTGGCATCACGCTGTCCGCCTGTCGTGGAAAAAACCGATCATCGGCGATTTGCGCGCTGCTGTCACCTGGGCAGGAAAGAACCGGGGGCGCCGCCCGTCCTGGTCGCCGGTGATGGGTACTGCCTGCATTGCATGGCCGCCCTTACAGTGCGGCTTTTTCTTCGGCGCTCAGGCGCTTGGCGCTGACGTGCACGGTGTGCATGGTGGCCTGGTCGGCGCTGGCGACGATGGCGGCAGGCGCGGCGCGGAATTTCGGCACGGCGGCGGTAGCCAGGCTGGTGGCGGCGGCGATGGCGATGACGGCAACGAAGATGGCTTCCATGTTTTTAGCGATGTTCATGATGGTTCCTTTGGGTGGCGGGTTGTGTGCTGCGATGATTGAACTGTAGGCCGATCGCGCTTGAACCACCATCGGATTGCGACAAAACGCACGATTTGCGGGACAGAATACAAAAAGCCCGGATGGAACGCGCCACGGCGCCCGCGCCGTGGCATTTCAGGCGTGCCAGCCCCATTCCTGGCCATTTCAGGGCCCTGCAAGCCCCTAAAAGCCCTACCGCAGGCCAACCTTGTTTATAATCGCCCTACACTAAAGGACTTCTTTCATGACTGATCAATTCTCCAAAAAGGGCGAAGCCTGGTCGGCCCGGTTTTCCGAACCGGTCTCGGACCTCGTCAAGCGCTACACAGCTTCTGTATTTTTTGACAAGCGCCTGGCGCTGTTCGACATCGAAGGTTCGCTGGCCCATGCGGAAATGCTGCATGCGCAAGCCATCATCAGCCCGGCCGACTACGCGGAAATCCAGCGCGGCATGGCGCAAATCTCGCAGGAAATCGCCGCCGGCCAGTTCGAATGGCTGCTGGACCTGGAAGATGTCCACCTGAATATCGAAAAACGCCTGACCGAACTGGTAGGCGATGCGGGCAAGCGCCTGCACACGGGCCGTTCGCGCAACGACCAGGTGGCGACCGACATCCGCCTGTACGTGCGTGCCGCCATCGACGACATCACCGCCCTGCTGGCGACGTTCCGCAGCGCGCTGACGGACCTGGCCGAGCAGCATGCCGACACCATCATGCCGGGCTTTACCCACATGCAGGTGGCCCAGCCGATCACCTTTGGCCACCACATGCTGGCCTACGTGGAGATGTTCGGCCGCGACGCCGAGCGCATGGCCGACTGCCGCAAGCGTGTCAACCGCCTGCCGCTGGGCGCCGCTGCACTGGCCGGCACCACCTTCCCCATCGACCGCCTGCGCGTGGCCAAAACCCTGGGCTTCGACGACGTCTGCCACAACTCGCTCGACGCCGTGTCGGACCGCGATTTCGCCATCGAATTCTGCGCCGCCTCCGCCGTGCTGATGATGCACGTGTCGCGCATGGCAGAAGAACTGGTGATCTGGATGAGCCCGCGCATCGGCTTCATCGACATCGCCGACCGCTTCTGCACCGGCTCGTCGATCATGCCGCAAAAGAAAAACCCGGACGTGCCGGAACTGGCGCGTGGCAAGACGGGCCGCGTGTATGGCCACCTGACTGGCCTGCTGACCCTGATGAAAGGCCAGCCGCTGGCCTACAACAAGGACAACCAGGAAGACAAGGAACCGCTGTTCGACACCGTCGACACCGTCATCGACACCCTGCGCATCTTCGCCGACATGGCCGGTGGCATCACGGTGAAACCGGAAGCGATGCGCGCGGCAGCCCTGCAAGGCTACGCCACGGCGACCGACCTGGCCGACTACCTGGTGAAGAAGGGCTTGCCGTTCCGCGACGCGCATGAAGCGGTGGCCCTGGCCGTGCGCGCCTGCGTCGACGCCGGTTGCGACCTGGCCGACCTGTCGCTGGAGCAGCTGCGCGCGTTTTCCCCATTGACGGACGAAGACGTGTTCGAGGTGCTGACCCTGGAAGGCTCCGTGGCCGCGCGCGACCACGTGGGCGGCACCGCGCCGCGCCAGGTGCGCGCCGCGATTGCCCGCGTACGCACGCAGCTGGAAAAATAAACGGCGCCTGCGCCTGCCGACGTCCCGCTGCATCGCTGCAGCGGGACGTTTTTCATTGCGCGACGATTTTCGACAGCACGGAAAAAGCCGCCCCCGTCTGCGACGGTTCCAGCAACAAGGTCAGCTCCGTATACGTGCAGATGATGTTGATCAGGTTGATGCGCTCCCAGGCCAGACGCTTGAGGATGGCGTGATACACGCCTGGCGTGTAGCAGGTCTCGGGCGCCAGGTGCAAGGTCACGGCCGTGACCCGCTCCAGGCGCGCCAGTTCCTGCTCTGCGCCGAAAACTTCCTCCACCAGCGCATGCAGCGAGCGGCTGCAGATCACCATCACCTCGTTGACGCCGCGCGTCACCGTGATGAACGTGCCGCGCTGGGGTGCGGCCAGCGCCAGCAACTGGCGCTGGCAGGCGTAGGTCTGGTCGGAATAGCGGTAGGTAAAAATCATCAATTCGCTGCGCGTGGACAGTTCGCCCGCGCGGTGCGCCAGCACGATCTCGCGGCTTTTCTGCTGCGGCATCCGTTCGGCCAGGCGGCGCAGCGCCATCACCACGGCCGCCTGGCCCACGGGCTTCCATAAATCGGTCTGCAATTGCGGCTGCAGCTGGCGCGCCAGTTCCGACAGGTTAAGCAGGCCCCGGCCCAATCCTTCGCTGAGAAAGGCCGACTCCATCACGATCTGTTCCACTTTGGTCGCTATCGAAAGCATAGTTCTTCGGGCCGGTGATTCCGGTGCACGCACCAGGAGCCGGCAACCCTTCCTGAAAAAAAGGATGCACTGCGCCAGCGGCCGCGCCGGGCGGCACGGTCGGACTCGCTGAGAAGAATCCCCTCGCGGGGGAAGAGCCAGGTAGCGGCGGCTAGGAAGGCGGATGCAGCATGAATGCCGCTCCAGAGGGGAAATGGCTGAAACCAACAGCAGAAAACAGAACTGACGTCATGTGAAACTCCCGATTTTTTCCCGATGCGCTGTATCTGGACGCGGTCATTGCCGCGTGCGCTTTTTTTGTCCTCGCGCAGCCCGCAGGGGATCGCGCGAATACCTAGTGTAGATCGCAACATTTAAAAAATGCAACAGTGTTTTTCCAACAGAACGCGCCATTTGAGGAAGTAGTCCAAAACAAAAATTGCAGCTTGCGATAAATCAAACTTTCCTCTAGTACAGTGCCGATAAATGTTCAATTCTTAACAAAAATTCGTGTAGTGACCCATTTCTTGAATTTTTTGACATGGAGATATCGACAAGTTTAGTGTCCCCCTACCCGGCGTCATGCCACCACAAAACGGCAGGCTATCCGCCTGCCGCCAGGCCCGTCGGGGTGGCCATCAGACATCGCGGCCAGTTCATTCACCATTTCCTTAACCGATACCATGGAGCAGAAATGAATTTACGTTTGACGATAGTTGCCGCATCCATCGCCGCCCTGCCGCTGATGGCCACCACGGCCGGCGCCGCCACGCCGCTGCCACAAACCCTGATGGCCGCGCCGGTCACCCTGGCCTCTCCACAAGAGAATGCCAGCCTGGTCAACAAGCTGGCGGCGCAGGCGCGCAGCCGCGGCCTCAATACCGAACATGGCTTTGCCGTCGGCGCCCAGCATCCGGGCGTCAGCGGCACGCGCGTGAGCCGCGTCCAGCATACCTACAAGGGCTTGCCCGTCTTCGGTTCCGAGACGGTCGTGGTCAGCAACAACGCCGGCGACATCGTCAGCGAATCCGTGTCGGACCGCGCCTCCGGCCTCGGTAGCGGCGGCGTCAATTCCGTCACCCGCAGCGCCACCACCGATATCGACACCACGCCGGCCGTCAGCGCCGCCGCCGCCATCGCCGCCGCCGTGAAAAACATCGGCGTGCCGGCCGTCGACCATGTACCGCCGCAGGCGCAGCTGCTGATCTACCCCGTGATGAAAACGGTGCGCGTGGCTGGCGCCGAGAACAAATCGGAAGCCGCGCTGAACGCCCTCGACGTGCAGGACGTGGTCGACCACTACGAGCTGGCCTACCTGGTGCAGACGCGCATGATCAGCGGCAACAAGCCCGTCTACTACGACACCATCGTCAGCGCCAAGGATGGCCGCATCCTGCGTCAATGGAAAGCCCTGAAAACCGTGGCCGGCATCGGCAACAGCCAGTACAACGGCCAGGTGCCGCTCAACACCACGCTCACGGGCAGCACCTACACCATGAAGGACCCCAGCCGCGGCACGGGCGGCAGCTTCGGCGGCATGGCCATCACGAATGCCAACCACGGCACCACCTCGGGCAGCGTGTACAGCAGCACCAGCAATACCTGGGGCGACGGCCAGCAATACATCAACGGCGGCAGCACCACCAACGCCAACGGCCAGACGGCGGCCGTGAACGCCATGTGGGGCCTGATGAACACCTACGACACGCACAAGAATGTGCTGGGCTGGTCCAGCCTGGACGGCAACAACACGGCCACGCACATTGCCGCCCACGTCAACACGGCCTACGACAACGCCTACTACGACAGCAGCTGCAAGTGCATGTACATCGGCGACGGCGGCAGTTCGTTCAACAACCTCGGCTCCATCGACGTGATCGGCCATGAAATGGGCCACGGCATCACGGACGCCACCTCGGGCCTGATCTACTCGCAGGAATCGGGCGGCTTGAACGAATCGAGCTCGGACATCGCCGGTGAAATGGTGGAAGCGTATGCGCGCGCCGGCGGCACGGGCACCAGCATCCCCAACACCGGCAACGATTGGATGACGGGCAAGGAGATCGCCAAGAATGGCCAGCCGCTGCGTTGGCTGTACAAGCCAAGCAAGGATGGCAGCAGCCCGAATGCGTGGAGCAGCACCATCAAGAACCTCGACGTCCACTACAGCAGTGGCCCGAACAACCGCATGTTCTACTTCCTGTCGCAAGGTTCGAACTCCACCTCCAGCAGCGACTACTACAGCTCCTACCTGAACAAGAGCCCGCTGGCCATGACGGGTATCGGCAGCGACAAGGCCTACCGCATCTGGTTCAAGGCCGCGACCACCAAGTTCACTTCGTCGACCAACTACGCCGATGCGCGCAACAAGGTGCTGCAGGCTGCCGAGGAACTGTATGGCGTGGGCAGCGCCGAGTCGATCGCCGTCAAGCGCGCCTATGCGGCCATCAACGTGGGTGCCGACGTCGATGAATCGACCACGGGCGGCGCGGTGAGCATCACCAGCCAGCCGGCCAGCATCACGGTCGCACCGGGCGCCACCGCCTCGTTCGCCGTGGGCGCAGGCGGCGGCACGGCGCCGTACACCTACAAGTGGTACCGCAACGGCGCCGTGATCAGCGGCGCCACGTCGCCCGCCTACAGCTTCACGGCTGCAGCGGCCGACAACGGCGCCGTCTTCAAGGCCACGGTGACGGATTCGTCCTCGCCAGCCGTGACGGCGACGTCGAACAACGCCACCTTGACGGTGGGCACCAGCAGCGCCACCGAACGCGTGACGAACGGCGGCTTCGAGTCCGGCGCCACGGGCTGGAGCGGCACCACGGGCGCCATCGGCACCTTCACGGGCCAGGTGGCGTATGAAGGCACGCAGTACGCCTGGCTGGGCGGCAATGGCACCACGGCCAGCGAATCGCTGACGCAAAGCGTGACCATCCCGGCCGCCGCCACGTCCGCCAGCCTGAGCTTCGCGCTGCATATCGACACGGCGGAAACGGGCAATACCGTGTACGACAAGCTGGTCGTCACCGTGAAGAACAGCGCCGGCACGGTGCTGGGCACCCTGGCCACGTATTCGAACGTGAACAAGGCAGCCGGCTACCAGATCCGCACGTTCGACCTGATCGCCTACAAGGGCCAGACCGTGCAGATCTCGTTTGCCGCGACCGAGGACGCTTCGCTGCAAACCTCGTTCGTGATCGACAAGGTCAGCCTGGTTACCCAGTAAGCGGCTGAACATGCGGGCGGCCGGCCAATTGCGGCCAGCCGCCCGCATCCAGCAGCACGACACGATTGATTTTCTGGCAATTCCAGTCTACCCTGAGGCAACTCACTGCATCTTGCTGCTGCCGGTACCCGCGACGAATTGAACTTTTTTTGGATTGTTCCCGACCGATGCCTACTTTGACCGCACGCGCCTTCCCCCATAACAGCCAGCCCCTGTCCGCTTCCGTCGCCATGCTCACCTGAGCCGACGATGCAGTTCCACCTCCAGGTGCAGGGCCCGGCGGGCAGCCAGGCGCTGGCCATCGACGCCGCCAGCGAGGCCGAGGCGATCCGCGCGGCCGTGCGCGGCGGCTGGCGCGTGCTGGCCGTCGATGACGGCAGTGCGCAGGACGCGGGCGCCGCGCCGCGTCCGGGCAAGCAGGGACTGCCCCTGCTGCAATTCAGCCAGGAGCTGCTGGCCCTGCTCGAAGCGGGCCTGAACCTGGGCGAGGCCATGGCCACCCTGCACAACAAGGAAACGCGCGCGGGCGCCAAGGCCACCCTGGCCGCCATCGTGCTCACCCTGCAGCAGGGGCAGAGCTTTTCCGACACCCTGGCCGGCTTCCCCGACATCTTCCCCGACATTTACATCGCCACCGTGCATGCGGCCGAACGCTCGGGCAACCTGCCCGAGGCGCTGGCGCGCTTTGTCGGCTACCAGCTGCAGTTCGACGCCATCCGCAAAAAACTCATTTCCGCCGCCATCTATCCGTGCATGCTGCTCGTCGTCGGCGGCCTGGTGACCCTGTTCCTGCTCGGCTATGTGGTGCCGAAGTTCAGCGTCGTCTACGAAAGCTCGGGGCGCGAAATTCCGTGGATGTCGCAGATGCTGCTGGGCTTTGGCCAGACCCTGGCCGCCCACCCGCTGCTGTGCGCCGGCGCGCTGGCCGCCGCCGTCGGCACCGTGGTCTTCGGCGCCGCCAATGCCGGCGCGCGCCAGGCCCTGCTCTTGCGCCTGCTGCGCCTGCCCGTGCTGGCCGGGAAGGCGGCGGAATTCCGCCTGGCCCGCTTCTACCGCGCCCTGAGCCTGCTGCTGCATGCGGGCATCCCCCTGCACAAGGCGCTGGCCATGGTCGCGCCCATGCTGCTGCCGGCGCAGCAGGAGCAGCTGGCGCAGGCCCGCCGCGCGGTGCAGGAAGGCATGCCGTTTTCCAGCGCGCTGGAACAGGCCGGCATGGCCACGCCCGTGGCGCAATCGCTGCTGAAAGTGGGAGAAAACACGGGCCGCCTGGGCGACATGCTGGAACGCTCGGCCAAATTCCACGACGAGGAATTCGCCCGCTGGGTGGACTGGGCTTCGCGCCTGCTCGAACCGCTCTTGATGACCATCATCGGCGTGGTGATCGGCGGCGTGGTGGTGCTGATGTACATGCCGATCTTCGAACTGGCCGGGAGCTTATCTTGAGGGGCATGCCATGAACGCACGCGACGAAGAACGGGCCGTGCTCGATGCGGCCATGCTGCGCCGCGCCCACGCCAGCGCGCTGGAACAGGGCCGTCCGCAGATGGCCGTGCTGCAGGAAACGGCGGCCCTGCCGCCCGAAGTCTTTTTGCGCCAGCTGGCCGCCCTGTTCCGCTATCCGGCCTGGACGATGGCCGAGCTGCAAGCCGCCTTGCCCGCCTTTGCCCAGCTGCCCTACACCGATTGCGCCCAGCGCGACTGCGTGCTGCTGCAGCCGGGCGCTCCCGGCGTGCCGCCCGTGCTCGTCATCGGCAATCCCTTCAGCGAAGACCTGCTGCAGTGGGCCGACTTCGCCCTGGCCACGCCCTTCACGGTGGCGCTGGCGCATCCGGACGACCTGGCCGCCTACCTGCAGCAGCAGGAAAGCGTGCAGCAGGCGATGCAGGAAATGCAGCATGGCGACGATGTACCTGGCCTCGACCAGAGCATCGAGGACATCTCGCTGATACGCATCAGCGAAGACAGCAGCCCGGTGGTGAAACTGGTGAACTCCACCATCTACGACGCCCTGAAATTCCAGGCCAGCGACATCCACCTCGAATGCGACGTGGCCAGCCTGGTCATCAAATACCGCGTCGACGGCGTGCTGGTGCAGGCCGGCCAGGTGCAGGGCCTGGCGATGGCGGAACAGATCATTTCGCGCATCAAGGTGATGGCCGACCTCGACATCGCCGAGCGCCGCATCCCGCAGGACGGCCGCTTCAAGGTGCGCGTGAAAGGGGCGGAGATCGATTTCCGCGTCTCCATCATGCCCAATATCTTTGGCGAGGACGCCGTGCTGCGCCTGCTGGACCGGCGCGCGCTGACGGAAGCGGCACAGGCCCTGCGCCTGGAAAGCCTGGGCCTGAACGAGGATGCCATCGAACAGATACGCCGCCTGGCCGCCAAGCCGCACGGCATGCTGCTGGTGACGGGTCCCACGGGTTCCGGCAAGACCACCACCCTGTACGCGGCCATCACGGAAATCAACACGGGACGGGACAAGATCGTCACCATCGAAGACCCCGTCGAGTACCGGCTGCCGCGCGTGCTGCAGATCCCCGTCAACGAAAAAAAGGGGCTGACGTTCGCGCGCGGCCTGCGCTCCATCCTGCGCCACGATCCCGACAAGATCATGATCGGCGAGATCCGCGACGACGAGACGGCGCAGATCGCCGTGCAGGCGGCGCTCACGGGTCACCTGGTATTTACCACCGTGCACGCGAATAACGTGTTCGACGTGGTGGGCCGCTTCCTGCACATGGGCGTCGACGCCTACAGCTTTGCGGCGGCCCTGAACGGCATCGTGGCGCAGCGCCTGCTGCGCCTCAATTGCGCCCATTGCGCCGTCGACGCCAGCGCCGAAGTGCTGGCCGATGCGCAGCAGCTGCGCGACAGCGGCCTGGCCCTGCACCAGGTGCAGGACTGGCAATTCATGGCCGGCAAGGGCTGCGGCCACTGCCGCGGCACCGGCTACAAGGGGCGCAAGGCCGTCGCCGAGGTCCTGATGCTCAGCGACGCCATGCGCGAAATGATCTGCACGCGCGCCCCCCTGAGCCAGATGAAGGAAGAAGCGGCGCGCAACGGCTTCCGCCTGGCGCGCGAGGCGGGCCTGGATCTGGTGCGGCGCGGCGAAACCACTTTAGCGGAGCTCAATCGTGTCACTTATTGAACGCGTTACCCGGGCCACCGTATGCCTGCACCTGGCGCCGCACGGACTGCACGGCGTGCTGCGCCGCGCCGGCCGTCCCTTTCCCGACAGCGCCTTCCATTTGCCAATCCTGAACCCCGGCGCCAGCTGGGAAGTGGCGCTGGCAGGCTTGCGCGGCTGGCTCGAACAGCACAATGAAAAAAAACTGCCGCTGGCCGTCAGCCTGGCCAGCCGCTGGTGCGCCATGCTGATGGTGCCGTGGAGCGGCGCCCTGCTCGACCGGGCCAGCGCGCAGCGCTTCCTGCACAGCCAGTTCGCCGCCGTCTACGGCGATGGCGCGCGCGCCTGGCGCCTCGCTGCCGACGATGCGCCGTACGGCAAGCCGCGCCTGGCCTGCGGCATCGATGCGGCCCTGCTGCAGGGCGTGCAGGATGCCGCCGCCGCGCATGGCCGGCGCTGCCTGTCCATCGAACCCGTCGTGGGCCCGGCCTGGCGCAGCCTCGCCCCCGCCAAGCCGGCGGCCTTCGCCCTGGTGGAAGCGGGACGGCTGCTGCTGGCGACCAGCAGCGGCGGGCGCATCGCGGCCCTGCACAGCCAGTCCTGCGGCGGCGCCTGGGGCGACGAACTGGATCGGGCGTGGCGGCGCTGGAACTTGCGCGCGCCGCAGCTAGATGCGATCGAACACGTGGCGCTGCTCGACCTGAGCGGCGAACCTCAGGCTGCGCTGCCGGCGCGCTTCCAGCCCGTTGCCGTGGCCAGCGCCGCGCACCTGATGCGGGAGGCCGCATGGGCCTGAGCCGCCTGGAATTGCTGGCGCCCGGCGCAATGCAGACCTTCAGCGGCTGGCGCCTGGCCCTGTGCCTGGCGAGCGCCCTGCTGCTGTTGCCGGCCGCCGTGTACTGGCTGGTGCAGGCGCAGGAAACGCGGCGCCTGGAAGCGCAACTGGCCCAGCTGCAGCCCGCGCGTCCCGTGCGCGCCCCCCTCTCGGCGGCCCAGCAGCGCGAACGCGACAGCGAACTGAAACAGGTGGCCGCCGCCGTGCGCCAGCTCAACCTGCCCGTCACGCGCCTGGTGAAAACGGTGCAGGCGCCGCGCGACCTGCGCGTGGCCCTGCTGGGACTGGACCTGAACGCGCAGCAGGGACAGGATGGCGCCAGCGTACTGAAAATCGCCGCCGAAGCGGAAACGCCACAGGACATGCTCAACTACCTGGCCTTCCTGAACCAGCAGCCCATGTTCAGTTCCGTGTACCTGCTCAAACACGAAATGAATGCGAACGCTCCCGAACACCCGTACCGTTTTCAGCTGGAGGCGCAATGGCGGCAATAAAATCCGTGCTGAAAGCCAGCACGCCCGTGGCGCGTCCACGCCTGCAACTGCGCCTGCCGCCGCGCCTGCGGTGGGAAGCGCAACGGCTGTGGCGTACCCTGGGCTGGCCCAGCGCCATCGGCGCGGCCTGCCTGGCGCTGGCCGCCTTCGCCATGCAGCAGGGCGAGGCGCTGGCTGCGCGCCAGCAGGAACTGGCGGCGCAACTGGCCGCAGCGGCGAAACAGTCGGCGCAGCCGCCGGCCGCCATCGCGCTCGATGCCGACGCCGACAGCCTGGCTGCTTTCCACGCCTACCTGCCCGCGCATGACAGCATTCCCGAGCAGCTGAAGACCTTGCTGGAAGTGGCGCAGAAGAGCGGAGTCACCCTGGCCAAGGCGGACTACAAGCCGCAGGAGGATGCCAATACGGCCTTCCTGCGCTACCAGATCACCCTGCCCGTGAAGGCCGAATACACGCAGCTGCAAACGTTCATCGTCGACGCCTTGCAGCAGCTGCCCACCCTCACGCTCGACTCCGTGCTCTTCAAGCGCGAGCAGATCGAAGCGGGCGAGATCGACGCCCGCATCCAGTTCATCCTGTTGGTGAAGAAGGCGGAGGTGCGCCGATGAAAAAAGCCGTTCTGGGAGGCGCCGCCGTGGCCACCTTGCTGGCCGCCCTCTTCGCGCCCGAAGACGAAGGCAGCATCGTGGGGCCAGCCACGGCCACCACGCGCCAAATGGAGCAGGTAGCGCCAGCGCCCGTGCTTCCCGATGCCGCCGCGCCGGCGCCTGGCCGCCCGCTGGCGATCCATCCGCGGCGCGCCCTCGACGATGACGAAGCGGCCACCCTGTTTGCCAAGCAAAGCTGGCAGCCCGATACGCCGAAAAAAATCATGCTCGACCAGCAGGCGGCGCAGGCCACGCGCACCGTCGCCGCCGTCGACGCAAACGCACCGCCGCCGCTGCCCTTTCAATTCCTCGGCCGCTTCGTCGACGAAGGCAAGGCTGCCTACTTCCTGCAAGCGGGCGACCGCAACGTGGTGGCGCGTCCCGGCGACACGTTCGAAGAGCGCTACCGCTTCGACGGCGTGGTGCAGGGCGCACTGCAATTTACCTATCTGCCGCTCAACCTGAAACAGACACTCGCCGTAGGGGACCTCAATTGAAACGACGCGCACCAGGTACCATCATCACCCTGCTCCCGCTGCTGTCCCTGCTGGCCGCCTGCGCCGGAAACCAGGCCTACAACGACGGCCAGGCCATGCTGGGAGCGGGCCGCACGGAACAGGGCCTGGCCCTGCTGGAACAGGCGGCGCAAGCCGAGCCGACCAACGCCAAGTACCGCATCGCCGTCACGAACGGCAGGATGCGCGCGCTGAACAAGCTGAATGGCGCTGCGGAAGCGCTGCGCCAGCAGGGCAACCTGCCCGGGGCGCAAGCGCTGTACCAGCAGGCGCTGGCGCTCGACGCCAGCAACGACGTGGCGCAGCGTGGCCTGGACGGCGTGGCGCAGGATGAGCGGCATCGCAAGCTGGTGCAGGAAGCGCAGGCCAGCTACCAGCGCGGCGGCGAGGCGAATATCGCGCAGGCGCAGGAAGCCTTGCGCCAGGTGCTGCAGGAACGCCCCGCACAGCGCGAGGCGCTGGCCCTGAAAAACCGCATCGGAGACGAGCAGGCGAAGGCGCGGCCGGCCGGCGGCAAGCTGGCTGCCGCCTACCGCAAACCCGTCACCCTGGAGTTCCGCGACGCGCCCCTGCGCTCCGTGTTCGATCTTCTCAGCAAGGTGTCGGGCCTGAACTTCGTCTTCGACAAGGAAGTCGATCCCGCCCTGCGCGCCACCATTTCCGTGCGCGACACCAGCATCGAGGAAGCCATCGCCATGCTGCTGAGCGCCAACCAGCTCGAACAGAGCGTCACCAGCGACAAGTCGATCACGATCTACCCGAACACGCCGCAAAAGGTGAAGGATTACCAGCAGCTGGTGGTGCGCACCTTCTTCCTCGCCAATGCGGACGTCAAGACGGTGGCGTTTTCCATCAAGACCCTGCTCAAGGCCAAGGACGTCGTCACCGACGAGCGCCTGGGCATCATCATGCTGCGCGATACGCCGGAAATGGTGCGCATGGCCGAACGCATCATCAACGTGCAGGACCTGGCCGACCCGGAAGTGATGCTGGAGGTGGAAGTGCTGGAAGTGAAGCGCACGCGCCTGATGGAGCTGGGCGTACGCTGGCCGGACCAGGCCAGCCTCACGCTGGCCGGCGTCGGCACGGGATTGGGCGGCCTGAAGGTGGCCGACCTGCACCGCATCAATGGCGACAACATCAACCTGGCCATCGGCGGCGTGACGCTCAACGCCAACAAGACCGATAGCGACAGCAATATCCTGGCCAACCCGCGCATCCGCGTGCGCAACAAGGAAAAGGCCAAGATCCTCATCGGCGACCGCGTGCCCGTCATTACCGTCACGACGAATAACGGCGTCAGTTCCGACAGCGTCAATTACATCGACGTGGGCCTGAAGCTCGACGTCGAGCCGAACGTCTACCTGGACGACGAGGTGGCCATCAAGATCAACCTGGAAGTGTCGAACGTGGTGAAGGAAGTGATCAGCAAGACGGGTACGCAGGCTTACCAGATCGGCACGCGCAGCGCGTCGACCGTGCTGCGCCTGAAGGATGGCGAAACGCAGGTACTGGCGGGCCTGATCAGCGACGAGGACAGGGGCACGGCCAACAAGGTGCCCGGCGTGGGCGAACTGCCCGTGCTGAACCGCCTGTTCGGCAGCCAGAAGGACGACGCCATGCGCAGCGAAATCGTGCTGTCGATCACGCCGCGCCTGCTGCGCAGCATCCGCCGCCCCGACCTGATGACGGCCGAATTCAATTCCGGTACCGAGGCCTCCGTGGGTGGACGCGCCAGCGTGGGCGGCAGCCCCGAAGCCGTCGCCGCGCCCGAGCCGGCCGCGCCGCGCAGCGGCTCGCCCATGACGGGCGGCGACGAAGCGCCCGCCGCCGGCGACAAGTCCGGCGCCACGCCATCGGCCACGGTCAAGGGCGGCCAGTGAGGTGGGCCATGAAACAGCGGGGCTTTACCTTCATCGAGCTGATGATCACCCTGGCGATCATGGCGACCCTGGCCACGGTCGCCGTGCCGATGGCGCAGGTGGCGCAGCAAAGGGCGAAGGAACATGAATTGCGCAGCGCCCTGATCGAGATGCGCGAAGCGATCGACGCCTACAAGCGCGCCTCGGACAATGGCCGCATCAAGCTGTCGCTGGGCGCTTCCGGCTATCCGAAAAAACTCGAGGAACTGGTCGAGGGCGTGCCCGACCAGCGCAGCCCCTCGAAGCAGAACATCTATTTCCTGCGCCGCCTGCCGCGCGACCCCTTCCAGCCCAGGGAAGCGGGCAGCGCGGCCGACAGCTGGAGCAAGCGCGCCTACGCCTCGCCGCCCGACAATCCCAGCGAAGGCGAGGACGTGTTCGACGTCGCCTCGCGCTCGACCAAGGCAGGCCTGAACGGCGTGCCGCTCAATCAATGGTGACCGACATGTCCTACCCGTCCTTGCGGCGTGGCTTTACGCTGGTCGAACTGCTGGTGGTACTGGCCATCATCTCGCTGCTGCTGACGATCGCCATTCCCCGCTATTTCGGCTCGGTGGAAAAATCCAAGGAAGTGGCACTGAAGGAAAACCTGCAGGTGCTCAGGAGCGGCCTCGATAAATACTATGCCGACAAGGGAGAGTATCCGGCCGCGCTGGCCGACCTGGTGACCCACCACTACTTCCGCAGCGTGCCGCTGGACCCCGTCACGGAGTCCGCCGCCACCTGGCAATTGATCCCCTCGCCCAATGGCGAGATAGGCGGCGTGGCCGACGTGCGCAGCGGCGCCAAGGGCAAGACGCGCGAGGGCATCCCCTTTGAGCAGCTCTAGCGTCCTGCGCCGCGCAAGGGGCTTCGCATATATCTGGACCCTGATGCTGGTGGCCTTCATGGGCGTGGGCCTGGTGCTGGCCAGCGAGCTGCTTGCCACGGCCGCGCGGCGCGAAAAGGAGCGCGAGTTGCTGTTCATCGGCCACGAATTCCGCAACGCGCTGGGCCGCTACTACGACAGCACGCCGGGCGATGGCCGCCCCCGTTATCCCCTGACCTTGCAGGAGCTGTTGCGCGACCCGCGCTACGCCAACGCCCGGCGGCATCTGCGCCGCCTGTATGCGGACCCCGTCACGGGCAAGGCGGAATGGGGTCTGCTGCGGCAGGAAGGCCGCATCGTCGGCATCCATTCGCTGTCGCCGCAACTGCCCATCAAGCAGGACAACTTCCTCGATGAAGACGCCAGCCTGCGCCGCAAGCAGCGCTACGCGGACTGGCAATTCACGTATCCGCACGACCTGGTGCTGGCCCAGCCCGATGCCGCCGGCGGCGCGCCCGGACTCAAGCCGAAAGGCGCGAACTGATATCATGCGGCCTTTCGGCATCACGCATCGACATCACGCATCGAACAAAGGAGCAGGCATGAGCATAGGTGGCACTTCCATCGAACAGGCATTGGCATCGCTGTCGGACATGACGTCCGGCATGGTCGCCATCGGCAAGGACGAACATGCGCGGCGCATCGCCAAGGCGCAAGCCTTCATGCGCAAACAGGGCATCGCCGCGATCTACCTGAACGCGGGCGCCAACCTCACCTATTTCACGGGCACCAAGTGGTATGCCAGCGAACGCATGGTGGGCGCCATCCTGCCGGCCAGCGGAGCGCTCGAATACATCGCCCCCGCCTTTGAAGAAAGCACCTTGACGGGTTTCATGGTCATCGAGGGCAAGGTCAATTGCTGGGAAGAGCATGAAAGCCCGTACCAGCTGTTCGTCGACGCGCTGGCACGCATGGGCATAGCCCAGGATGCGGCCGCGCCGCCGCGCGTGGGCATCTGCGAAAGCGCCGCCTTCTTCATCTATGACGGCATCCGGCCGCTGGCTCCCGGCTACGCGCTGGAAAATGCGCGCGCCGTCACCGCCTACTGCCGCAGCCGCAAGTCCGCCGCGGAAATCGCCCTGATGCAACGCGTGATGGACATGACCCTGGCCGTACACGTGGCCACGGCCAGCATGCTGCATGAAGGCATCACGACAGTGGAAGTGGAAGAATTCATCCAGCGCGCGCATCGCAAGGTGGGAGCGCCCCGCTCGTATTTCTGCATCGTGCTGTTCGGCGAAGCGACGGCCTATCCGCATGGCGTCAATTACGTGCAAACGCTGAAGGCGGGCGACACGGTGCTGATCGACACGGGCTGCCAGGTGATGAACTACATCTCCGACATCACACGCACCTATGTGTTTGGCGCCATCAGCGCGCGCCAGCGCAGCGTGTGGAACAGCGAAAAGGCGGCGCAGGCCGCGGCGTTTTCCGCCGCACAGCTGGGCGTGCCCTGCGGCGACGTGGACCGCGCGGCGCGCGTCTCGCTGGAAGCGGACGGCTTTGGCCCCGGCTACAAGCTGCCCGGCCTGCCGCACCGCACGGGCCACGGCATCGGCCTCGATATCCACGAATGGCCTTACCTGGTGGGCAACGACACGACGCCGCTCGACGTGGGCATGTGCTTCTCGAACGAGCCGATGATCTGCATCCCCGGCGAATTCGGCATCCGCCATGAAGACCATTTCTACATGACGGAAAACGGTCCGCGCTGGTTCACGCAGCCGGCGCACAGCATCGACGATCCGTTCGGGCTGCAGGCTTGAGCCGGGCTGGATGACGCTGCGTTAGTGCAAGCTATGCCAATGCCAGGTAGCTTGGGTTGGCGGGGCCGCCAAGGCGATTGGCGCGGACCTCCGGCACGGCGCCGCCCTGCGCCAGCTTGAAGACGGCCAGCGCCGTGCCCAGCTGCACGGCCTGTTCCTGCAGCGATTCTGCCGCTGCCGACGCCTGTTCCACCAGCGCGGAGTTCTGCTGCGTCATCTGGTCCATGCTGCCGATGGCCACGCCGATATCGCCGATGCCGGCGCTTTGCGCCTGGCTCGCTGCGCTGATTTCGGCCATGATATCGGCCACTTTTTTCACGGAATCGACGATCTGCCCCATGGTCAGCCCCGCCTCGTCGACCAGCTTCGAACCGACATTCACCTTGGCCACCGAATCGCCGATCAATTGCTTGATCTCGCGCGCCGCCGCCGCGCTGCGCTGCGCCAGGTTGCGCACTTCGGACGCCACCACGGCGAAACCCCGTCCCTGCTCGCCCGCGCGCGCCGCCTCCACGGCCGCATTCAGGGCCAGGATATTCGTCTGGAAGGCGATGCCGTCGATGACGCCGATGATGTCGACGATGCGCCTGGACGAATCGTTGATCTCGCCCATGGTACTCACCACCTGGCTGACCACCTGCCCGCCCTTGACCGCCACCACCGACGCCGACACCACCAGTTCATGTGCCTGCCCTGCATTGGCGGCGTTGTCGCGCACGGTGCTGGTGAGGCTGTCCATGCTGCGCGCCGTCTGATCCAGGCTGCCCGCCTGCGATTCCGTACGCGCGGCCAGGTCCGCATTGCCCTGGGCGATTTCCGCGCTGGCCACTTGGATGGTCTCGGCCGACGCCTTGATATCGGAGACCATGCCACCGAGCTTGGCGCGCATGTCCTTCAGCGCCGCCAGCAGGCTGTCCTGGTCGCCCGCCTCGGTCACGATATGCATGGACAGGTCGCCATCGGCCACGGCGCGCGCGATCTGGCGCGCGTATTCGGGTTCGCCGCCCAGCTGCTGCCAGATGGCGCGCACGACGAAGTGCGAGACGGCCACCAGGCAGACGATGACGGCCAGCGCCACGGCGATGCTGGTATTGAGCGCATTGCGCACATTGGCCGCGCTGCGTTCTATGCCCTGCTTGAACTGCACTTGCGCCTGTTCATTGGTCTTCGCCAGGTCGGCGTTGAGCACAGCCAGCGCACCCTGCATGCGCGCCACGGTCGCCTGCGGATTGCCTTCCTCCATTTCCAGCATGATGCGCGCCGCGCTCAGCGCCGGCGCATAGTAGGCATCGAATTCCTTGGCCAGGCGCTGGCCCTGCTCGCGCTGGCCGGGGATCGCCGCAAAATCGCCCAGTTTGGCGCGCAGCTTGACGGCCTGGCCGCCAACTTGGCCGATACGCTCCTTGTCGCCTTCGCTGACGGCGTCCCGCAGGGCGTCGCCGACGGCGGCCACGTCCAGGGTCAGCGACTTGGCCATGTCGAGCACGGGATAGTCGGCACTTTCGGTGGCGTGGATGGAATTGAGCGTGGCCGTGGACAGATAGGCGCTGACGGCCAATCCCAGTCCGAAAATCACGGCCGAGACGACAGGCAGCGCCCATATCTTGCGTTTGATGCTCATTGCTGTCTCCTGATGTTGATCGATTGTCGGGTCGCCGCATGGCGCGCGGCCCCAGCTGGCGTGGCTTTATGGCACCGTCAGCACCACTTTGACGGTGCCGTCGACGGCACTCTTTTCGATATAGCCGATGGCTTTCGGATCGGCCGCAACAGCCTTCTTCACGTCCGCGCTATTCGCCACTTCCTTCGGCAAGGTCGCCTTGCCCGTAAAGACCAGCTTGGACCACAGGGCCTTGGCCTGCGACGGCTCCTTGTCCGTCACCTTCTTGTAGAACTCGGCGCGCACGGGGGCGCTTTCCGGCTGGTCGATCGGCGTCATGGCCGTCGATTTACCGAGAAAGAATTGCGCCACCTGTTCATTCGTCATGGCGCCGGCGGCGCTCTTCGGATTGACCACCACGACCACTTCGGCCATGGCGGGAACGGCGCTCGACAGTGCCAGCAAGGCAGCCACATTCGCAATAAATGGTTTCATGCGGCGCTCCTCAGAAAACGAAATCAATGGCGGCGGCAGCCACCGTGACGGGACCATGGAAGCCGGGCTTGGCTTGCACGAACAGGCCCGGGCCATTCTTCGGCTTGATGCGGTCGATCTGCACCTTCAGGGCGGCCGAACGGTGGAAGTCCCAGCGCACGCCGATGCTGTCCGTCGATTGCTCCAGCTGGTTGCGCATATAGGCCAGGGTATCGACGCCGGCCGACAGGGCGCGCAGGGTCGGCGTGCAGGCGGCCGGATAGCCGGCAGGGCAAGCGGCAGGCACGGTGTTGTTCACGCGGCCATCGGCCTTCAGGCTGGCGTGGCTGTAGTACGGCAGAAAGGCGCCCATGCGATAGCCGCCCATCACGTACCACGAGGTGCTGTCGCTGACATAGCTGTCCGTCTTGCGCTTTGCATATTCCGACTGCAGCAGCACGTTGTTCCAGTCCAGGCCCAGGCCCACGGAGGTGAACGACGCCTTCTTGTCCTTCACTTCCAGCGCATCGGCCAGGGCGCCCAGCTGGGCGATCCTGTAGCCGCTGCCGGCCGCGCGCAGGCTGCCCATCAAGGTATTCAGGCTGGGCGAATCGTTGATCGTCAGCCTGGTCTCGGCCCGGCCGAAGCGCACGGTGACGGGGCCATGCTCGGCCACCACGTTGAGGGCGACGATGGACTTGCCTTCCACCTGCACGGTCGAATCGGGACCCGTGGCCAGGGTGGCCTTGGTGCGGCCCAGCGCCAGCTGCGTGGTGATGCTGGTATCGCCCGCGCTGAACTGGTAGGTGCCGTCGATGCCGTCGATGCTGTTGAGGGGAACCTGCGAATACATTTCGCCGGGCGGGCGCAGCATGGTGTTCGCATAGCCCACGTTGCGGTAATCGGAAATCATGAAGACGGGCAAGCCCATGCGGCCGACGCGCACGCTGAAGCTGTCCGACACCCTGGCCTTGGCAAAGGCCCACGCCAGCTCCGCGCCGAAATCATCCTCGCCATCCTTGCGCGCCAGGCCCTGCACGGTGGCCGACAGCCACGGGTTGACGGTAACATTGGCCTGCAGGCCCAGGTTGGAATCGACACCCGTGCGCGCAGTGCGGCCGGCGCCGGCAGCCTGGTTCGGGCGCGCAAACTGCGCGCTGCCGGTATCGGCCATGGTCAGGGCGGCACTGCCGTAACCGCTGATCTTGACGGCGGGGCCGATGGCCTCTTCGGCATAGGCATGGCTGATGGCCAGGGGCATGGCCAGCAGGAAAATCAGGACGTGTTTATTCATAGTAATTAAATACCCGTAGCGGTGAACATTAATCGTGGAGTGGACTCGAGGCCGATGGCTCACCGGCCGTAAAAGGCCGGGTCCGTTTTTTTCGCGCCGCCATCGCCTTGGGCGTGCATGGCGGCGTGACCAGTGAGTAAAACCATGCTACAGAGAAAAGGTTTTACTTTGGAAAGTTTTCTGGAGGCAATGAGCGAATTCGCCCGTTTTCAAGGGAAAAGCACGCGTTCTAGAGGGGTTTATCTAAATAGCACGCCGTGCAAAACCACACTTTCACTATACTTTTCATACACTTATGGATACTTCAAGACGAAAAGGACTCCGTGGATTGGGTCCGTCATTCGCGCATGAAAAAAGCGCCGCCCGCGCGAATATCGCGGGCGGCGCCGTTCAAGCCAATCCAGCCGGAAACGCTTATTCGCGCTTCGACACCAGGGTCAGGATGTCGTAGCTGGCCACCAGCTCTTCATTCTGGTTCGTCACCTGCACGTCCCACGCCACCACGCCCTGCCCCACGCCAAACACGTCCTTGCGGTTGCGGTCGACCTTGCGCTTGCACGTCAGGCGGGCGCGGATGGTGTCGCCGATGGCGACAGGCGCGACGAAGCGCAGGTTGTCCAGGCCATAGTTGGCCAGCACGGGGCCCACGCCGGGCGAGACGAACAGGCCGGCGGCGGCCGACAGCACGAAGTAACCGTGGGCGATGCGCTTGCCGAATTGCGATTCCTTGGCCGCGATTTCGTCGAAGTGCATGTAGAAGAAGTCGCCCGAGATGCCGCCAAAGGCGACGATGTCCGCTTCGCTGACGGTGCGGCGGTGCGTGAGCAGAGTGTCGCCCGTCTTCAAGTCCTCGAAATGCTTGCGGAACGGGTGGATCGGGCTTTCGTTGACGTCCGCGCCGCGCACGTATTCGCCCGTGATGGCCGCCAGCATGGTCGGCGAGCCTTGCACGGCCGCCCGTTGCAGGTAATGGCGCACGGCGCGCACGCCGCCCAGCTCTTCGCCGCCGCCCGCGCGGCCAGGGCCGCCGTGCTTCAGTTGCGGCAGGGGCGAGCCATGGCCCGTCGAATCGACGGATGCCACGCGCTCGAGCACGTGCACGCGGCCATGCGTGGCCGCCACTTGCGGCACCACGCGCGCGGCGATCTTCGGATCGCGCGTCACCAGGGTGCTCACCAGGCTGCCCTTGCCGCGCGCGGCCAGGGCCAGCGCCTGATCGATATCGTGGTAGCCCATCATGGTGCTGACGGGGCCAAACGCTTCCACGTCATGCACGGCATCGTTGCCGAAGGCGTCGCGGCACAGCAGCAGGGTGGGCGAGAAGAAGCTGCCATCTTGAGCGCCATCGCCCAGCGGATTGAAGCCGTCGGCCGCGCCGAACACCACCTCGTTACCCTGCGACAGGGTGGCGACACGCTCGGCCACGTCGTTCTGCTGCTCTTTCGAGGCCAGCGCGCCCATGCGCACGCCTTCGATGGACGGGTCGCCCACCACCACCTTGGCCAGGCGTTCGCGCAAGCGCGTGCCGACGGCATCCATCAGGTGCTCAGGCACGATGATGCGGCGGATGGCCGTGCACTTCTGGCCCGACTTGCCCGTCATCTCGCGCACGACTTCCTTGACGAACAGGTCGAATTCCACGTCGTCTGGCGTGACGTCCGGCGCCAGGATGGCGCAGTTGAGCGAATCGGCTTCGCCGTTGAACGGCACGGACTGGGCGATCAGGTTCGGATTCGTGCGCAGCTTGGCGGCCGTGGCGGCCGACCCCGTGAAGGTGACGAAATCCTGGCCATTCAGGCGGTCCAGCAAGTCGCCCGTGGAGCCGATCACCAGCTGCAAACTGCCTGCCGGCAGCAAGCCCGATTCGTGCATCATGCGCACGACGGCCTGCGTCAGGTAGCTCGTCGCCGTGGCCGGCTTGGCGATGCAGGGCATGGCCGCCAGGAAGCTGGGCGCAAATTTTTCCAGCAAGCCCCAGATGGGGAAGTTGAAGGCGTTGATGTGCACGGCCAGGCCGCCGCGCGGCACCAGGATGTGCGTGCCGGCGAAACCGCCCTTCTTGCCCAGCGCGATGGCCGGGCCTTCATGCAGCACGTTCGACGACGGCAGCTCGTTGCTGCCCATGCTGGCGTAGGCGAACAGGGTGCCCGTGCCGCCCTCGATGTCGACCCAGCTATCGGCGCGCGTGGCGCCCGACAGGTGCGAGATCGCATACAGCTCTTCCTTGCGCTCGACCAGGTACAGGGCCAGCGCCTTCAGGCGCGCGGCGCGCTGCTGGAAGTCCAGCGCCATCAGGCCCGGCACGCCCGTCTTGCGCGCATACGTGACGGCTTCGTCGAAATCGATCTTTTCCCCGTGCGTGTGATAGATGACGCGGTTGTTCAAGGCGCTGTGCAGGGGCACGGCGGCGCTTTCGCCCAGCCAGCGGCCGGCGATCAGGCTTTGCAGCGTGGATATGTGAGCCATGTGATTTCTCCGTAAGACAAAGGTGTTGGTGATGTTGGTGGTGTCGGATTGCGCGGGGCTCTGCCCCGCTGATCCGACCTGCGCCCATGCTGGCTTACTGCGCTGCTGCGTTCTTGTGCAGGTGCAGCGGCAAGGCCGATTCGAAATTCAGGCGCTGGCGGTTCGCCTCGACTTCCGTCAGGGCTTCCACTTCGCGCATCGTGTGCATGGAGCGCACGGCCAGTTCGTGGTACTGGCCCGTGCCCGAGCTTTTCCATTTGATTTCATCGTCGGTGAGCGCGCGCATCACCTTGGCCGGCGTGCCCACCACCATGCTGCGCGGCGCGACGATCATGCCCGCCTTGACGAAACTCATGGCCGCGACGATGGACTCCTCGCCGATGATGGCATTGTCCATCACCACCGCGTTCATGCCGACGAGCGCGTTGCGGCCGATGCGGCAGCCGTGCAGCACGGCGCCGTGGCCGATATGGCCGTCGACTTCGACCACCGTGTCGCAGCCGGGAAAACCGTGCATGACGCAGGTGTCCTGCAGGTTCGCGCCCTCTTCCAGGATCAGGCGGCCGAAGTCGCCGCGGATCGAGGCCAGCGGGCCGATATAGCAGCGCGGGCCGACGATCACGTCGCCGATCAGCACGGCCGACGGGTGCACGTAGGCGCTGGGGTGGACGACGGGGGTAACGCCGTTGATTTCGTAGACTTTGACCATACTCACTCTCCAATACAAATGCCGCGAAATCTATTTCTAGACGCAGCGTAGAGCTGGGGTCAGACCCGACGGGTCTGCCCCCTGATTTTTACATGCCGAGATAAGCGCTCTGCACCTGCTCGTTATGCAGCAATTCGGGCCCGGGGCCGGACAGCGTGATGGCGCCCGTCTCGATCACATAGCCCACGTCGGCGATCGACAGCGCCGCATGCGCGTTCTGCTCGACGAGGAAGATGGTGATGCCCTGGTCGCGCAACTCGGCCACGATGCGGAAGATTTCCGCGATCAGCAAGGGCGCCAGGCCCATGCTCGGCTCATCGAGCAGCAGCAGTTGCGGGCGGCCCATCAGCGCGCGCGCCATGGCCAGCATCTGCTGCTGCCCGCCGGAGAGCGTCCCGGCCAGCAGCAGGCGCTTTTCCTTCAGGATCGGGAACAGGCCGTACATGCGCTCCATGTCGCCCGCCACGTCCTGCGCAGGACGCGTGAAGGCGCCCAGGCGCAGATTGTCTTCCACCGTCATGGGGCCGAACACTTGCCGCCCTTCCGGCACCTGGCAAATGCCGCTGCGCACGCGCTTGTCCGCGCTCATGCGGCTCACGTCCTGGCCGGCGAAGGCGATGCTGCCGGCGCTGATCGGCTGCACGCCGGAGATGGCACGCAGCAGGGTCGTCTTGCCGGCGCCATTGGCGCCCACCAGCGCCACCAGCTGGCCCTGGCGCACCTGCAGGTCGATGCCGTGCAGGGCCTGGATGCGGCCGTAATGGCTGGTCAGTCCCTGGATGTCGAGCACCAGCGGCGATTGAGGTTGTTCCATCATCATGCGGCCACTCCCAGATACGCAGCCACCACGTCGGGATTGGCGCGCACTTCGGCGGCAGTCCCTTCGGCCAGCTTCTTGCCATAGTCGAGCACCAGGATATGGTCCGACAGATTCATCACCAGTTTCATGTCATGCTCGACCAGCACCACCGTCACGCCCGACTGCGCCACCTTGCGGATCAAGGCTTCGATTTCGCCCGTTTCCGTGTGGTTCAGGCCTGCCGCCGGTTCATCGAGCAGCAGCACCTTCGGCTTGGCCGCCAGCGCGCGGGCGATTTCCAGGCGTTTCAAGGCGCCGTACGACATCTGCCCCGCTTCGTCATCGATATGCCGGCCCACGCCGACAAACTCCATCAGGTCCGCCGCCTCGTCGCGGCAAGCCGCATCGGCGCGGCGCACGGACGGCAAACGTAGCATGGAAGCAAACAGGTTCTGGTTCAGGCGCAGGTGCGCGCCCACCATCACGTTGTCGATGGCCGTCATGTTCATGCACACCTGCAGGTTCTGGAAGGTGCGGCTCATGCCGCGCCGCGCCAGCGCATCGGGCGGCATGGCAGCCACGTTTTCGTCATGGAGCAGGATCTCGCCTTTGGTGGGCGTGTACACGCCCGTGATCAGGTTGAACAGGGTCGTCTTGCCGGCGCCGTTCGGGCCGATCACGGAATGGATATTACCTTCCTTGACGGTAAAGCTCACGTCCTGCACCGCGTGCACGCCGCCAAAACTCTTGCTCAGATTGTTAATCGTCAGCATGTCACACCTCCTGCGCGGATTTGACGGGCGCCTTGGGTGTGGCAGCCCGCTTGCGCGAACGGCTGGCCAGGCTGGGCACCAGGCCCTTGGGCATGAAGATCATGGTCGCCATCAGGATCACGCCAAACACCACCGTTTCCCAGCCTTCAAAACTGGACAGCAGTTGCGGCAGGATCGTCAGCAGGGCCGCACCGATGATGGAGCCGAAGATCGACGCCATGCCGCCCACCACCACCATCGTCACCAGCTCGATCGAGTGGAAGAAGCCGGCCAGGTTGGGCGTGATGAAACCGATATAGTGGGCGCTGATGCTGCCCGCGATGCTGGCGATGACGGCCGACAGCACGAACACGCGCACCTTGAAGCGGGTCGTGTCGACGCCCACCACGCGGGCTGCCACTTCCGAGCCGTGGATGGCCTGCAGCGCGCGGCCGACGGGCGAATCGATCAGGTTCAGGGCCAGCCAGGTGACCAGCAACAGCAGCACGGCACACACCAGGTACCACGATTTCTCGCCGGCGATTTCCAGGCCGGCCACCGTGAGGGCGGACACGCCGATGCCGTCCGGGCCACCCGTCCACTGCGTCTCGTTGTTGATGACGATGGAAATGATGATGCCCAGGCCCAGGGTCGCCATGGCCAGGGTATGGCCCTTGAGTTTCAGCACGGGGCGCGCCAGCAGCAGCGCCAGCAGGCCGGTGGCGACGGCGCCCGCCGCCAGCGCGGCCAGGGGCGGCCAGCCATAGTGGGTGGTCAGCACGGCCGACGCATACGCGCCCAGGCCATAGAAACCGGCATGACCGAGGCTGATCTGGCCCGTATAGCCCATCAACAGGTTCAGGCCGATGACGACGATGGCGTTCAGGGCGATGCGGATCGCCACGTCATAGTAGAACGCATTGCTGAGGAACAGGGGCAGGATGGCCAGCACCAGGGCCAGCACCAGCAAGCCGCCGTGGCGCGAGCGTGTGAAAAAGTTGGTCATACTCGCTCCGAATTTTTAGCGCCAAACAAGCCTTGCGGCAGGAAGAACAGGATCAGCAGGATCAGCACGAAAGGCACGGCGTCCTTGTAGGCCGATGAAATGTAACCGGCCGTCATGGCTTCGGCGATGCCCAGGATCAGGCCACCGGCAATGGCGCCAGCGCCGCCGCCCAGGCCACCGAGGACGGCGGCGACGAAGCCTTTCAGGCCCAGCATGATGCCCGCGTCATACGAGGTATACGTGATCGGCGCGACGAGGATGCCGCCCGCCGCGCCCAGCAGGGCCGACAGGCCGAACGAAAACAGCAGCACCTTGCGCGTATTGATGCCCACCAGTTGCGCGGCCAGCTTGTTGTGCGAGGTCGCCAGCATGGCCTTGCCCATCAGGGTGCGGCCAAAGAACCATCCCAGCACCAGCACGATGACGACCGTCACGCCCAGCACCCACAGGCTTTGCGGCAGCAGGCTGGCGCCCAGGAATTCGATCGGCGCTTCGCCGGAAAAGGCCGGCAGCGCATGCGTATCCTTGCCCAGCCAGATTTGCACCAGGCCGCGCAGCACCAGCGAAGCGCCGATGGTGATGATCAAGAGGGTGATGACCTGCGCGTTTTGCGCCGGTTCGATCACGGTCTTTTCCATCAGCAGGCCAACGATACCGGTGGCGATGACGGCCAGGATGATGGCCAGCGGCAGCGGCACGCCGGCGGCGGACATCACGGCGGCCAGCATCCCGCCCAGCATGATGAACTCGCCCTGGGCGAAGTTGATCACGCCGCTGGTGTTGTAGATGATGGTAAAGCCCAGCGCCGCCAGCGCATAGGCGGAACCGACCGTCATCCCGGAATACAGAAATTGTAGAAATTGAGCGACTTCCATGGTGTCTCCATTATGTTCGGCTGCGCGCGGGCCGCCGTCGAGGGCAACCCGCGCGGGTACTTCCGGCTTACCTTGTTTCGAACATCATTTCGACAATTGCCATTCGCCGTTCTTCACTTCGACCATGCGGAAAGCCGACAGGTCCAGGCCCATGTGGTCCTTGGCCGACATGTTGAAGACACCGGTCGTTCCCACGAAGCCCTTGGTCTGTTCCAGCGCCGTGCGCACTTTTTCGCGGTCCGTGCCGCCGGCGCGCTTGATGGCGTCGACCGACAGGTTCAGGGCGTCGAGCGCATAGCCGCCAAAAGTCGACGGGTCGATCTTGTAGCGGTCCTTGTACGTCTTGTCGTAGCCGACGACGACGGCTTTTTGCGCGTCGCTGTCGGGCAGCATGGCGCCGATCAGCAGGGCCGGCGTTGGCAGGCGCACGCCTTCGGCGGCCTTGCCCGACAGCTTCAGGTACTCGTCCGACGCCACGCCATGCGACTGGTACAGCGGCAGCGCTGACATGCCCAGCTGGCCGTAGTTCTTGGTCACCACGGCCGGGCCCTGGCCCAGGCCAAAGACGAAGACGGCTTGCACGCCGCTTGTATTCTTGATGCGGGTCAGCTGCGCCGTGATGTCCGTGTCTTTCGGGCCGTAGGTTTCATCGGCCACCAGGGTGATGCCGTATTTCGAAGCGACGATCTGCGATTCCTTGCGGCCCGAGGCGCCGAAGCCGCTCGTTTCCGACAACAGTCCCACCTTGCTGATGCCGCGCTTCTTCATGTCCTCGAATACCTTCTCGGCCGCCATGCGGTCCGTATGCGGCGTCTTGAACACCCATTTCTTCACCGGATCGATGATCACCACGGCGCCTGCCAGCGAAATGAAGGGCATGCCGGCACGATCCACCAGCGGCGCCATCGCCATCGTTGCACCGGTGGTGGTGCCGCCGATCAGCACGTCGACCTTGTCCGACTCGATCAGGCGCTTGGTAAAACCGTTGGCCTTGGCCGCATCGCTGCCGTCATCGTAGTGCACCAGTTCCAGCTTGCGCCCCAGGACGCCGCCGGCCGCGTTGATCTTCTCGATATACAGCTGCAGGGTTTTCAGCTCAGGGTCGCCCAGGAAGGCGGCAGGACCCGTGACGGACAGCACGGAGCCGATCTTGATGTTATCGGCCGCATACGCGCCCGCAGCGGACATGGCCAGCACGCCGGCGATCAGGGTTTTCTTGAAGATATTGGCAATCATTGTGGTCTCCACCAGGTTGGCACTACGGTCTATGTATGGTTGGCGCTTTTTTACCAGCCTGCGCCTTTTTTTACTTTTTTATACGCGTTCAATCACTACAGCAATACCCTGCCCCACGCCGATGCACATGGTGCACAAAGCATAGCGTCCGCCCGTGAGTTCGAGCTGGTTCAGGGCGGCCATCACCAGGCGCGCACCCGATGCGCCCAGCGGATGGCCGATGGCGATGGCGCCGCCATTCGGGTTCACGTGCGCGGCATCGTCCGCCAGGCCCAGGTCGCGCGTGACGGCCAGCGCCTGCGCGGCAAACGCCTCATTGAGTTCGATGACGTCCATCTGCTCGATGGTCAGACCCGTCTGCGCCAGCACCTTGCGCGAGGCGGGCGAAGGACCGAAGCCCATGATGCGCGGCGCCAGGCCAGCCGTGGCCATGCCCAGCACTTTTGCGCGGGCCGTCAATTTGTACTTGTCGACGGCGGCGGCGGACGCCAGCAGAATGGCGCAGGCGCCGTCGTTCAAGCCCGAGGCATTGCCGGCCGTGACGGTGCCGTCCGCCTTGACCACGCCCTTGAGCTTTGCCAGCATTTCCAGCGAGGTGTCGGGACGCGGATGTTCGTCGGCGCTGACCATCTTCGGATCGCCCTTTTTTTGCGGCACGGCGACGGGCACGATCTCGCGCTCGAACACGCCGGCCGCGTGGGCGGCGGCCCAGCGCTGCTGGCTGCGCAGGGCCAGCGCATCCTGGTCGGCGCGGCTGATGCCAAATTCCACGGCTACGTTTTCCGCCGTTTCCGGCATGGTGTCGATGCCGTACTGCGCCTTCATCTTGCCGTTCACGAAGCGCCAGCCCAGGGTCGTGTCCTCGATTTTCGCCGCGCGCGAGAACGCGCTGTCGGCCTTGCCCATCACGAACGGCGCGCGCGTCATGCTTTCCACGCCGCCGGCGATGATCAATTCCGCCTCGCCCGCCTTGATGGAGCGGGCCGCCATACCGACGGCATCGAGGCTGGAGCCGCACAGGCGGTTGATGGTATTGGCGGGCACAGCGGCCGGCAAGCCGGCCAGCAGCGCGGCCATGCGGCCCACGTTGCGGTTGTCTTCGCCCGCCTGGTTGGCGCAGCCGTAAAACACGTCGTCGATGGCCGACCAGTCGACGGACGGGTTGCGGGCGATCAGCGCGGCAATCGGCAGCGCACCCAGGTCATCGGCGCGCACGCTCGACAGCGCGCCGCCATAGCGGCCAAAGGGAGTGCGCACGGCGTCACAAATAAAGGCTTCGTTCATGGTCTATCCTGCTTGATCGATGTAGGGAAAATTAGGAGAAAATCTTCGGGCGCTGGTCGACCACGCGGCGGGCCTTGCCCGTCAGCGTGCGTTCGATGCCGGCGGCGGCCACCAGGCGCACGCGCGTGCTCACGCCCACATGCGTCTTGATGCGGTGCTCCAGCTCGCGCGCCAGAGCGTCCGTCTCGCTGGCCGAGATGATGGCCGTGAGGTCGACGCGCAGCTCGGCGATCACTTCCAGCTTGTCGAGGTGGCCGTCGCGCGTGACCACCAGCTGGTATTGCGGCGCCAGCTTCGGCATTTTCAGGATCAGCTCTTCGATCTGCGTGGGGAAGACGTTCACGCCGCGGATGATCAGCATGTCGTCCGAGCGGCCCGTGATCTTGCCGATGCGGCGCATCGAGCGCGATGTCGGCGGCAGCAGGCGGGTCAGGTCGCGCGTGCGGTAGCGGATGATGGGCAGCGCCTCTTTCGACAGAGAGGTGAATACCAGCTCGCCCTCTGCGCCGTCCGGCAGCACTTCGCCCGTTTCCGGATCGATGATCTCCGGGTAAAAATGGTCTTCCCAGATGACGGGACCGTCCTTGCTCTCGATGCATTCGGACGCCACGCCCGGGCCCATCACTTCGGACAGGCCGTAGATGTCGACGGCGTCGATGCCGGCGCGCGCTTCGATTTCGGAGCGCATGGCGTCCGTCCACGGCTCGGCGCCGAAGATGCCCACCTTCAGCGACGATTCAGCCGGATCAAGCCCCTGGCGCGTGAATTCCTCGATGATGTTGAGCATGTACGACGGCGTGACCATGATGATCGATGGCTTGAAATCCTGGATCAGCTGCACCTGCTTTTCCGTCTGTCCGCCGGACATGGGAATGACCGTGCAACCGAGGCGTTCGGCGCCGTAGTGCGCGCCCAGGCCGCCCGTGAACAGGCCGTAGCCATAGGAGATGTGCACCATGTCGCCCGCGCGGCCGCCGCCGGCGCGGATCGAGCGCGCCACCACGTTGGCCCAGGTATCGATATCGTTCTGCGTATAGCCGACCACCGTGGCCTTGCCCGTCGTGCCGCTGGAAGCGTGGATGCGCACCACCTGCTCGCGTGGCACGGCAAACAGGCCGAACGGGTAATTGTCGCGCAGGACTCTTTTATCGGTGAACGGGAATTTCGACAGGTCGGCCAGCGACTTCAGGTCGTCCGGATGCACGCCCGCCGCATCAAAGGCGGCGCGGTAATGGGGCACGTTGTCATACGCGTGCTTGAGCGTCCATTTCATGCGTTCGAGCTGCAGCGCCTGCAGTTCATCCTTGCTGGCGCGTTCGATCGGCTCCAGGTCATTCGGGGAAGGCGTACGTTGGACCATTTCTGTCTCCTTTAGTAACGCCTGACCAAACCTGCTGCGCGTCGTGATTGGCGGCCTGCGATGCTCGCTGTGCGACAGCACAGTTCCGCTTCCCGGCCACAACTCACTTCCGCTCGCGACGGTTTTGTCGAGGCGTTTTTAATCTTAAAAAAATCTACAACCATTCCGGCAGTTCAAGCCTGCTCTTGTACCTTCAACCGCCAATGACTTCACCCGACACGCGGATCGATTTGCCGCGGAAGAGCGCGATGGCGCGTCCTTCCTGGTTGCTGACCTTGACGTCGTAGACGCCGCTCTTGCCCGCCAGTGCCTGCTCGACGGCGTGCGCCGTCAGCACGTCGCCTTCGCGGCCCGGCGCCAGGTAATCGATGGTGCAGCCGGCGCCCACGGTGTTCAGGTTGTAGCTGTTGCAGGCAAACGCGAAGGCGCTGTCGGCCAGGGCAAAGATAAAACCGCCATGGCAGGTCTGGTGGCCATTGAGCATGTCGGCGCGCACCTTCATGGTCATGCGCGCATGGCCCGGTCCCACTTCCACCAGGGCGATGCCCATGGCGGCGGTGGCGTTATCGCGCGACAGCATGGAGGCGGCCGCCGCTTCGGCCAGGGCTTGTGCAGTCATGTTGTGATCTTCATTCGGCATGAAACGAGGCTCCAGTAGCAAGTTTGCGGCGCAGCAGCGGCGAGACGCGGTAACGGTCCTCCCCATAGCCCTGCGCCAGTTGGTGCAGCACGGTGACGATGTGCTGGACGCCTACCGCATCGGCCCAGGCCAGCGGTCCGCGCGGATAATTGACGCCCTTCTGCATGGCGATATCGGCGGCAGCCGCCGTGCATACGCCCTGGTTGACGGCGTCGGCTGCCTCGTTGGCCAGCATGGCCACCGTACGCATGACGGCCAGGCCAGGCACGTCGTCCAGGCGCGTGACGATGAAACCGGCTGCCTGGAACAGGCCGACGACGGCCGCGTAGGCGGCGTCGCTGCACTGGTCGGCACGGGCCACGGCGATGCGCCGGGCATTGGCGTAATCGAGCGCCAGGTCGAACAGCACCGTGTCCGGATGCTGGTTGTCGTGCGCGCGCTGGGTGGCGCTGCGCCCGTCGGTCAGGTAGATCGCGGCGCCGTTGCAATGCAGGGCCGGCGCCTCGTCATGCGCCTGGCCTTCCTGCGTCACGCGGCGGCTGACCGCGATGCCCGCTTGCTCCAGGCGCTGCACCAGGCTGCGGATGATGCCGCTGTGGCCACGGCCATCGCCGCCGATGGCCGCCGACAGGGCGACGAATTCCGGCTTGGGCTGCGCGCCTTCCGCCTGCGCCACGGGAGCGGGTGCGCCTTCGCCGTACTGGTAAAAGCCACGGCCCGATTTGCGGCCCAGGAAACCGGCGTTGACCATTTCCTGCTGCAGCACGGACGGCGTGAAGCGCGGGTCGCTGAAATAGGCGCCGAACACTGACTGCGTGACGGAGAAATTGACATCGTGGCCGATCAGGTCCATCAATTCGAATGGGCCCATGCGGAAACCGCCCGCCTCGCGCAGCACGGCGTCGATGGTGGCCGGGTCGCCTGCCTGCTCGCTCAACAAACGCCAGCCTTCCGCGTAAAACGGACGGGCGACCCGGTTGACGATGAAGCCCGGCGTCGATTTCGCGTGCACGGGGTTCTTGCCCCAGGCGACAGACGTGTCGTACACGGTGGCGGCCACTTGCTCGCTGGTGGCCAGGCCACTGATCACTTCCACCAGCGCCATCAGGGGCACGGGATTAAAGAAGTGCATGCCGACCAGGCGTTCCGGGCGGCGCAGCCTGGCGGCGATGGCCGTGACGGAAATCGACGAGGTGTTCGTCGCCAGGATGCAGTCGTCATCGACCAAGGCTTCGAGTTCGGCGAACAGGCCGCGCTTGACGTCGAGGTTTTCCACGATGGCTTCCACCACCAGGGCCGCGTTGCTCACATCGGCCAGGCTGCCGGCCGCCTGCAGGCGCGCCGTGGCGGCCGTGGCTTCGTCTGCCGTCATGCGGCCCTTTTCAGCCAGCTTCGCATACATCTTGCCGATATCAAGCAAAGCCTTGCTGACGGCTTCCGCCCGCGTGTCGTACAGTTTGACCGTGTAGCCGGCAGCCGCGGCCACCTGCGCGATGCCGGCACCCATGGCGCCGCTGCCGATGACGGCGACGATACTGTTGTTGTCCAGAGCGGCCATATCAATGTCCCTTGAATTGCGGCGCACGCTTTTCCATGAAGGCGGCCACGCCTTCGCGGTAATCGTCGCTGTTACCGAGATCGCTCATCATGCGCGCTTCCAGCGCCAGCTGCTGCGGCAGGGTATTGGCGCCGCTGGCGGCCAGCGCCTGCTTGGTGTAGGCCAGGCCCTTGGTCGGCGCGGTAGAGAAGTGCACGGCCAGCTTGCGCGTTTCCTCGGCCAGCTGGGCATCCTCGACGCATTTCCAGATCAGGCCCCAGTCTTCCGCTTTTTCGGCCGTCAGTTTTTCGCCCAGCATGGCCAGACCCATGGCGCGCGCGGAACCGATCAGGCGCGGCAGGAAGAAGGTGCCGCCCGTGTCCGGAATCAGGCCCAGCTTGCAGAACACTTCGACAAAGCTGGCCGACTTGCCGGCGATGACGATGTCGCACGCCAGCGCCAGGTTGGCGCCCGCGCCGGCAGCCACGCCATTGACGGCGCAGATCACGGGCATCGGCAGCGCTTTCAGGGCCAGCACCAGCGGCGCATAGTTCTTTTCCACGGATTCGCCCAGGTCCACGCCCTTCGAGCCCGGTTCCACGGCGCGGTCGGACAGGTCCTGGCCCGCGCAAAAGCTGCGGCCTGCCCCCGTCAGCACGAACACGCGTACGGAGCTGTCGGCATTGACTTTCGCAATCGCGTCGCGCACTTCCTCGTGCATGGCTTGCGTAAAGCTATTGAGCTTGTCGGGACGGTTCAGGGTCAGCGTGGCGATGCCCTGCTCGATGGTGAAGAGGATGTTTTGGTAGGTCATGGCGTCTCGCTATTTTTATTTATTGGCCCGCAACGGAAATCTGGGGTCAGACCCGGCGGGTCTGACCCCGGCTTTTATTCTGCCTGATCGAAATCGACCACGACCTTGTCGGTCAATGGAAAACTCTGGCAGCTGAGGACGAAGCCGCGCGCCACTTCGTAATCCTCCAGCGCGTAGTTGACGTCCATTTCGACCTTGCCGTCGAGGATCTTGCAGCGGCAGGTCGAGCATACGCCGCCCTTGCACGAGTAGCGCATGTCGATGCCCTGCCGCAGGCCCGCGTCGAGGATGGATTCCTTGTCCTTGTCCATCGTGAAGGTGGTGTGGTTGCCGTCCAGGATGACGGTCACTTCCGTTTCCTGCACGGCATCGGCGGCCAGCTGGGCGCGCGGCTTGTGGGCGTTTTTCGGGATGCTGGCGGCGAACAGCTCGATCTTGATATTCTGCTTGGGCATGCCGGCTGCCTGCAGGGCCGCGGAGACGCCCAGCATCATGTCTTCCGGGCCGCAAATGAAGGCGTTGTCATAGTCTTCGATCTTGATCCAGTGCTGCAGGAACTGCTCGCATTTTTCCTGCGTGATGCGGCCGTTGAACAGTTCGATGTCCTGCTGCTCGCGGCTCATCACGTAGACCAGGTTCAAACGCTCCAGGTACACGTCCTTCAAGTCCGTCAATTCTTCCTTGAAGATGACGGACGACGAGGCGCGGTTGCCGTAGAACAGAGTGAAGCGGCTCAGGGGTTCCGTCAGCAGGGTCGTCTTGATGATGGAGAGGATGGGCGTGATGCCGCTGCCGGCCGCAAACGCCAGGTAGTGCTTGCGGTTGACGCAGTCGAGCGGCACGTTGAAGTGGCCCATGGGCGGCATCACCTCGATGGTGGCGCCGGCTTTCAAGGTGTCGTTCGCCCAGGTGGAAAAGGCGCCGCCCGGCGTGCGCTTGATGGCCACGCGCAGGGTGCCGTCCTGCACCGCCGAACAGATGGAATACGAGCGGCGCACGTCTTCCGCATTGATATGGGCGCGCAAGGTCAGGTGCTGGCCCTGCTGGAAGCGGAACTGCTGCTGCAGTTCGGCCGGCACGTCGAACGTGACGGCGATGGTGTCGCGCGTTTCATTGCGCACGTTCGCCACGCACAGCGGATAAAATTTACTCATGCTTCATCTCCAGTTTCTTCGGAACGTGTGCCTGATTTTTTAGTGGCACTTGAAGTAGTCAAACGGTTCGCGGCAAGCCAGGCATTTGTACAGCGCCTTGCACGGCGTGGAGCCGAACTGGCTGGTCAGCTGCGTATGCGTGGAACCGCAGTTCGGGCAGATCACCTCCAGTTTCGGCATGGTCTGGCGCTTGACGCCGCCACGCAAACCGCTGATGTCGATCACCTGCTGCTGCGGCGGGGCGATGCCATAGCCTTTCAGCTTGGCCTTGCCCGTCTCGCTCATCCAGTCCGTGGTCCAAGCGGGCGCCAGCTGGTTCACCAGCGTCACCTTCGCTACGCCATGGCTGCGCAGGGCATCCGTGACGGCGTCGGCGATCACCTGCATGGCCGGACAGCCCGAATACGTGGGCGTGATCGTCACGGTGCAGGCGTCGTCGCCGGTGACTTCGACGGCGCGCACGATGCCCAGATCCACCACCGAAATGACGGGGATTTCCGGGTCCGGCACGTCGCCCAGCCAGGCCCATACCTGGGCGGCGTCCAGCGCTGCCGCGGCCGTGTTCATTACCACTCCGCCCCGGGATAGGCGCGCTGCAGGAACTGCATCTCGGCCAGGATAAAACCCAGGTGTTCCGTGTGCGTGCCCTGCTTGCCGCCTTTTTGCATCCAGGCGTCGGGCGCCGGCATGACCAGCGTCGCTTCGGCGAAGATCTCGGCCACGTGTTCGAGGAAAGCCTGGCGCAGGATGTCCGATGGCGGCGCGATGCCGGCAGCGACCATGGCCTGGTCAACGGCGTCGTACCGGAACATCTCGCCCGTGTACATCCACAGCTTGTCGGCGGCGGCCTGCGTTTTCGCATGGCTTTCCGCCGTGCCGTCGCCGAGGCGCACGATCAGGTCACCGCTGCGGCGCAAATGATAGGTCACTTCCTTGATCGATTTTTGCGCCACCTCGACGATGCGCGCATCCGCCGATTTCGCCAGTTCCAGCAGCTGAAAGTAGTGCCAGCTGTCGAAGAAGAACTGGCGCATCATGGTGTCGGCGTAATTGCCGTTCGGCTGTTCGACCAGCAGGCAATTCTTGAAATCGTGGGCATCGCGCAGGAAGGCGATGTCGTCTTCGTCGCGGCCCGCGTTTTCCAGTTCGGCCGCATAGCTGAACCACAAGCGCGTCTGGCCCAGCAGGTCCAGCGCCACGTTGGTCAGCGCCATGTCCTCTTCCAGCGCGGGACCCTTGCCGCACAGCTGCGACAGCTGCTGGCTGAGGATCAGGGCGTTGTCGCCCAGGCGCAGCAAGTAGTTAACCTTGTCATCCATTGCCGGCGCTCCCATCACAGGTTCTTGACTTCTTCCGGCATCGGGAAGAAGGTGGGATGGCGGTACACCTTGCTGTTCGATGGTTCGAACAGGGCGCCCTTGTCGCCGGGGCTGCTGGCGACGATATCGGCTGCGCGCACTACCCAGATGCTCACGCCTTCATTGCGGCGCGTATAGACGTCGCGCGCATGGTTGACCGCCATGGTGGCGTCGGAAGCGTGCAGGCTGCCCACATGCTTGTGCGCCAGGCCGTGCTGGCTGCGGATGAAAACTTCCCACAAAGGCCATTCTTTGCTCATGTTGCTATCCCCTTTTATAGATGTTTTCAGGCTGCCGCTTTTTCGTTCGCGGCTTGCTTGTCTGCGTAGGCGACCAGGGCATCGCGGAACCATGCACCGTCTTCATACGCTGTCACGCGCGTCTGCAGGCGTTCGCGGTTGCACGGGCCATTGCCCTTCAGGACATTGTTGAACTCGGACCAGTCGATCTCGCCGAATTCATAGTGGCCCGTTTCCGCGTTGAACTTCAGGTCGGGATCGGGCACGGTCAGGCCCAGGTATTCGATTTGCGGCACGGTCTGGTCGACCATGCGCTGGCGCAGTTCATCGTTCGAGAACAGCTTGATGCGCCATTGCGCCGACTGGGCGCTGTTGACGGAAGCGGCGTCCGATGGACCGAACATCATCAGCGACGGCCACCACCAGCGGTTCAAGGCATCCTGCGCCATGGCTTTCTGCGCCGGGGTGCCCTTGCACAGCGACATCATGATGTCGTAGCCCTGGCGCGCATGAAACGATTCTTCCTTGCAGACGCGGATCATGGCGCGCGCATACGGTCCGTACGAGCAGCGGCACAGGGGGATCTGGTTGATGATGGCGGAACCGTCGACCAGCCAGCCGATGGCGCCCATGTCGGCCCACGACAGCGTGGGATAGTTGAAGATGCTGGAATACTTGGCTTTGCCCGAGTGCAAGGCGGCCAGCAAGTCGTCGCGCGACACGCCCAGGGTTTCCGCGGCACTGTACAGGTACAAGCCGTGACCGGCTTCGTCCTGGATCTTGGCCAGCAGGATCGACTTGCGTTTCAGGGTGGGGGCGCGCGTGACCCAGTTACCTTCGGGCAACTGGCCGACGATTTCCGAGTGCGCGTGCTGCGAAATCTGGCGGATCAGGGTCTTGCGGTAAGCGTCCGGCATCCAGTCCTTGGCCTCGATCTTGATGCCTTCGTCGATGCGGGCCTGGAAAGCGCGCTCCTCTTGCCCCATGTCATCGATGGAACGGACGTTTTTGAGGCCGGTTTCAACCATTTGTGCGTACATGATCTGTCTCCCATGTCTTTGATTTTGCGCAGCAACGCGGTGCGATGAACAGATAATACGATACAAAAATCGATTTGCATACACTTGATTTGAGTCATTTTAAAAAATCGTATCTTGTGCAGCTTTTTTGTGCGTATGATATTGCTTATGAGAAAACACGACGGCAGCGCCACCAGCGCCTCCGGCAAATTATTGACGCGCTACCCGCGCAGCCAAGTAAACTGCTGCTTTTATTGAATCGACCGCAACACGGCCAGACCGGAACCACATGAAGAACACCCGCTGCACGGCATGGATAGCCGATTTCCTGGAACGCGACCCGCCGCGCTCGAAGTCCCTGGTAATGACCATCTTTGGCGACGCCATCGTGCCGCGGGGGGGCGCCATCTGGCTGGGCAGCCTGATCGAACTGCTGGCGCCATTCGGCGTAAACGACCGCCTGTTGCGCACCAGCGTGTTCCGCCTGGCGCAGGAAGGCTGGCTCAGCTCGCAGCGCGACGGCCGCCGCAGCGCCTATACGATACGCCCGGAGGCGCTGGCCCGCTTCGAGCGCGCCTACCGCCGCATCTATGCGCCACTGGTCGTGCACTGGGATGGCAGCTGGACCCTGGTGATCGGGCCGGCCGGCAGCATCGGCGCCGCCGAGCGGGGGGCGCTGCGCAAGGAATTATTATGGGCCGGCTATGGCTTGATCTCGCCGGGCATCTTTGGCCATCCAGCCAGCAATACGGAGGCGCTGGAAGATATCCTGGTGCGCAACGAGGTGCAGGGCAAGCTGTATGTCTGCCACACCACGGAATTGCCGGGTGTCAGCACGCGCCCCCTGCGCGACATGGTGGGCGAATGCTGGGATCTGTCGGAAGTGATGGCCGGCTACCAGAAATTCATCGCCAGCTTCCAGCCGCTGCTGACCCTGCTGCAGGAAGAGCCCGTGTTCGATGCGGAACAGGCGTTCGTCATCCGCTCGCTGCTGACGCACGCCTACCGCCGCGTGCAGTTGCACGATCCGCAATTGCCCGTCGAACTGCTGCCCGAACCGTGGCCCGGCACGCAGGCGTATGCGCTGGCGCGCGACCTGTACCGCATCACGTATGCGGCCGCCGAGGAACATATCCTGGCCACCTTGCGGCGCGAAGATGAACAGGCGCCCGATGTGGAGCCGTGGTTTTTTGAACGTTTCGGTGGACTTGATACATGAACCCGACGGCCCGGTAGCGGGGGCGCCTCTCTCGGAATCGGAATACGCTCCATTGCTCCCTATTCCCCTGAGGGTCCGCCCCCGGCCCTGGCGTTTGGGGCGCAAATATCAAACCCGCCTCAAGCTACTGCTTCGCCACCTGCTTGGCTCCTGCCAATAAGTCCTGTCCCAGCTTTTCCAGCGCATTGGCCTGCACCAGCATGGTATCGAGAATGGCCATATTGAAGGTGAATTCGGCCGGCGTCGTATAGCCGGGAAAACGTATGATGCGCAGCAATTCCTGCAAGGTCGTGCCCTTGCCCAGGTGCGCCAGGGCGTCACTGAGGGCGCTGATTTTCTTTTCCAGATCGCGTATGTGCTTGCCGTTGTCGTCCATGATGATCTCCCCGTGTTGGAGCTATCACGTTAGCAAAGCGTGTCCGTCATCGTTTGCGCCAGCACAAAGGCTGCCGCAAAACAGGTATCATCGCGCCATTGCACACGATGCAAAACCCATACGTTTTTATCAGGAACACTCATGACCATTAAAATCAGCCAGCAATTCGACGCCGGCGCGATCGAGGTGCTGCGCGCCGACGATGCCCAATCCATCGAGCTGAACATCCGCAAGGATTCCCACGCCGACATCACGCAGTGGTTTTACTTCCGCCTGCAAGGCGCGCAAGGCGAGGCGTGCACGATCCGCTTCCTGAACGCAGGCAAGTCGGCCTACCCGGACGGCTGGAAAGACTACCAGGCCGTGGCCAGCTACGACCGCGAAACGTGGTTCCGCGTACCCACCAGCTTTGACGGTACGGTGATGACCATCGAACATACGCCGGAAGAGGAAAGCGTGTACTACGCGTATTTCGAGCCGTACCCATGGGACCGCCACCTGGCCCTGATCGACAGCGCGCAAGCGTCGCCGCTGGTACGCTTGATCGACCTGGGCAGCACCGTGGAAGGCCGCGACATGAATCTGCTGGTGGTCGGCGACGCCGATGCCGAAAAGAAAGTCTGGGTCATCGCGCGCCAGCATCCCGGTGAAACGATGGCGGAATGGTTTGTCGAAGGCATGCTGGAAGCCTTGCTGGACCAGGCCAACCCGTTTGCCCGCCAGTGCCTGCAGGACGCCGTTTTCTACGTGGTGCCGAACATGAACCCGGACGGTTCCGTGCATGGCAACCTGCGCACCAACGCGGCCGGCGCCAACCTGAACCGCGAATGGATGACGCCAACGATGGAACGCAGCCCGGAAGTATTCCTGGTGAAACAGAAAATGCATGAAATCGGCTGCGACCTGTTCCTCGACGTGCATGGCGACGAAGGCTTGCCGTACGTATTCGTGGCCGGCAGCGATGCGCTGGAAAATTTCACGCCAGCACAAAAGGCCCAGCAAGACCGCTTCATCGCCGACTTCAAGGTGGCCAGCCCCGACTTCCAGGATGAGCACGGCTATGAAGACGGCCCGTTCACGCCGGAAGTGCTGACCATGGGTTCGCCCCACATCACCCACGCTTTCGGCTGCCTGTCGCTGACCCTGGAACTGCCGTTCAAGGACAACGCCAACGATCCCGATCCGCAAACGGGCTGGAGCGGCGCCCGCAGCGCCGCCCTGGGCGCGGCAGTACTGCAGCCTATCCTGGCGACCCTGCGCGCCTAAGCACAGCAGCACCTGCAGTCACGCGGCCCGCCCCTTGCAGGCGGGCCGCGCTTTTCTCTCAGCCCTTGGCCACCTTGCGCAAGGCTTCCACCAGCCGCTCCAGATGCGACTCGGGCGTAAAGATGCCCGGCGTGACGCGCACGCACGCGCCACTGGCAAGGCCGTCGCGCGGCACGGCAAAGATGCCGTGTTCCTGTACCAGCTTTTTCGACAGCGCATAGCTGTCGGCCACGCTCGTCCTGCCCTTCAGGCGGAACGAGGCGATGGCGCTCGTCAGGCGCGGGTCGGCTGACGCCAGCACCTCGATGCCATCGATGGCGCGTGCCGCCTCCACCCAGCGGTTGCGCAGCAGCCGCAGCCGCGCCTGCTTGTTGGCCACGCCGATCTGCGCGTGCAAGTCCAGCGCCGCCGGCAGACTCAGGTAGGCGGCAAAATTGACCGTGCCCGTATGCACGCGGGTACGGATATCGTCGCCCGCCTTTTCTCCCAAATAGGGGTCGATATCGGCCACCCTGCCCCGCTTGATGTAGGCAGCGCCCACGCCGACGGGCGCGCCTATCCATTTATGCAGGTTGATGCCGGCAAAATCCGCCTGCAGGTCAGGAATCGTCATGTCCAGCTGGCCAAAGCCATGCGCCGTATCGACGATGACGTCGATGCCCCGCGCGCGTGCCAAACGGCTGATCTCGGCCACGGGCAAGACCATGCCGTTGCGGTGATTGACGTGCGTGAGCAGCATCAGTTTCAAGGTCGGATGGCGTTCCATGGCAGCAACATAGGCGGCAACGACGTTGTCATGCGTAAACGGTTCCGGCATGGCAATCGACACGACCTGGGCGCCGCGCCGCTGCTGCAGCCAGCGCGTGACGGTGATCATATTGTCGTAATCGATATCCGCGTACAACACCGCATCGCCCGGCTGCAGGCGGTTGTAGCCGGCGATCAGGACTTGCAGCGCTTCCGTGGCGCCGCGCGTGAGCACGATTTCATCGAGCCCCACGCCCAGCGCCCTGGCTGCCGCCGCGCGGGCCGCTTCGAAGTCGGCGGGAAAGCGCATGCGCGCATACCAGGCATTGTCGCGGTTGACCATGGCCAGCTGCTGCTCGTAATGGCGCAACACGGGCCTGGCCATCGAACCCCAGAAGGCGTTGTCGAGCTGCACGATGGCATCGGTCGTGTCGTATTGCGCAGCCACGGCTTGCCAGTACGCCTGATTGCCGGCCAGGGCATCCGGCGTGGTGCCGGCCGGCACCGGCGGCAAGGGCGGAGGCAGGGCGGCAGACGCAGCCGATGCTGCGCCCGCAGCCATGGGCAGCGCTGCCGCCAGCGAACCCGCGCGCAACAGGGCGCGGCGTTGTGGATTCATCGTCATCTCCCTTAAAATTTCACTTTGTACTCGACGTACAGGTTACGCCCGTCCGTGTCATACGGCGCATTGCGCGAATAGATCAGACCGCGGCTGGCCTGGAAGGTTGCCTCGTCAGGATACTTGTCCAGCACGTTGTCGATCCCCACGCGCACGGACTGCTTGTCGTTGATCTTGTAGCTGGCCGCCAGGTCCAGGAATTGCATGGCGCCAAAACGCTGGAAGATGTCGCCCGTGGCGTTGCCCGAATTGTCCGTCCACGCGCCGTAATAGCGCACGCGGGCCATGGTGTTCCAGTTGCCCAGGTCATAGTTGCCGCTGATGGTGGCTTTCTGGCGCGGCAGGCGCTCCTCGAACACCTGGCGCTGGGCCGGATTGGTCACCAGGCTGGACTTGCCGCCATCGACCTTGGTGGTGTTGTAGTTGTAGGCCAGGGTCAGGTTCAGCTTGCCGTCGCCGACGCGGCTCAGGTGGCTGCCCACGATATCGATGCCGCGCGTGGTGGTGTCGAAGTCGTTGGTGAAATAGCTGACGGAGGTGTAGCGCAGCGGATTGGCCACGCCGGCCGGCACGGCAAACGAGGCGGACGTGCTGAAGCGGTCGCTGACCTTGATGTCATACACGTCGACGGAACCGGAAAAGCCGGCCGGCGTCTTCCACGTAAAGCCCAGGGACAGGTTTTTCGATTTTTCCGGCTTCAGCGCCTGCGCGCCGAGCAGGATGGCCAGCGGATCGTTATTGGCCAGGCGGCCGCTGGTAAACAACAGCAGGGTCTTGGTGTCGAGTCCCTGGTTTGTGCTGTTGGTATTCGACTGGCCCGGCGTTGGCGCACGGAAACCGGTCGAGTAGGAGCCGCGCAGGGCCAGGTCGTCACTGAGCGCATAGCGGGCCGACAACTTGCCGTTGACGGTGCTGCCAAATTCCGAGAAATGCTCGTAGCGGGCCGCGCCGCCCAGGCTCAGCGCCTTGCTGACGGGCACTTCCACGTCCAGGTAGGCAGCATAGCTGTCCTGCCCCCAGCTGCCCGCCTGGCGATCGCTGAAGCCTGGCGCGCCGTTCGCGTTCGCATCGAGGCCGATGGCTGCGCCCGGCCCCACCGTCCAGGACGCCACATCGCCCGCCTTCACGCCATAGGTTTCGTTGCGCGCTTCCGCGCCAAACGCGATGTTCAGCGGTTGCGGCAGCGATGCCACGGGCAATTCATAATTAAAGTTGGCGTTGAGGATTTTTTCTACCTGCGACAACTGCCCCAGGTAGAACGACGTCGGGCTGCTCGGCCCCATCGACGCATTGATGGAATTGGCCAGGCGATAGTCGATGCGGTTGCGGCCGTAGGAAGCGCTCACATCCCAGCCGAAGCGGTCGTTGAAGTGACCGCGCACGCCCGCCACCAGCTGCAAATCGTCCTGGTCGTTCGAATAGCTGGGGCTGAAACCGAGCGGGTACAGGCTGCGCAAGTCCCAGCCGGGGAACAGGCTGCTGGTCTTGTACGCGCCCGTGCTGGTGTCGGGATTGCGCCAGTTGAAGTCCGAGGTGCCGTCGCTGCGGCTGAACAGGCCGAAGCCGTACAGCTCCGTCGTCTCGGACAGGGCCATGCTGGCGTTGAAGCCGATGCGCTTGCTGTCGAGTTCAGGCTGGCCCCAGCGCTGCACGGGATTCGGCACCTTCAGTTCCGGATGCGCATTCTGGAAAGCAATCGCGTCCGCCCGCTGGCGCGTGCGCGACGTGGGATCGGACTTGGCCAGCGCGCCGAAAATCGTCGCCTTGCCCGTCTCGCCAAAGGCAAAACCCGTCTTCAGGTTCAACTCATTGCCCTTGCCGTCGCCTTCCGCATATTGCGAATGGTGCACGGAGACCTCCGTGCCGGGCGTGTCGTCGAGAATGATGTTGATCACGCCGGCAATCGCATCGGAACCGTACTGGGCGGAAGCGCCGTCGCGCAGCACTTCGATGCGCTTGATGGCGGACACGGGAATCTGCGCCAGGTCCGGCGCCTGCGCGCCGCGCGCGCCGAGCAAGGCGCTGCGGTGGAAACGCTTGCCATTGACCAGCACCAGGGTCTGGTCCGGCGACAGGCCGCGCAGAGTAGCGGGACGCACGAACACTTGCCCGTCAGCCATCGGCAGACGCTGCACCACATATGACGGCACGAGTTGCGCCAGCACATCGTTCAAGTCCGACGATTCGACGGCGCCGATATCTTCGCGGTTGAACACGTCGACGGGCGCCATGGTATCGAACTGCGTGCGGTTGCTGCCACGCGTGCCCGTGACGATCACGGCTTGCGGGGCTTCAATGGCGTCGCTGGCGGAAGCTGGGGCAGCGGGTGCATCGCCACTGGCTTGGGCCTGATTGGCAAACAGGGCGTTCATGGCACACAACAGGGCCACCGCGCGGGCGATGCGGGTACGGGAGTAGGTCATGGAGAGAGTTACTATGCAGGTTGGATCAACAACTACGCGTCACGGCAAGACTCGTATCTTGCATGAAATATCACGAAGTTCGGCTTACTTACATTAAAAGCATCTAATTGCGCAGATAACGTCAGATGGCGACATCATACGAAGGCAATGTTTCATCCGTATGACGCGCTGATCACTGCTGGCAAATCACCGCATGCACGGTGCCACAGCGGCTGCCAGGCAACCTTGGCTTGCGTCGAACGCACGCACGCAGGCGCATGGCACCGGTATTCGGAGGAGAAATGGAGGGGGCGATGAGACAATTCGATAGATTTCCTACAATCAACACTCCCTATAATGCCGCGGCGCAACGACACGCATTCTTGTCGCTATATTAGGTTGTAAAGATGAAGAAACAGACCATATTGTGCGCCCTCGTCAGCTTGCTCGCCGCTTGCGGCGGTGGCGGCGGCGGTGACGGTGGTAGCGGGAATGGCAGCAGCCCGGATCTCAAACCGGTGGTTCCACCGGCACCAGTACTGGCATCCATCAATGCCGCTGATGCATTAAAGAAATTCCTGAGCAGCGACCTGACCATCTCGAACCTGGCATCCAATGATGGCAGTCTTGGGACGGCGACATTGATCGTCAGCCAGGAATTGGGACAGCCAGCCCCCTTCGTTACCAATGGTGTGTCGCAACAAGCGGCATCCGTCAAAGTCATTTCACTGCTGCGTAGCAATGCCAGTGGCAAACTGCAATACCGCAATACCTGGAAACTGCATCTGGATGCGAACATGCAGCCCATCGGCATGGCGGTCGGCTATGCCGATGCCGGCTACAAGGCATGTATGTCCGTCACGGGCCGCAACGAGTTGCCCACCCTTAGCAACGCATCCGGGACGTATTTTTCAGGCGTGCAAACGCTGACTTATACGGAAGGTTTCAAAGCGGGGAAATACGCGAATTACTGCGACCCAAGCGGCACGGCAAGCGCCAACGTGGAATGGTCGATTGCAGCAGGTTCGCCAAGTCCATATTTCTGCCTGACAATGCCTGACAGCTTGTACACGGCCAAGACGAGAATGTGCATTCCAGTCGATGGGGCCGGCACGCAGAATAATTCCGTATGGGTTCGACTCTTCAAGGCGGATGGCAGTTCCGCGATCGATTACAAGAACACGGCCCAGAATAAACCGCTTGAGCAGCTGGGTACCGCCGTCGATGCCAACAATTATTGGTATGGCGCCGTATGGCGTCCTCAGGACGGCTATATCTACCAGCGCTACCAGGATACCAAGTTTGCGTCCGAGCAGGCATGCAGGGACCAGACGACGATTAACTGGAAAGCGACATGGGACGCCACGAATATTTCGTGGACCTGCGTCAACGTCCAATCGAAGTAAGCGAGCAAACTAGTAGCGCCCCAGCCTGCCGGCAGCGATGCCGCTGGCTGGGGCGTATCCGGGCAGTGTTCAACCGCCGGCCACCACCATGCTCTCGATGAGGATGGAGCCCGTCTGCTTGGTGCCGCGGCGCAAGACGTCGGCGCCCACGGCAACGATGTTGCGCAGCATGTCCTTCATGTTGCCGGCAATGGTGATTTCTTCCACCGGATATTGAATCACTCCATTTTCCACCCAGAAACCGGACGCGCCGCGCGAATAGTCGCCCGTCACGTAGTTGGTTCCCTGCCCCATGAGTTCCGTGACCAGCAATCCCGTTCCCAGCTTTTTCAGCATGGCAACGAAATCGTCGCCGGCGGCCGTCTGGCTGGAAGTCAGGTACAGATTGTGCGAGCCGCCCGCGTTGCCCGTCGTCTGCATGCCCAGCTTGCGGGCCGTGTAAGTCGACAGAAAATAACCTTGCACCACGCCATCCTTGACGACGTCGCGGCTGACGGTTTTCACGCCCTCTTCATCGAACGGCGCGGAACCGACGCCGCCGATCACATGCGGGTCTTCGAAGATCTGCACATGCGACGGCAGCACCTGCGTGCCCAGGGAATCGAGCAGGAAAGTGGACTTGCGGTACAGGGCGCCGCCCGAGGTCGCTTGCACATAGGTACCCAGCAATCCGGCCGCCAGCGGCGCCTCGAACAGCACGGGACAGGTGCGCGTGCCCAGCTTGCGCGCGTTCAGGCGCGACAGGGCGCGCTCGGCGGCATAGCGGCCGATGGCTTCCGGGCTCGACATCTTGGCCGCGTCGCGCACGGACGAATACCAGTCGTCGCGCTGCATCTTCGCGCCCTTGCCGGCAATGGGCGCCACGGACAGGGTGTGACGCGAAAACGGATAGCCGCCGATGAAGCCGCGCGAATTGGCGGAAACAAAATGCGATTGCTGCACGTGCACGCTGGCGCCCTCGCTGTTCGTGATGCGCGGGTCGACGGCAAACGCGGCCGCTTCGGCCCGCTGGGCCAGCACGACGGCTTCCTCGGCGGAAATGAGCCACGGATAAAACAATTGCAGGTCGCGGGGCGACATTTCCAGCATGTCCGCGTCGGCCAGGCCCGCGCAATCGTCCTCGGCCGTGAAGCGGGCGATGTTGTAGGCGGCGTCCACCGTGGCGCGCAGGGCGGACGGCGAAAAATCGGAAGTGCTGGCATTGCCGCGTTTCTTGCCGACAAACACGGTCACGCCCATGCCCTTGTCCTTGTTTTGCTCGATCGTCTCGATCTTGCCTTTTCGCACAGAAACGGACAGGCCACCGCCTTCGCTGACTTCGACGGCAGCGTCGGTACCGCCCGCTTCCCGCGCAAAAGACAACACATCACGGGCCAGTTGCTGCAATTGCTCTTGACTATGGGTAAATACGGAGTCGTTCATGCGCTGTTTTCTTCGGAAAGCCGCTAAAAAGGTTATCATAGCAGTCGTTTACAGTTTACAGGAGCGGTCCACAAGTCCTCTCCCGCCTTATATATCATGCCAAATCCAAACCGGGGAGCTTGCGGCTTCCAATCGTCCGAATTCGAACAGGAATATGAACGTCCGTCGAAATCGGAACTCAAGCGCCAGATGACCGTCCTGCAAAAGCTGGGGGAAGAACTCGTCAATGAAGCACGCGACCGCGTCAAGCGCGTTCCCATGCCGGAAGACGTGCGCGACGCCATCCTCGAATGCCAGCTGATCAAGGATCACGAAGGTCGCCGCCGCCAGCTGCAATACGTGGGCAAGAAAATGCGCACCCTGGATGAAGAAGAAGTTGCCGCCATCCAACGCACCATCGATAGCTGGAAAGGCTTGTCGAAAGCCGACACGGCCGCCATGCACGCGATGGAACGCCGCCGCGACAAACTCTTGACGGACGACAAGGCCCTGACCGTCTTGCTGTCGGAAAACCCGGAACTGGACGTGCAGCACCTGCGCACCCTGATCCGCAATGCCCGCAAGGAGCAAGCCGAGAACAAGCCGCCGAAGGCCTACCGTGAAATCTTCCAGATCCTGAAACAGATCGCCAAGAAGCAAAACGGCGGCAAGGATGAGGCGGATGAAGACGGCGTCGAGCCAGAAGACGACGAATAATCCGCCGTCCAAAACCAAGGATGGACAAAAAACCGGGATAATCCCGGTTTTATTGTTTTTACGCCACTCCAGACTTTTTATAGGTGACCGATGTCCACCACACTCGAAGACGAATTGATTATCGGCCTCGTGTCGATCTCGGACCGCGCCAGCGGCGGCGTGTATGAAGACCAGGGCATTCCCGCCCTGGAAAGCTGGCTGGCCGCCGCCATCCGCACGCCGTTTCGCCTGGAAAAGCGGCTGATCCCGGACGAGCGCTCGCAGATTGAAAACACCCTGATCGACATGGTTGACCTCAGTCATTGCCATCTGATCCTGACGACGGGCGGCACGGGCCCGGCACGGCGCGATGTGACGCCGGATGCCACGCTCAGCGTCGGAACCAAGGAAATGCCCGGTTTCGGCGAACAGATGCGCCAGATCAGCCTGCAATTCGTGCCGACGGCCATTTTGTCGCGCCAGGTGGCCGTGATCCGCGAGACGCCCGAGCGCGCCGCCCTGATCATGAACTTGCCGGGCCAGCCCAAGGCCATCAAGGAAACCCTGGAAGGACTGAAAGACGCCGACGGCCATCAGCTGGTGAACGGCATCTTTGCCGCCGTACCCTATTGCATCGATCTCATCGGCGGCCCCTACATGGAAACCGATCCGGCCATCTGCAAGGCCTTCCGTCCCAAATCGGCGCTGCGTCCGGCGCAACCTTTACCTGAGGAAAATACATGAGCACCTTGCTGGAAACCATAGAACTCGACAGCGCACCGAACCCCACCGTCTCCATCATCTGGATGCATGGCCTGGGCGCCGACGGCAACGACTTCGTGCCCCTGGTGAAGGAACTCGATTTGCGCGGCTGCCCCGCCATCCGCTTCATCTTCCCCAGCGCCGGCACCATGCCCGTCACCATCAACAACGGCTATGTGATGCGCGCCTGGTACGACATCCTCGTGAGCGACCTCGTGCGCCGCGAAGATGAGAACGGCCTGCGCGCCTCGCAGCTGCAGATCGAAGCGCTGATCGCGCGCGAAAAGGCGCGCGGCATTCCCGCCAGCCGCATCATCCTGGCCGGCTTCTCGCAAGGCTGCGCCATGACCTTGCAAACGGGCTTGCGCCATGCGGAACCGCTGGCTGGCCTGATGTGCCTGTCCGGTTATCTGCCGCTGGCCGACAAGACGGCGGCCGAGCGTACGCCAGCGAGCCTGCAGACGCCCATCTTCATGGCGCACGGCACGGCCGACCCCGTGGTGCAGATCGCCCGCGCACAGCAATCGCGCGACTTGCTCACCGGCATGGGTTACAAGGTGGAATGGCACGAATACATGATGCAGCATTCGCTGTGCCAGGAAGAAATCGACGCCATCGGCGCGTGGCTGAAAAAAGTCCTCGCCTGACATCCAACAGCCGCGGTGTGCGCCGCGCCTGTTGTCCTACGGAACGCCGGGAACGCTCAGTTCGCCGGCGTTTTTTCATTCCAGATCTTCAGCATGTCGGGCGACGCTTCCGAGCGAATGCCATTGTCCGTCAGCACCGATTCCGTTGCGGCCAGCATCTCCTTGCGGGGCACGACCACCATTTCCGCGTCGCGCTGCTGGAAGCGGAACGTCAGCAGCTCATCCGTCTGGTCGCGCAGCAAGGCCACCAGGTGCGCCAGACTGCGCACGCGCACGCCATTGACGGAATCGACGACGGAAAAGAAACGGGTACTGTAGCCATTCATCAGCTTGTGCGGGAAGAACGGCGCGGCAATCACCACCAGTTCCCCGCGCTCGCTATCGGGCGCATCGCCGCGCCGCGTGGCCAGCGGATTGCCGGCAAACGCCATGCCGCCCAACATCGCTGGATTGCCATTCGGCGCCGCCATGAATTCCGTGCTGGCGCGCGAAAACACCATGGGACCGAAGATGAAATACGATGGGTAATTGCCCTGCAGGCCGGAAATGAGCATCGGGTGCGCCGCCGAAACGGGCACCCTGATTTTCAGGGGCGCGCCCTGGCGCACCACCGTCAACGGCAACAGGCCGTCTTTCGCCAGTTGCTGCACCCGGTACTGGAAGCGCACGCGGCTGTTGGTATTCAGCTTGACCATGCCCTGGTTGTCGATGGGAAAATCGCCGATATGCGTGATGACGTCCCATTCCTTGAGCGGATAGGCGGCATCGTTGCTGGCCGGCGTCATCACGACGGCGCCCTCGACACCCTTGGCCAGCTTCAGATACGTGCGCAGCGCAGGATTTTCCAGCGTCTGCGTCATGTCGCGCATGGCCGGCTTGCCCTTGGGCGCGCCACTTTCCTGGTCGCGCAGGAACAGTTCGATTTCCTCGTTGGGGATGATGTAGCCGATGTTTTGCGCATTGGCCATGCCGGCAAAGGCCAGGCCGATCATCTTGTCGCCGGCGATCACGGGGCCGCCGCTATTGCCCGGGTTAATGGCCGCATCGATCTGGATGCGCAAGCCGGACACGGGGAAGTTGTAGCGCACGAATTCGATGCGCGACACGATGCCCTTGGTGATCGACAGCGAAGTGCCGCCCGTCGGATAGCCGTACGCCAGCACGGCATCGCGCACGTCCGGCAAGACATTGGCACGCGGCACCGCTTTGTGGCTGGCGAAAAAGCTGTCGTCGTCGATCTTCAGCAAGGCCAGGTCCATGCCGCGCGAAATGGCCAGCACGGTCGCCGGTATCTTGTCGCCCGCCCCATTGGCCTGGATCTGCACCTGGCTGGCATAGCCGACCACGTGCGCATTGGTGAGGATGCGGCGCCCTTCGATGACGACGCCGGAGCCCGTCACTTCCTGCGGCGCAGCCTTGCTCCAGGGTTTGTAGGGGTCCGGTCCCCGCAGGGTGGAAAACACCTTGACGACGGAGTTTTCCAGCGCGGAAGCGCTGGCGGTGGCGGCGGTTTCCGCGGCAAGCGCTCGCACCGTCATCAAGGGGCAAAAAGAAAGGGCCAACGCCAGGAAGGCGCGGCCCATCAGGGTACAGCACGGACGAGTTTTCATTGAGCTTCTTGGCAATGGAAGGGAAGCAAAATTATATATTGAATAATTTCAACTTCATTACATCTTGTCCATCTTTGCCCGAAGAACTCCTCTAATCAGGCGGGCATGGGCGGCACGCCCAAGGCCGGCACGGCCGTCTGCGCGCCATTCATGACCATGGCCAGGAAAGTGTAGTAGCCATTGATGCCCATCAAGTCGACCACGCCATGCTCGCCGAACAGGGCCAGCGCGCGCGCATACGTGGCATCGCTGACGCGCTTGTGCTGCTGCAGTTCGATGCAGAAATCATGCACGGCTTGCTCGTCGTCTTTCAGGGCCAGCGGTGCGCGCCGCGCGGCAATGGCGTCCACGGCCGCCTGCGCGATGCCGTTCTGCACGGCCAGCGGCGCGTGGATGGCCCACTCGACCTGCTGGTCCCACTGGCGCGCCGTCACCAGGATCGCCAGCTCCGACAGCCGCGTGCCGATGGCGCTGCGGTAGCGCAGGTACTCGCCCATGCGCTGCGCCGTTTCCATCAGCTCGGGGCTGCGGATCAGCGGCACGAAGGGACCGTACAGGGCGCCGCGCGGCCCGTCGATGATGGCTTGCGCGGCGGCCCGCTGCTGGGCGTCGAGCTGGTCCAGGGCCAGCGGCGGCAAACGGTCGATATTGGAACCCGCCATCAGGCAGTCCAGGCGACCACGCCCTGCTGCTGTTCGCCCAGGCCGGCGATCCCCAGGCGCAGGCTGTCGCCCTTCTTCAGGAAGCGCTGCGGCTTGCGGCCCTGGCCCACGCCCGGCGGCGTGCCCGTGGCGATGATGTCGCCCGGTTCCAGGGTCATGAATTGCGACAGGTAGCTGACGATCTGCGCCACCGTGAAGATCATGGTTTGCGTATTGCCGGTCTGCATGCGCTTGCCATTGACTTCCAGGTACAGGTCCAGGTCCTGCTCGTCGATGACTTCATCGCGCGTCACCAGCCATGGGCCGACGGGCCCGAAGGTGTCGCAACCCTTGCCCTTGTCCCACTGGCCGCCCCGCTCCAGCTGGAACGAACGCTCGGAAATATCGTTGACGACGCAGTAGCCGGCCACGTATTTCAGGGCGTCCTCTTCGCTCACATACTGGGCGCGCGTGCCGATGATGACGCCCAGCTCCACTTCCCAATCCGTTTTTTTCGAGCCTTGCGGCAGCACGACATTATCGTCCGGGCCGTTCAGGCAAGTAATTGCCTTCATGAAGACGATGGGTTCGGCCGGGATAGCCATGCCGGCCTCGGCCGCGTGATCCGCATAATTGAGGCCGATACCGATGAACTTGCCGACTTTCGCCAGCGGCACGCCGAAGCGCGGATTGCCGCGCACCAAGGGCAGCGTCTTTTCATCGAGCTTGGCCAGCTTGCGCAAGGCCTTGTCGGACAGTTGCGCACCATCAATATCGGCGATCACGCCGGACAGGTCGCGCAGTTTGCCTTCTTCATCGATCAGGCCCGGTTTTTCCTTGCCTGGACGTCCATAACGAACGAGTTTCATAGTCTTCCTTGGAGTTGATCATTGCCGCAGTGCAGGCTGCCATTTTACCGGATGGTCCGGCACGCCTGTAGCGACGGATGAAAAACATCGCAAGTCCCGGCAATTGCAAGGCCGCCAGCACGCCAAATGCCACCTGGTAAGCCTGGGGCGGATACTGTTGCAGGCTGTTCAGGGGCCAGCATCCGAGGATCAGGCCAAAGCCCGCCTGCACCAGGAAGGCGCCCGTGAAAATGAGCAGATTGAGACAGGTGGCGGCCCTGCCCGTCAGGCTGGCCGGCATGCTTTGCGCGACGATCGCATACTCGAGGCCGGTCACCGTACCCAGCAGGGTAAACAGCACGGACAGCAAGGGCAGGCTGGGCAGCACGTTGCATGCCATCGCCACTTGCACGGCGACAAACAGGACGAGGCCGGCGGCCGCCACTTGCATAGGCGCAATACCGCGCCGCCCGGCCCACTCCGTCAGCATGCCCATGCCGATGGCGCCGAAGATGACGGCCGCCATGCCCAGATACAACAAGTACGCCACGCTGTCGTCGGACAAGCCCCCCACGTCGGCCAGCCAGCGTCCCACCCACAAGCCCTGCACGCCAAAGAACACCGTGTGCGGCAGCAGGATCAGCGCGATGGTGCGGCGAAAGGCGGGGTCCCGGTACACGCTCCAGACACTGACTTTGTTCCCCTTGTTCCTCGCAGCGGCAGGCGCGGGCATGGCCGGCGACAGCAGGCGGATCAGCAAGCCGATGGCCAGCGCCGCCAGCGCCAGGCCCAGGAACACGCCGCGCCAGTCCGTGTAATGCAGGGCCAGCTTGACGGGCATCGTGGCCGTGGCCGCGCCCAGGCCGCCCACGGCGATCAGGTAGCCGTGCACGGACGGCAGGCGCGATGGCGCGATGGCGCACGAGATCGCTTTCACGGCCGCCATGAAACAGCCGCCCAGGCCCGCCCCCATCAGGGCGCGCGCCCACATCAGCCCGGCAAAGCTGTGGCCCCGACTGAACAGCCACACGCCCAGGGCCGCCAGCGCCAGCAGCCACAGTTGCACCGCGCGGGGGCCGTAACGGTCCAGCGCCATGCCAACCGGCAATTGCACCAATGCAAAGGCGAGAAAAAAGGCGCTGGTCAGCAGGCCCAGCTGCGCTGGCGTCAGGGCGATGGCCCCCAGCAGCTCGGCCGTCAGCACGGCATTCACGCCCCTCAACAGGCACGACAGGTAATGCCCCAGCGCAAACGGCAGGAACACCAGGCAAAACACGGCCGCGCCGGAACGGGACGAGGCGCCGGCGCCGTGCATGCTCAGGCGGCCTGCGCCAGGCGGATGATTTTATGCGGCACCTGCGGAGCTGGCTCATCCGTTTCAAAGAAAAACCTGTCCTGGCCAAAGGCCGGCTTCAAATCGTCCATCCACGTCGCATCTGCATCGAACTTGGCAAAAAACGGCCGGCGCACCCAGTCCGGATTGCGCGCCTGCAAAAATTGCAAGGCGAACAGTTTCTCGCCATTCACGGTGACGATGCCATCGATGACGATCTTGCCGGGAAACGCGCTCATGGAAGGGCCCCGCACCGTGCGCGACAGGCCGGACACCATCTGGTAGGCGGCCTGGAAGATTTCGTACGCCTTCGCCAGGGGTAACTCGAAATAGCTGCGCGGGCCCGTATCCCGCTCGACAAACATATAGTACGGAATCGCCCCCAGGCGCGTTCCCGTCTGCCACAGCTCGGCCCAGCTCGCCGGGTCTTCATTGATGTGGCGGATCAGCGGCCCCTGCATGCGCAAGGTGGCGCCCGTGGACACGATGCGCTTGACGGCTTGCTGCGCGATGTCCTGGCGCAACTCCACGGCATGGCTGTAATGGCCCATCACGGCCAGGTTCTTGCCCGCCTTGACGATGCGCTCGAACAGGCGCAGCAAATCATCCGAGTCGCGGTCCGACACAAAGCGCTGCGGCCAATACGCCACCGCCTTGGTGCCGATGCGGATGTTCTGGATGTGTTCCAGGCCCGGCGCCAGCAGCGGCTCCAGGTAGGCGGCCAGTTGCCGCGTGTTCATGATCATCGGGTCGCCGCCCGTGATCAGCACATCCGTCACTTCCCGATGCAATGCCAGGTAGGCAGCCAGCTCATGCGACTTGCGCGCATCGAATTTCATGTCGTCCATGCCGACGAACTGGGGCCAGCGAAAGCAGAAGGTGCAATACGCGTGGCACGTCTGTCCTGCGCTGGGGAAAAACAGCACCGTTTGCGCATATTTGTGCTGCAGGCCGCGCACGAACGTATCGTTGACTCTGGGCACGTTATGCGTCATCTGCCCGGCCGGGTGGGGATTCATGCCCAGGCGAATACCATGCACATAAGCATCGATGGCGGCCTTGTCCCGCTGCACCAGCACCAGCTCGCGCAAGTGCGCGTACTGCTCGGGCGGCAGCATGTCGCGGTGGGGAAAGACGAGGCGGTAGATGGGGTCGTCAGGGATATTGATCCAGTCGATCAGCTGGTCGAGTACATATTCATTGGTGCGAAATGGCAAGACGTGCGAGACCACTTGCACGGCTTCACGCTGCTCGTCCGGCAGCCATTCCCACTGCCGCGCCTGTTGAATGGTATGCCGCGTGTACGGTTTGAACTTCGGTGAAAACGGCTCGGGGATGCGTGCGGCCACGGTCGGCTCCTTGCCAATAAATAGCGGTAATTTCCATGAAATCAGCCCTATATCGGCCAATTCAGCCTGTTTATGCCTCGGCCATGCCAGCCCGGCATGCTGTGAAAGTCATCATAGTTCTTGCTGTGCAGAACCAAATTGCTAAACATCAACAAGCGGTCGATACGTTGCAAGCTACCGACAAGCAACACCTTAGTTTGTGCCATCGCAATTTGAGGGGGACCCCGGCGACGTAAATTACGACTTGGCAACACATCCCTCGATATCACAAGGAGCTTTCATGAAACGCTTATTCACGGGTAGCCTGCTGTGCCTGGCCTTTACGGGCGGCAGCGTCCATGCCGCGGTCGAACCAACGGAAAAAGACGCCATCGCCATGGCGGAACGGGGCGCCGCCTTCATGAAGGCGCATGGCAAAGAAGAAATGATGAAAAAAATCACGGCGAAAGACCCGGAATTCGTGCAGGGTTCGCTATACGTGGACATGCGCGACATCAAGACGGGTATCGTGCTGGCCCACCCCATCAATCCTTCCATCGTGGGCAAGGATTTGACGGATGTGCCCGATGCGAATGGCAAGAAATATCGCCGTGAAATCATTGAGCTGGCGCAAAGGCAGGGCAAGGGCTGGGTCGACTACCAGTACAAGAATCCCACCACCGGCAAGATCGAGCCGAAGACCACGTACATCCTGCGCGTCAACGACGTGGTGCTGGAAGCGGGGATCTACAAGAAATAAGGCAGGGGCGGCGCATGCGTATGCAGTGCACGCGCCCCCTCGCCTGCCCCTGTGCCGCCTGCCGTTTGAACAGCCATAGCCGGGAGTCAAGCATGCTCAATCGATTACGCATAGGACCGAAATTATTGCTGGCGCCCGCCCTGGTCTTGCTGCTGCTGATACTCAGCTCGACCGGTGCCTGGTATGGCATGGTGCGGCAAAATGCCTCGCTGGAAAACATGGTGCAGGTACGCATCGCGCATTTGAAGGCGGCATCCGACGTGGCCGGCGACGCCAAGCATGTGCACGGCAATATGTACCAGTTGCTGTCGTGGACGAATGGCAGCTTCGCCAAGGCCCGCATCGACACATTGGAGCAGCAAATCAAGGCGCGCCATGCGGCCATCGGCACCCAGCTGGCCACCTTGCGCGCCACGGCCACGGGCGCCGAACGCACCCTGGTCGATGCCGCCATCGCGGCCCTGGCCGGCTACCGCAAGGCCGTGCTGGAAACCATGGAAATGGCGCAGATGGACCAGTCGATCGCCACCAATTCCATGCTCAAGGCGGAAACGCAATTCGGCCAGTTCAATACGCAGCTGGCGCAACTGTCGGCGCTGGAAACGGCCCTCGGCAGCCAGGCCCATGCGACGGCCAGCGCCGAATTCCGCAGCCTGTGCTGGAGTCTGCTGCTGACGGTCCTGCTATCGATCCTCGTCTCCATCGTGGTGACCATGCTGGTGCGGCGCGCCATGCTGGTGGAAATCCGCGGCATCGCCGACGCCGTGCAAGACCTGGCGGCGGGCAAGCTGATGGCGGGCGCGCCCAAGCAGGGCAATGACGAGATCGCCGACACGTCGCGCGTGCTGGACCAGACCATCGCCAACCTGAACCAGACCTTGCGCACCATCATGGGCGCCGTGCAAGCGATCGACACGGCCTCGCGTGAAATTGCCACCGGCAACCTGGATTTATCGGCGCGCACGGAAATGCAAGCCAGTTCGCTGGAAGAAACATCGAGCGCCATGGAAGCGCTGACGCAAGCCGTCAATGACAATGCCGACAACGCCCAGCTGGCCTGCGAGCTGGCGGGACAAGCATCCACCCTGGCCGTGCAAGGGGGGGCGTCGATGCAGCAGGCGGTGACGACGATGGCGACGATACGGGCCAATTCGCGCCAGATCGTGGATATTATCGGCGTGATCGACGGTATTTCCTTCCAGACCAATATTCTCGCGCTGAATGCGGCGGTGGAAGCGGCGCGCGCGGGCGAGCAAGGCCGCGGTTTTGCCGTGGTCGCTTCCGAAGTGCGCACCCTGGCACACCGCTCGGCGCAGGCGGCCAAGGAAATCAAGACCCTGATCGCCACCTCGGTCACCACCATCGATGGCGGCAGCGTGGCGGTGCAGCAAGCGGGCGACAGCATGGGCGCCATCGTGGCCTCGGTGCAGCAAGTCAATGAAATCATCCAGCGCGTGAAAGAGGCCAGCGCGGAGCAAGCCTCGGGCATCACGGAAGTGAATCATGCCGTCACGCAAATGGATGACGTCACCCAGCAAAATGCGGCCCTGGTGGAACAGGCGGCAGCGGCAGCGGCCAGTTTGCAGGACCAGGCCGTCAAATTGTCGGCGGCCGTGGCCGTGTTCACCCTGGACGGGCCCTCTGCTACGCCGGCCGGCCATGCCGAGGACGAGGCATTCCGGCATCCGGCCAGCCCCGCCAGGGGAGAAGGCAGCGACAGGCGGGCGCTGCACAGCCCCTTGCGCGGTGCGCCACGCAGCAACACGCCAGGTAACGCATCCCGCCGCAAGCGCGGTGTTTAGTGCCAGCACACTCAAGAACGCCGAACAAAACCGTGGCGAGCGGCAGTGATTTGTAGCTGAGAAGCGCGACGCGCAGCAGGTTTGGTTAGCTGTTCTACATCGGCTTGCTCAGGTAGGGGGAACCGGCCAGCACGAAGCGCCACGGTGTTTCCATCGCCTTGGAAATGCCGATGCGCAATCCCGCTTGCACCGTCACATCTTCCTCGCGGGCCAGCAACTGGAATGGCGGCGCATCCAGTGCCAGCCGGTTGTGCAGATGGCTGACGCCGAGGGCCTGGCACAGCTTGCCTGGCCCCGAACACAGCAGCCGTTCCCCCTCGACGCCACGCCGTTCCCGCATGGCATCGAGTCCTGCCAGCGGCTCGATGGCGCGAATCAGCACGCCTGCGCCATGGCCCGCTTCGCGGCACACAAAGTTCAGGCACCAGTGCATGCCGTACGAGCGGTAGACATAGGCGTGCGCAGGCGGGCCGAACATGACGGCGTTGCGCGGCGTCACGCCCCCATACGTATGCGAAGCGGGGTCCAGCCGGTCATACGCTTCCGTTTCCACGATACGCCCGCCCACGCCGTCGACCAGCACGGTCACGCCGATCAGCTGGCGCGCCACGCTGCTGGAATCGTCCGCAAAATCGATGCCTGCCAGGATTTTTTTCATCCGGCAATTGTACTGCCGCGCTTCGCGCCGCACGCCTTGTCCCGCCTTGAAAACAAATAAAACTTGATCTTTTCATCACGAAAACGCCGACGGATAGCGTCGTAAAATGACGAAAATAGCGGCTGGGCCAGGCCAAAACGGGGATTTTTTCCAGAATATATTGCAGAGATGAACTATTGCCATGCATAAACAGCGATAATCGTCGGGCACTGCGCCAGACGCTCATGAAGCGGGCAGCGGCAGCGCGCGACAGAATAACCACCGGGCACAAAAATGATGATGAAAGCGTGATGATGAGAGCGGCAGCGCAAAAGCAGGTAGTGCAGGAAGATCCGGTTGACGCCTTGATGCGTTCCATCCGCATCCCGCCGCGTCCCAGCCTGCTGGTCGACCTGCAGCGCGAACTGGCCGAAGACGACCCGTCGCCGCGCCGCATCGCGCGCATCATCGCCGACGATGTGGGCATGTCCGGCGCCCTGCTGAAATTGGCCAACTCGCCGTTCTATGGCGCCGCGCGCAAGGCCAAGTCCGTCGAGCAAGGCATCAATTTTCTCGGCATCAACCAGTGCAGCGCCATGATGACGGGCTTGCTGGCGCGCCAGGCGCTGGAAGCGGAAGGCGTGGAACTGACCAACTTCTGGGATGTGTCGGCCAAGCGCGCGCGCGCCCTGGTATTTACCTCGCGCAAGCTGCGCATCGCCCCGCCCGACATCGCCCACACCTTCGGCCTGTTCTGCGATATCGGCGTGCCCCTGCTGATGAACCGTTTCCCCGACTACGTCAACACCTACGCGGCGGCGGCCAACGATGCGCACAATTGCTTCACCAGCCTGGAAGACGCGCGCCACCAGACCAACCACGCGGCCATCGGCTGCTTGCTGGCGCGCAACTGGGGCCTGTCCTCCGATGTCTCCTGGGCGATCTTGCACCACCACGACTACTCGGTACTGGCGGACCCGTCCACGGACGACGCCATTCGCTCGCTCGTCGCCCTGTCGCTGCTGGCCGAAAAAGGCATTCAACGCTACCATGGCAACAGTACCTCGCTGGAATGGGATAAAGGCGGAGAACTTGCCTGCCAGCATCTCGGCCTGTCGCAGGAAGAAGCGGCCGACCTGCTTGACGAATTGCACGAGATGTTCGATACCGACCATTGATGTATCGGGCGGCCGCGTCCGCCTGTATGATCTGTCCCGGCGCCTGGCAAAGCCCTGGCGCCCGTTTCCGTTTGCCTGACCCGTATTTCTTAACCTGTTGATCGCCATGCCCAAAAATAAGCGCCCTGTCCCCCGTAAATCCGCCAACACGCCTGAAGACAAGGATGAGTCCGTCACACGCATGCTGTGCACGATGGCCCTGAACCTGGCGGAGCAGGAAGACAGCGAATCGCAAGGCACGGTGCTGGCCGAGCAAGCCGTCGAGTTCGGCCGCCTGATCCGCAAGGCCTTGAATCAAAAGAAAGATGAAATCCTGTACGACGCCATCGAGCGCGCCAAATACGAGGACGTGGGCGCCTACCAGTATTTGCGCAGCCATATCGAGGACGCCGCGTCCATTTCCGTGATCCGCCGCGACAATGCCCCGTCCATGGAAATCAACGCCTTTGTCGTGCCCCTGCTGGTGCAAAGCACGGGCGGCCTGAAGCAAGCGGACAGCTTCCAGGACCAGGACGCTTTTGAGGCGCTGGTGAAGAGTTTTCAACAATCCCAGCTGGAAAGCGCCAAGGCCAAGGTGGTCCTGATGAGCCATGCCTACGACCTCGATGAAATCGACCGCATCACCTACAGCCATCTGCACGAGATGGTGCGCGATGCCTACTCTTCGATGACGGACAAGAAAATCGTCGCCACGCCGGGCCTGGAAAGCAGCATCGTGGGCTGGAGCGAAACGGCCTTCGGCCCGCAGGACACGGCCGTCGAACTGCGCTTCCTGCTGGGCTTTGCCCTCAAGCGCGTGGACGATCCGTTCTACGCGGAACCGAAGGACGAAGCGGCGCTCGACGCCTGGTTCGATGCGCGCATGGCCCGCTACCAGCAGTGGACGACGGAAGTGGGCGGGCTCGTCAAGCGCTGCCTGGCGCCGGCCGGCAATGCGCTGGAAGTGAGCTTCCTGTACCAGGATCTGTTCCACGGTGGCAAGGAACAAGGCTTGAACGAGTATGCGATGCTGCAGATGATGTCGGGCATCAACCATGCACTGGCAGAAAACAATGTGGCGGCAGCGGATGTCTCGGTGGTCGTCGGTCCTGCCGACGAGCACGGCGAAATGCTGTTGCGCGTCAACGTCACCACGGCGGGCGGCGAGCTGCTGCACAGCGCCGACAAGCCGCTGGACCTGGCGGCCGACCTGCAGGACGAAGTCGACGACATCTGCGATGCGCTGGCCACCATCGGCGTGACGCAACTGTCCGTGGCGCTGAAATTCGACGCCCAGGGGCAGCCGGTGGAAGCGCAGGCCTACACCCCGGCCGCCTGACTCACCGTTCCAGCTTGAACAGGCTGACCAGTTCCGACAGCTGATGCGCCTGTTCCTGCATGGCCTGGGCGGCAGCGGCAGCCTGCTCCACCAGGGCCGCATTTTGCTGGGTCACGTCATCCATGCTGATGATGGCCTGGTTGACCTGCGCGATGCCTTCGCTTTGCTCGTGCGTGGCCGTGCTGATGTCGTGCATGAAGGCCGTCACCTTGGCGATGCTGTCGACCACGTGCCGCATCGCGTCGCCCGCCTGCCCGGCCAGTTCGCCGCCCGCCTCCACCTGCGTCACCGAGACGCCGATCAACGCCTTGATTTCCTTTGCCGCGCCGGCCGCGCGCTGCGCCAGGCTGCGTACCTCGCCCGCCACCACGGCAAAGCCGCGTCCCTGCTCGCCCGCGCGCGCCGCTTCCACGGCCGCATTCAGGGCCAGGATATTCGTCTGGAAGGCGATGGCGTCGATGACGCCCGTGATATCGGCGATCTGGTTTGACGACTGGCGGATGGCGCCCATGGTGTCGACCATGCGCGCCACCACGGCGCCGCCCTGGCGCGCCAGCTGCGAGGCATCGCCCGCCAGCGCGCTGGCCTGCTGCGCATTGCCCGCATTCTGGCTGACGGTGCCCGTCAGTTCCTCCATCGAGGCGGCCGTCTGCTCGAGCGAACTGGCTTGCGCTTCCGTGCGCGCCGACAGGTCCAGGTTGCCATTGGCGATTTCCTGCGACGCCGTGGCGATGGCCGAAGCGTTGCCGCGGATCTGGCGCACGGTGCCCGCCAGGTCCTGCTGCATGCGCGCGATGCTGTGCAGCAGGCTGGCGTTGTCGCCCGCCCGCAGCTCCACTGAGGCGGACAGGTCGCGCCCGGCGATGCGCCGCGTGACGTCGCCCGCGTAGGCCGGCTCGCCGCCCAGGGCACCGAGCACGCTGCGGATCACTTGCCAGCCCAGCGCCGACATCACGACCAGGGCGGCCAGGAAAAACCACAGGAACTGCATGGCCGCTTGCCAGAATGCGTTCTCGATATCGTCATTGAAAAAACCCGTGCCTATCCACCAGCCCCAGGGCTTGAAGGCGATGATGCCATTGAGCTTGGCCACCAGCTGCCCGTCGCGCTTGCTCTTGACGGAGACGAGGCCCACTTCGCTGCTGGCCAGCGCCTCGACATAGGCCTGCGAATCGGGCCGGCCATCCATGGTTTCGCCCTCGGCGATCACGCCGATATTCTTCGGATTCGGATGCACCAGGTTCAAGCCGTTCGGCAGGCGCGCCCAGTAATAGCTTTTGCCGTCATTATTGAGCTGGGTCAATGCCTGCCTGGCGGCCGTCTGCGCCTGTTCGCGCGTCAAGCGGCCAGCCAGTTCTTCGGCGTGGTAGTGGGCGGCCAGGTGTTCGCCCATCTTGAGCATGTTGACGATCTGCGCCTCGCGGTCATGCCGCATGGCCTGGTACAGGTTGCGCAGGCTGTAGGCACCCAGCAGGGCCATGCCGAGCAGGGCGGCGCCAACCAGCAGAATCAGGCGGTGAGAGACTTTCATGGGTATCCTTTGGAGCATTCGCTGTGCATGGCTGCGCGCCATCGGCCACGACAGGCGTGGCTATCCCTGCCGGCCCGCTGGCAGCGGCCGGTGGACAGGCGATGGAGCGCGCAGGGACGCTAGCGTTTGGGTTTGACGGCGAGATGCGGCATGAAATATTCAGGCCGCAGTTTGCGGGTGATTTCCAGCACCGGCAGCACGTGATCGAGATGGCTGCGCATGGCGGCGACGGCGTGCTGCGGATCGCCCGAGGCGACCGCTTCCACCACGTCACTGTGTTCGGCCATGACATCGCTCATGCGCCCTGCCAGGGGCAAGGTCAGCTGGCGATAGCGGTCCATCTGCGTCTTTGCCTGCAGGATCATGGGCCACACGCCGGGATAGCCGGACAGCTCGGCCAAGGCCGCGTGGAAGTTCTCATCGGTGCGGTGAAACCCGCGGATGTCGTTCTGCGCGATGCACTCGGCCTGGGCCGCCAGGATGGCGCGCAGGCTGGCGATGCCTTCCGGCGTCGCCCTTTCCGTGGCCTTCTCGATGATGGCCGTCTCCAGGGCGCAGCGCACCAGCATGGCTTCTTCCAGCGAATCGAGCGGGATGCGCGCGACAAAGGTGCCCACGCGCGGCAGCACTTCGATCAGGCCTTCCTCGGCCAGGCGCTGCACGGCTTCATGCACGGGCGTGCGGCTGGTGCCCAGTTCATCGGCCAGTTCCTTTTCCACGATGCGCGTCCCCGGCAGCATGCTCATGTCGACGATACGCTGGCGCAGCAATCCATACACGCGGCGCGCGGCGCTGACACCGGTTTCGCCATCGGCAGGAGGAAGAGAGGACGTCAGATTCATAGACTTATTGTAGCGAAGCGGCAAAGTTAAACAGGAAAAAACAGTGTAATCGATGATACAGGGTCTGCGCTCATCCGGCAGGCATTTCCGTGCGCGCGATAATGGCGCCGCGCTGGCCGATCACGCAGGCGGCGAGGCGGTGCCCCGCGGCTGCCGCCATAACTGGCGCTTGCCCTGCCAGCCGCGCCGCCACATAGGCTGCGCCGAACGAGTCGCCGGCCGCCGTGGTATCGACCACCTTGGCCACCGGCCGGGCCGCGACCTCCTCCACGACGCCGTGGAAACTGACGATGCAGGGCTGCGCGCCGCGCTTGAGCACGATTTCGGGCACGCCCAGGGCGCAGGTGCGCGCCAGCACCTGCGCCACGTCGGCCGGGCCATACAAGGCGTCTTCGTCGTCCAGCGTCAGCAAGGCCAGCGACGACAGGCTCAATACGCGATGGTAGGCCGAGGCGGCCGCATCGGCGCTTTCCCACAGGCGCGGACGGTAGTTATTGTCGAAGATGATCTGCCCGCCCTGCGCCTGGCACTGCGCCAGGGCCGCCAGCAGCAGTTCCCGGTCGGCCGGCGGCAGGATGGCCAGGCTGATGCCGGACAAATACACGTGGCGCGCGCCGGCCAGCTGCTGCAGGATGGCCGGCGCCTGCGGCCCGCGCAGCCAGTGGCGTGCGGCCGAATCGCTGCGCCAGTAGTGAAAGCGGCGCTCGCCCTGCGCATCGTTCTCGATCAGGTACATGCCTGGCAGCTTGTCGGCCAGGCGCTGCACGCAGCGCGTATCGATGCCCTCGTCCTGCCAGCTGGCGCACATGTCGTCGGACAGGCTGTCGCTGCCCAGCGCCGTCACGTACGCCACCGCGTGCCGGCCCGCGTCGAGCTGGCGCGCCATGTACACGGCCGCGTTCAGGGTGTCGCCGCCAAAGCGGTAGGCCATGGCCTGTTCCTTCTCCGCGCGCTGCAATTCGATCATGCATTCGCCGATGACGAAAACGGTTTGTGGTGCTTGCATTGCGGTTTCCTCCCGATTTTCCATCGATTCAGAGCGGCGCCGCGCCGGCATCCCGAAAGATGGCCGGCGCGGCGCGCGCTACTTCCGTGCTACCCAGGCCTGCGTGGCAGGCTTACTTCTTGTCCCAGGTCGAACCGAACAGGTTCGACTGGCCGATGGCCGGGAAGTCGACAAAGGCCTTGCTGCAATCGACCACTTTTTCCACGTCGACCGCCTGCGTCGCCGTGCCGTTGACCGTCACGCGCTCGGCCGCATTGGCGAAGATCGGCAGGTTGGTGCCCTTGATCGTCAGGTTCGCGTCCGACGAGGTCATCGTCGTGCCATTCGGCGAGTCCGTCACCACGTTATTCAGGGACATCACCAGAGGATACTGCGGATTGTCGAAGCCTCCTGTGTTGGCCTTGAAGCCCTGCAGCTTGATGGCCGTATTGCCCAGGATGCGCACGTTATCGAGGGTGATGTCGTGGAAGTTCGGATATTGCGGACCGGCCGTCGGCAGCGCCTTGGTGCTGTAGTAGGTGGTAAACAACAGCGCGTTCAAGACATCGCGGATGCAGATATTGCGGTAATGGATGTTGCTCACTTCGCCGCCGCGCGCGTAGTCGGACTTGATGCGCAAGCCTTCTTCCGAATGCGTGAACGAGTTGTCATACACTTCGACGTTGGTCACGCCCGCATTCGTTTCGCTGCCGACGGAAATGCCATGCCCCCAGTAGATGTGGTTATGCGCGATGACGATGCCGTGCTTGCGGTCCGAGCGCACGTCGCGCTTGCCGTCGATGGCGAACAGGCCGGAGCCGGCCGGCGATGGATTGGCGCTGCCCTTCAAGGCCACGTCATCGTCGCCCGTGCTGACGAAGTTATACGCGAAGACGAAGTTCTTCAGGTAGCCGTCGAACGACATGGCCCCCGTCGAAGTGGTCTTGCTGCCCGTGGCCAGCTTGCCGGAAATGGCCTTGCTTGCCGCGCCCGGATCGAAGGCGTCCGTGTTCTTGACGTTGTCCGCGTTATAGGTCTCGCCGTTGTACAGCGGGTTGCCGTTGCCGGCCGGGTTGGCGAATGCCGCCAGGGTCGGCGTCTGCACCTTCACGCCCCACACCGTCAAGCCATCGACGCCGCTCGGCACGACGTGGAAGTTGGCGCTGTTATTGAGCGAGATGCGGTACAGGGTCAGGTTTTTCGCGTAGTTGAAGACCATCATGCGGAAGTTCGACTGCGAGCCCGTGCCCGTCACGCCGTTCTGCACCATGTTGCCCAGGAAGGCCAGATCCCACCAGCTCATGTTGCGCGCCGACGACTTGGAATCGACGATGGTGCCGCCGTTATCGCACGACACGCCGTCGGCCGCCTGTTTGCCCGTGGCATACATGGCGTAGGTGTTCGAGCAGGTCATGTCGACCTTCATCAGCGGATACAGCTTGTTGGTGGTGACGATTTCCGCATAGGCGCGGCTGTCGATGGAGCCATCGCCCATGACGGCCGAGTTGACCAGGTTGGAGCCGTTGATCAGCGCCGAGCAGTTGCCCGAGCTGCCGGCCTTGCTGGAGCTGACGGCCGTGTTGCCGCAGTACGGACCGGCCGGATTCGGCGAATAGGTGGTGACGTCGCGCGAGGCGTACAGGGTCACGCCCTTGTCGATCCACAGGGTGACGCCGGACGGCAGGGTCAATGGGCCGCTGATGAAGCCATCGCCCACGCCGGAGCTGTTGACCACCAGGCGCACGGCGAACTTGCTGCCGCGGTATTCAGGCTTGGCCAGTTCCTCGCCCGAGACGCCGGCGATATTCACGTTCTTCACGTTGGCGGTCTTTTGCGCGGCCGTGGCGGCGGCATCGGCGGCGGCGATCTTCGCGCCCACTTCCGCATCGACGGCGGCGCCGCAGGCGTCCAGCGCGGCCTGGATGCGGGCCTGGTCCGGATTGGCGGTAGCGGTGGTGACCACCGCGCCCACGCCCGGCTTCGACGGATCGGCTTCCGGCGGCAGCGAGCCGTCCGGACGGCGCACCAGGTTGCTCGACGCTTCCAGGGTGGCGCACACCTGCGTGTCCTTCGGCAGGGTTGGCTCTGCCGGCAGGTCCGGGTCGAACGAGGTCGTGCCTACCTGGTAGACGCTGCCCGGGTTATACGTGGTGGACGTGGCGCCGTCGGTGCTGCCACCGCCGCCGCAAGCGGCCAGCATGGCGGCCAAGGGCAATGCGACGCATGCCTGCGTCCAGCCTGAGTTGAGTTTTTTGCTACCTGACTTCATGAATGCATCTCCTGATATAAGCGCCGCTCTGAGGTGGCAACGCTGTATAAATGAGCCGCCCACGCGGTTCCGCTGGAACCGGTGGCCGGCGCTGTCCCGGCTTGCGCCGGACTACTTCAGAAACGGGCGATGAAGCCGAAACCGAACGCGCGCGGCGAATTGCCTGGCGCGAGGAAGGCATCGTCCTGGCCCGAGTTATTGCTGTGCAGTGGCGACTGGCCCAGGTTGACGTTTTGCTGCGCCTTGTTGTTGATGCGCGTGAAGTACACATAGGGCATGAACTGCTCGTCGATCTTGTAGGTCGCGCCCAGGGAAATCTGCGTCGCGCCGAAATCATCCGGCTTGGCGAAGGTGGTGTTGTCCAGCTTGCCCAGCTTGCCGGCGGCCAGCATCACGGTGACGTCGTAGCCCACTTCCTGGCTCAGCGACGCCATCACGGAGCGCTGCTTCATGCTGCCCGTGGTCAGCGAGGTGTAGATATTGCCCGGCGTGGGCAGCGACTGCACCGCATAGCCATAGCTGCCCGACTCAAAACCGAGGCCGAGCGAGGTCTTGGTGGGGAATTTGTACGTCGCCAGCAGCTTGTAGAACGAGGTGTTCACGCCGCTGACGGTGGTGTTGCGCATGCCGAAGCCCTTCGACAGGTTTTCCACGTCCACGCCCGTGTTCTGCTGGCGGTCGTAGCCGGCGCCGATGGAGAACGCGCCGATGCTGTACTTGGCCGCCAGCGAGTAGCGCGCGCGGTCGTCGCCCGTCGTGCGCTGCTCGTCAAAGCCGTAGGAAGCGCCGGCCTGGAAGCCGCGCCATTCCGGCGACAGGTAGTGCGCCGAGTTCTTGTAGCGCGCTTCGCCGCGGCCGAACAGGCTGTCGGCGTTGCCGCTCAACTGGGCCGAGGTGTTGTTCCACACGTCGACGCCCTGCACCGTCAGGCCCAGGTTGCCGCCCAGGGCGCCGCCGGAGCCCACCAGGCTGCGGTAGACGGAGTCGTTATTGCCGACGATGAAGCGACCGAAGCGCTTGCTCTCGATACCGACAAAGGTATTGCGCGATTCGATGGTGGCCGACTTGCCCTGGCCATTCACGCCGCCCTCGTCGAAGTTGTTCAGGCTGCCCTCGATCTGCCAGATGCCGCGGAAGTCGTCGCGCAGGCCGATCGAACCGGCAAAGCCGATGCGCGAATTGCCGTCCGAAATGCGGCCGCGGCTGGCGTACGGCGTGGCGCCGCCGACGGCTTTCACCGATTCGATCTCGCCGTTCAGGAAACCGTAGATGCGGGTTTCCACGTGGCGGTTTTCCAGGATGCCTTCGGCCAGCGCGCCGCCCGACAGGGCAGCGAGGATCGCCGCCGCCAGGACACGGCGGGTGCAACGGTTGTTCTGTAGTGTCATGTGCTTCTCCTCTTCTCGCGCCTTCATTGGCGCATATGTATAAACATCAAAAAAACAGCTCCCCGCCGCACCGCGCGGTGCAGGAAAACAGCGGGAAAAATTCTGGGGTGGTCGTCAGGTACTGAAGGCAGGCTTGGCCAGCGGCACGCCCGGCGCCATCTTTTCGCGGATCAGCAGGCAGACGACGGCGGCGGCCACCAGGTCGAACACGGCCAGCAGCATGAACAGGGGGCTGTAGCCGACGAGGGTCACCAGCACGCCGAACACCAGGGTGAAGATCGTCGCGCCCAGGTAGCCGGACATGCCGGCCAGGCCCGTGGCCGTGGCCACTTCGTTCTTGCCGAAGACATCGGAGGTGATCGAATACAGCGCGCCGGACAGCGTCTGGTGGGCAAAGCCGCCCACGCACAGCAGGGCGATGGCCGCGTACGGGCTGGCCACCAGGCCGATGCAGGCCGGGCCGATCATGCACACGGCACCGACGACGACGACCAGCTTGCGCGAAGTGAACAGCGACACCTTCCAGTACTTGTGGAACCACGGGCTCAGGTAGCCGCCCAGCACGCAGCCGATGTCGGCGGCCAGGAACGGCAGCCAGGCGAACATGGCGATTTCCTTGATGTTCATGTGGCGCTCGGTGGCCATATACAGGGGAATCCAGGCATTGAAGGTTTGCCAGGCCGGCTCGGACAGGAAGCGCGGGATGGCGATGGCCCAGAAATTGCGGCTGCGGACGATCTGGTGCCAACGCGCCTTGGGCGCCTTGTCGCTGTGGTGGGTCGCTTCCTGGCCTTCCAGGATGAAGTCGCGCTCCTTGTCCGACAGCAGTTTCTGGTCGCGCGGATGCTTGTAGAAAGCCAGCCACAGTCCCGTCCAGACGATGCCGATGGCGCCGACGATGACGAAGGACATCTGCCAGCTGCCGTGCAGGATGGTCCACACCACCAGCGGCGGCGCGCACAGGGCGCCGATCGAGGAACCGATGTTGAACCAACCGATGGCGATCGAACGCTCCTTGGCGGGAAACCACTCGGTCGTCGCTTTCACGCCGGCGGGAATGCCGGCCGCCTCGGTCAGGCCCAGCATGCCACGGAACAGCGCCATGCTTTGCCAGCCCGTCGCCATGGCCGCGCAGGCACACGCCACGGACCAGGCCAGGGCAAAGACGGCAAAGCCGATCTTGGTGCCGATGGCGTCGATGACGTAGCCGGCGATCGGCTGCATCAGCGCGTAGCACACCTGCCACGCCACCACGATGTACGAATATTCCTGCGTGGTGATATTGAGCTCGCTCATCATCGTGGGCGCCGCCACCGACAAGGTATTGCGCGCCAGGTAATTGACGATCAGTCCAGCCGTGACCAGGCCGACCATCCACCAGCGCATGCCGCGTATTTTAGTCATGTTGTCTCCCTCTATCCATCCAAGGCGGCGCAGCTGCGCCGCCACTTTTTGGGCCGTTCAGCCTTCCTGGGGAAGTGCCTTCGGCCTCGGTTCTTATGGGTGCTGCGGTAGTACTGTGTTGCGGTCCGGCTGTCCTACACGGCCGGCAAGGCGCCGCGCATGCCCTGCGATGCGATGTCCTGCAAGGCCGTGGCCACGGCATGCGCCAGGCCTGGCACCGCGTTCAGGTCGCGGCCCCACACGGCTTCCTGCGCCAACCAGCCCTGCGCCAGCTGCTGTAACGTCAGGCGGCCCGCATCGGCATCGGCCCAGGCCCGGCTGAACCACGCCAGGCTGGCCGCATCGTCGGACAGGGCGATGACGTCGCCGCGGTACAAACGCATGGTGGCGGCCAGCGCCAGCACCAGGCGTTGCGGCAGGCGGCCGTGCAATTCCACGTAGCGCAGCAGTTGCGGCGCGATGCGCGCGGCGAACTTGCTCCAGCTGTTCAAGGCGATGGACGCCAGGCGGTGCTGGATGTAAGGGTTGCGGAAGCGCAGCAGCACGTCGCGCGCGAACTGCTGCAGTTCGTCCTGCGGCAGGGGCAGCGCAGGGATGATTTCCTGCGTCAGGGTGTCGGCCAGGTAGCCGCCCACCTGTGCGTCGTTGACGGCATCGCCCACCGTCTCGAGTCCGGCCAGCAAGGCGACCGGCACCAGCGCCGTATGGCCGCCGTTGAGGATGCCCACCTTGCGTTTCTTGTAGGGGGTGATGTCGTCGACCAGCACGATATTCAGGTCCGCGCCCGCCAGCTTCAATTCATCGGCCAGCGCTGCCGGGCCTTCGATGACGAACAGGTAGTAGTATTCGGCCGCCACCATGAACTGGTCGCGATAACCGCGTTCCGCCTCGATGGCGGCGGCGTCTTGCGGGTAGCCGGTGACGATGCGGTCGACCAGGGTCGAACAGAACACGCAGGCCGATTCGATCCAGGCGGCAAAGCCCGCATCGAGCTGCCACAGGCGGGCGAAGTGCAGCACGGCCGCCTTCAGGGCCGGGCCATTCCGTTCGATCAGCTCGCACGGCAGCAGTACCACGCCTTTCGTGCGGTCGCCCTCGAAATACGCGTAGCGGTCGAACAGCAGGCGCGCCAGCTTGGCGGGAAAGCTCGACGGCGGCGCGTCGCCGAAGGCGTCGCTGTCGTTGGTGGCGATGCCCGCTTCCGTGGTGTTCGAGACGATGAAGCGCAGCTCGGGCAGGCTGGCCAGCGCCAGGTAGTCGCCATACATGGTGGCCGGATCGATTTCGCGCTGCACGCAGGAGATGGTGCGGCAGGTGCTGACGGCCTGGCCGTCTTCGTCGAGGCCGCGCACGACGGTGGTAAACAGGCCGTCCTGCACGTCGAGCAGGGGCGACGCGCTGCCGCCGCGCGGGCGCACCACCACCACGCCCCCGTTCAGGCCCGTGCGTTCGTTGAGCAGGTCGATCTGCCAGTCAAAAAAGCCGCGCATGAAATTGCCTTGGCCGAATTGCAGGATCTTGATCGGCAGGTCGAACGGCGCGCCGCGGCGCAATGCTTGCATGGGGATGTCGTTCACAGTGAAATGTCGCGTTTCCAGAAGATGAAATCGTATTGCTGCAGGCGGTCCGCCTTGGCCTGGTACTGGCCGCCGGCCGTGGCCACCACCATGTCGAACAGGCCGTTGGCCACGTCCGGCAAAGGCGTGCCGTCGATCACGGGGCCGCAGTCGTAGTCGATCAGGTCCGACAGCTTTTTCGCCACCCGCGTGTTGCTGGCAATTTTCAGCACCGGCACGATGGGATTGCCCGTCGGCGTGCCCAGGCCCGTGGAAAACAGCACCACGTTGGCGCCGGAAGCCACGATGCCCGTCACCGATTCGACGTCGCCGCCCGGCGTGCACAGCAGCGACAAGCCCGGTTTCGGACTCTGCTCGCCGTAATCGAGCACGGAAACGATGGGCGACGTGCCGCCCTTCTTCGCCGCGCCAGCCGATTTCATGGCGTCCGTGATCAGGCCGTCGCGGATGTTGCCGGGGCTGGGGTTGTCGGCGAAATGCGTGCCCACGGCTTCGGCGCGCGCTTCGAAATCGCGCATCAGGCCCAGGAAGCGGCGCTTGTCGTCGTCGTTTTCGCAGCGCTCGATCAGGTTGGCCTCGACGCCGCACAGTTCCGGGAATTCGGCCAGGATGGACGAGCCGCCCACGGCCACCACCATGTCCGACACTAGGCCCATGGCCGGGTTGGCGGAAATGCCGGAAAAGCCGTCCGAGCCGCCGCACTTGACGCCGATTTTCAGGTGCGACAGCGGCACTGGCTGGCGCCGTACCTTGTTCGCTTCCTTCAGCTGCGCCAGGGTATCCGTCAGCACGGCCTTCATCATGGCTGCTTCGCTGTCCCATTTTTGCTGCTCGTAGATCAGGCAGGGCTTGTCGAAATGCGGGTTCTGTTTCGCCAGCGCGTCCTGGAACATGGCGATCTGCGCGTTCTGGCAACCGAGGCTGAACACCGTGATGCCGGCCACGTTCGGGTGGTCGGCGTAGGCGGAGAGAATCTTGCACAGCGAGCGCGCATCGGCGCGCGTGCCGCCGCAGCCGCCGTTGTGCGTGATGATGCGCACGCCGTCCAGGTTCGGGAAGGGTCGCACGACGGGCTTCGGCGCTTCCATGTCCTCGCCCAGCAAGGACAGGGTGAACGACGCCAGGTCGTTGCGCGTGTAGCCCAGCGGCGCCTCGAGCGCATTGCGCAAGTGCTCGACGTTGCGGTTTTCGCAGAAGACCAGGGGGAAGATCAGCCAGTAATTGGCCGTGCCCACCCTGCCGTCGGCGCGCACCACGCCGGGGAAGGTGGCGCCATCGAGGCGCGCCACGTCGGGCGGCGTCCAGCTGTATGGCGCCTGCGGCTCGAGCTCCACTTCGGCCGCGTAATGGTGCAGGTTTTCCGTGGTGACGGCTTCGCCGCGGCGGATGGCCACGGTGGCCTTGCCGACGGGGACGCCGTACAGGCGCAGGATGTCGCCTGCCGCGAAGGCGCGGCGGGCCAGCTTGTGCTTGGTCTTCACGGCACTGCTGATGAGGATGGACTCGCCCTCCCAGTTCACCACTTCGCCGGCGGCCAGATCGGACAAGGCGACCAGCATGTCGTCGTCGGGATGGATACACAACACTTTTTGCATGACTAATTCCTGGCGGCGGCTATGGGATTACAGCTGAAAATACTGCTGCGCGTTTTCGTAGCAGATGCCGCGCACGATGGTGGCCAGCGCCTCGAAGTCGTTCGGGTATTCGCCGCCGTGCACCCATTCGCCGATCTGGCGGCATACCAGGCGGCGGAAGTAGTCGTGGCGCGGGTAGGAAGCGAAGCTGCGCGAATCGGTCACCATGCCGACGAACACGCCCAGCACGCTGTGGTTGCCGAAGCCCACCAGCTGCTGCAGATTGCCTTCCTTGTGGTCGTTGAACCACCAGGCCGGGCCGAATTGCAGCTTGCCCGCCACCGTGCCATCCTGGAAGTTGCCCACCATGGTCGACAGCACTTCATTCATGTTCGGATTCAGGCAGAACAGCATGGTCTTCGGCAGGCGGTCGTCCAGGTCCAGCGCGTTGAGCAGCGAGGCCAGGCCGGCGCTGCAGCTCATGTCGGAAATCGAGTCGTAGCCCGTGTCAGGTCCCAGCAAGCCGCGCATGCGGTCGTTGTTGTTACGCTGCGCGCCGATGTGCAGGCACATGGTCCAGCCATAGTTCGCATACACGCGGCCGATCGCTTCGAGCAGGCCGCGCAGGTACAGGCCGTTTTCCGCGTCGGTCAGCAAGGTGCCTTGCAGGCGCTTGGCGAACAGCGCTTCGAGCTCCTCGGCGCTGGCCGCCTGCACGGGCAGGGTCACGTCGACGGCGTGGTCGGAGATGCGCGCACCGCGCGAGTGGAAGAATTCCACGCGCACGGCCAGCGCGGCGATCAGCGAGGCAAACGAGGTGACGGGAACATCGGCCACCGCGCTCAGACGCTGCAGGTAGTCAGGGAAGCGCGGCTGGTTGATGCGCATGGCCTTGTCAGGACGGTAGGCGGGCAGCACGCGCGTCTTCAGGCCGGAGGCGGCGATTTCCGCGTGCTGCAGCAGGTCGTCGGCAGGGTCGTCGGTGGTGCAGGCGATTTCCACGCCCGCCTGTTCCAGCAAGGACCAGGTATCCATGGTGGCCAGCATGTCGTTGGCCTGTTCCCAGATGGCGTCCGCATTCGCCTCATTGATGATGAGGTCGATATTGAAGATGCGGCGCAGTTCCAGGTGGCTCCAGTGGTGGATCGGATTGCCGATCGCCAGCGGCAGCACCTTGCAGAAGGCGCGGAATTTTTCCTGGTCCGAGCGCTCGCCCGTGATGAATTCCTCGGCCACGCCGGCCGTGCGCATCAGGCGCCATTTGTAGTGGTCGCCCGCCAGCCACAGTTCGGCGATGTTGCGGAAGGTCTTGCGGCTGGCGATCTCTCCCTGCTGCAAATGCGAGTGGTAATCGATGATGGGCAGGTCGGCCGCCACTTCGTGGTACAGCTTGCGGGCCGTCTCGGTGGTGAGAAGAAAATCCTGATTCATGAACTCGGTCATCGTAGCCATCTCCTTGCTGCGCGCGACGGGCATCGCGCTGTGTTTTTGTCGTGGCACCAAACTGGCGCACTCTGATATATCAGAATATTAAATGTAATATATCAGTAAAAGCAAGCGCAAAAATCAAGCGGGGGTCGCAGATGGGCGTGGAAACAACAGGCGGCGGGGGAATCGCGCGGTGCAACAGCCAGCGCCGGGATGGGGGAGGAGTTCAGCGTCCGGTGCTGGCGCCGGCTACAGGAAGGCGGCGGGAGTGGACGGTGTCAGGCCAGCGCCTGGCGCAAGACGTGCCACTGCGCCAGCTTTTCCAGATAGGGTTTGGTATAGGCCGGGCTGCTCGACGGCAGTGCAACGATCCGGTAATGCGGGGCCTGCCCGCCCAGCACCTTGATGCCCAATGTGGCGGCCGTGCCGCCGTTGAAGGCAATGGCGCGGATGGCAGGAAAACGGGCCAGCAAGCCGGGCAGATCGTTGTCGTCGCGGTTACGGATATTGCTGTCCAGACTACCGCTACGGTGCGCCTGCGCCACCACGTCCCACAGGCCCACGCCGTGCGCCAGCAAGGTTGCCAGACGCGCCTCATAGGGCAGGCTTTTCAGGTCCACGCCCAGCACCTCGCCCAGCAGCATCCAGAACTTGTTTTGCGGATGCGCATAGTACTGGCTGTGCGCCAGCGATTTTTCGCCGGGCAGGCTGCCCAGTATCAGCAGGCGCGTATCGGCATCGACGACGGGATCGAAACAGCGCTTGCGGGGGGCGGCCAGGGGCGCTGGCGCGGAAAGAGGAAAGCTCAAGGCGGATGTCCTGCAGTGTCGAAATAGGCCATTTTACCCGCGCCACGGCGGCAGACCAGCGGCAGGCCGCCGGTGTAGAATTGCCGGATAACCATTCCTATAAGAGACGCCACCATGCGCACCATCGACATCCTGCTGGCCCAGTATGGCGAAAGCCACCGCAACCACGTCAATGAATGGGTGCACATCGTGTGCGTGCCCTTGATCGTTTTCAGCCTGCTGGGCCTGCTGTGGAGCGTGCATGCCAGCGTGGCGCTGCTCGGCAGTATTCTGGCCTTATACTACTATTACAAACTGTCGCGCCCGTTTGCGGCGGGCATGCTGGCGATGCTGGCCGCCATGCTGGGGCTGCTGTTGCTGATGCCGGCGCTGACCATCCTGCCCGTGTCGCTGGCGCTGTTCGTGCTGGCCTGGATAGGCCAGTTCATCGGCCACCAGATCGAAGGCAAGAAACCGTCGTTCCTGGACGACTTGCGCTTTTTACTGGTCGGTCCCCTGTTCGTGCTGGGATTTTTGTACCGGCGCCTGCGGCTCGCGTATTGAGCGGCAAGCGCTCATGTGGCCTGCCGGGGCCGTAACAGAATTTTACTATTCGCAACTAGTTATATGAGGCAAGTGTCCTTATGATAAGTCATCATCTGCCAGTCAATGTAACCGGCAACTAACTTTTGTCCAAGGGAGTCCCACATGAAAGCACCAATTATTGCAGTGGCATTGCTCGCCACCCTGGCCGGCTGCGCCGTACAACCGAACTCGGCGAACGTGTACAACGCGCGCCAGGCGCAGAACGAACAATCGGTCCGCATGGGCACGGTGGAATCCGTGCGCCAGGTCACCATCGACAAGGGTGAAACGGGCACGGGCGTGCTGGCTGGCGCGGCGCTGGGCGGCGTGGCCGGCTCGGCAGTCGGTGGCGGCAAGGGCGCCATCGCGACCAGCATCCTGGGCGCCGTCGCCGGCGGCATGGCGGGCAAAAGCATCGAAGCGAACGCTTCCAACAAGCCAGGCCTGGAAATTACCGTACGCCTGGACAATGGCGACATGCGCGCCATCGTGCAAGACGCGGACGAACTGTTCCGTCCGGGCGAACGCGTGCGCCTGCTGTCCGATGGCCGCAAGACCCGCGTCACCCACTGATCTGCTTGCCGGCGCATGCGCTCAGCCGAAGGCGCCGGCAGCGAGCAGGGCAGAAGGGTGCAGCCAGATGGCGATCACGGCAGTCACGACGACATACACAAGCACGCTCCATACTTTGATCTGCAATGAGGCTGGCATGGTGGTCCCCTTCAAAGATGCAATTCAGAAAATATTCACTTGATAATAAAGTAAATATTTTCATAAATTCAACATTTTCCAGAAGCACTGCGCTGGCTCAATGCCTGTTGTCTGCTGACCACTCTTTGAGCAAGCTCGACCAAGACTCGCCATCCCCGCGCGATGCCCGTATACTTGCGCGATGTCCTCTCCTCTCCTGTTCATCATTGCCTGCCTGATCTGGGGCTCCACCTTCTGGGCCATCACCTTGCAGCTGGGCGATGTGGCCCCCGCCGTTTCCGTGGTCTACCGCTTCGGCCTGGCTTCCGCCACCCTGTTTGCCTGGTGCGCCGTGCGCGGCGACAGCTTGCGCCTGCCCTGGCGCGCGCAAAAATGGATGCTGCTGCAAGGCCTGGCCTCGTTTGCCCTCAGCTATGTGTGCACCTACAGTTCCGAACAGTACCTGGTCTCCGCCCTCGTCAGCGTACTGTTTGCGCTGATGGTATTCTGGACACCGTTGCTCAACCGCATCGCTTTCGGCACGCCCATCACCTGGAGCACCTGCTGCGCGGCGTTTGTCGCCATCTGCGGCATCGTGCTGCTGTTCTACCAGTCGATCGGCGCGGCGCTGCAGGATATTCTGGGCGGCGGCAATGGCCACTTCCTGCTCGGCTTCATGCTGGCCCTGGTGGCCACCGTCTCCAGCACGGTGGGCAACGCGCTGGTCATGAAGGTGCGCGAACACTCGGGCAACGTGATGCTGACCATGGCCTGGACCATGCTGTGGGGTACCTTGATGGTGGCCGTGTGGGCCATTGCCACGGGCCAGTCCTGGCAGCTGCCCGCGCGCCCCAGCTACTGGATGGGATTGCTGTACCTGGCCATCTTCGGCTCGGTGATCGCCTTCAGCGCGTATTTCACCTTAATCGCGCGCATCGGCACGCAAAAAACCGTGTATATCGGCGTCGTCACGCCCGTCATTTCCGTGCTGCTGTCGGTGCAATTCGAACATTACCGGCCCGCCGCCATCGAATGGGTGGGCATGCTGCTGTGCCTGTCCAGCGTGGCCTGGGCCCTGACGTCGGGCGCCCGCAAGACGGCTGCCGTCGCCTCCATTTCCACCCCTCCATCCGCAAAGGCAACATGAACACTAGCAACGCCACTCTCGCCATCCGCCCTGCCCGGGAAACCGACGTGGCCGCCATCTTCGGCATGATCCATGAACTGGCCGTGTTTGAAAAACTCGAACACATGATGATCGCCAGAGAGTCCATGCTGCACGACAGCCTGTTCGGCGCCCATCCTGCATGCGAAGCGCTGGTGGGCGAGGACAATGGCGAGGTGGTGACCTTCGCCCTGTTCTTCCACAATTTTTCCACCTTCCTGTGCCGCAAGGGGCTGTATCTGGAAGACCTGTACGTAAAGCAATCGGTGCGCGGCAAGGGCTATGGCAAGCAGATGCTGGTGGCGCTGGCGCAACTGGCCGTCGAACGCGATTGCGGCCGCTTCGAATGGTCGGTGCTGGACTGGAATGAAAACGCGATCAACTTCTACAAGGGCATGGGCGCGGACGTGATGCCGGACTGGCGCATCTGCCGCGTCGCTGGCGATGCCTTGGCGCAATTGTCGGCAGGAACACCGACACCCGCATAAACCGATTGCCCAAAAAAATCCCCGCGGGCTAGCGGCACCGCGGGGTGAACCCATTGTCAAGTGGGAGGGGGAGAATGCAATCAACGGTTATCAATATAAACGCTACGACTTGTCACCGTACCGACCTTTACATTTGCTTACCGGGCCTTACATTTTCCTTAAAGTAGTGCGCTCACTGTCCCCCCTTTGCCACAGTTTATTTCCGTGGCTCAATCAATGTGCCGTGCAAACCGATATGTTGTTGCGTAAGACTATTGCCGCCCTGCGAATTTTTATAGATTTGGTACACTGTCAGGCAGGCGGTGCAGCCAGCAACCACGGCAAAAATGACCATGCGACGCTCCTTGAGTATGCTTGAGGGAATCGGAACCTGCGGCCAATGCGGGCAGGGCCAGGCAGGGAAGATTCAGTGTGGCATCTTCTGCTGGTGGGGCATTGCGGAATATCAAACGCGTCAACGTGACGGCGTGCTGGCGTTTGATGCGTCGCAAAATGGCAGCAATGCGCTCACACACAATGAACGAATCGTTATGCATACGGGAGCCACATCATGAATGTCTCTGCCAAACCGCTCGTCATGAAAATCTACCGCGCCTACCTGCGGTCCCGCCTGGAACGCTACACGCGCGACTTGCAAGCCATCGCCGAACAGCGCGAGAACGACTTCCAGGCTGAACGCATCCTGCACCAGGCCGTCGTCTCGGTGCGCTCGAAACTGCATTCCCTGTGATGGCGTCAGCGTTGCTGGCCGGCTACGGCCCAGCGCTCCACCAGTTCGAACAGGCCTTGCGTCAGCAGGGCCAGCGCGGCTGCGGGGATCGCGCCAGCCAGCAGCATGTCGTTGTCGTTCAGCGCCAGGCCGATGGTGATGCGTTCGCCGTAGCCGCCCGCGCCGATGAAGGCGGCGATGGTGGCCGTGCCCACGCTCATCACGGCCGCCGTTTTGATGCCCGCCAGCATCACGGGCAAGGCCAGCGGCAAGTCCACGTGCAGCAGGCGGTCGCGCCGGCTCATGCCCAGCGCCAGCGCCGCCATGCGCAAGCCTTGCGGCACCTGCAGGATGCCCGTGCACGTATTGCGCACGATGGGCAGCAAGGCATACACGAATAGCGCGACCAGCGCCGGCATCGTGCCGATCATGCCCAGCAGCGGAATCAATATCGCCAGCAGGGCCAGCGACGGCACCGTTTGCAGCACGCCCACGAAGGCCAGCACCGTTTGCCGCAGCGGCGCCGAAAACGCCGCCAGCACGCCCAGCGGAATGCCGATCACGCACGCCAGGGCCACCGACAGCAGCACCAGGGTCAGGTGCTGTCGCGTCAGGGTCCACAAATCGTCGCCGATGATCTTCTCCAGCAGATTGCCGCGCACGGCGGTTGCCGGTTTATCTGCCTGCGCACCGGACGCCAGCCACTGCCGCGCCACGTCCGCAAAACGCTTGCCGTCGATTTCCACGGCCGCATTCATGGCGACCATGTCGCCCTCGCCGATGCGCCCCCGCAGCCCTTCCAGCGCCAGCCAGGCGGCGGGAAAGCGGGTAGGCACATCGAGCCGGTACAGCAGCATGGCGTCGTAGCGGGGAAAATACTGCTGCGTGTCGGCCAGCACGCGCAAGCCATACTGGCGGATCTTCGCGTCCGTCGAATAAATGTCGATCACGTCCACCTGGCGCTGCGCCAGCGCTTCATAGGCGATGCCGTGATCGAGCCCGCGCGGGCGCTGCGGCAAGCCGTAGCGGGCGGCCAGGCCCGGCCAGCCATCGACGCGGCCGATGAATTCATGCGACAGGCCGAACTTCAAGGCGGGATGCTGCGCCAGCTGCCCCAGGCTGGCGATGCGCGTTTCATCGCCGCGCATGGCCAGCGCATAGGTGTTGTTGAACCCCAGCGGCACGGCCACGCCCAGGCCCAGTGCCGCCAGCTCGCGCCGCATCTGTTCCAGGTCAAGCGGCTTGTCGTGCCTGAGGATCTCGCTGGCGATGGTGCCCATGTACTCGGCATACACGTCGATGCTGCCCGCCTGCAGCGCGGCGAGCACGATGGCCGTGTTGCCCAGCCCCTGGCGGTGCTCCGCCCTGACGTGCGGCGCGGCGCTCTGCTTGACGATTTCGCCCAGGATGTAGGATTCCGTAAAGCGCTTCGAGCCCACTTTCAGGGTACCGCCGTCCATGGCAAGGGAGGACATGGGCGCGGCGGCGAAGACGAGCAAGAACAGCAGATAAAACAGCACAGCACGCACGCGGCGCTCCAGGACGAATGATCAATCCGTCAAGCTTACCACCGGCGCGCGCCAGACACCGCCGTGTACCACGCCCGCGCACGGGTTCAGGCCCAGCGCATACGACAGGTCGGCCGGGCGCGCGATGCGCCACAGGGCGAAATCGGCGCGCTTGCCCACCGCCAGGCTGCCCGTTTCCCGCTGCAGGCCCAGTGCGCGCGCCGCGTGTATCGTGCAGCCGGCCAGCGCTTCCTGCGGCGTGAGGCGCCACAGGGTGCAGGCCATGTTCATCGCCAGCAGCAAGGACGTCATGGGCGAGGTGCCCGGATTGCAATCGGTGGACACGGCCATCGGCACGCCAGCCGCGCGCAATGCCGCGACAGGCGGCGGCTGCGTCTCGCGCAAAAAGTAATACGCGCCGGGCAGCAGCACGGCCACCGTGCCGTGCTGCGCCATCGCGGCGACGCCCTCTTCCGACAGGAATTCCAGGTGGTCGGCCGACAGGCCGCCGTAGCGCGCCACCAGTGCCGCGCCGCCCAGGTCGGACAGCTGCTCCGCATGCAGTTTCACGGGCAGGCCCAGTGCCTGCGCCGCCTCGAACATGCGCTGCGTTTGCGCCGGCGTGAAGCCGATGCGCTCGCAGAACGCGTCGACGGCGTCGACCAGGCCATCGCCGGCCAGCGCGGGCAGCATCTGCGCGCACAGCAGGTCGACGTAGGCGTCGGCCTGGCCCGCATGCTCGGGCGGCAGCGCGTGCGCGCCGAGAAACGTGGTGCGCACGGACACTGGCAGCGTTTGTCCGATCCGGCGCGCCACGCGCAGCATCTTCGCCTCGCTGTCCGCGTCGAGACCGTAGCCGGACTTGATTTCCAGCGTGGTCACGCCCTCGGCCAGCAGCGCCAGCACGCGGGGCAGGCTTTGCCGCAGCAACTCGTCGTCGCTGGCCGCGCGCGTGGCGCGCACGGTGGACATGATGCCGCCGCCGGCGCGGCTGATTTCTTCATAGCTGGCGCCATTCAGGCGCGCCTCGAATTCGTCGCTGCGGTTGCCCGCGTGGACGATATGGGTATGGCAGTCGATCAGGCCGGGCGTCAGCCAGCAGCCCTGGCCGTCGTGCAGCACGGCGCCGCTGGCCGGCAGCTCGTCGCCGGGGCCGAACCAGGCGATGCGGCCATCCTTGACGGCGATGGCCGCGTCGAGCAGCTCGCCATAACCGTGCTCCATCGTGGCCAGGTGGACGTTGTGGATGACCAGGTCCCACTCTTGCATCGTTTCTCTCCTAGGTAAACAGGTCGACGCACAGCACGGCCGAACGCTGCAAGGCGTCGAGCCGCCATTCCTGCGCATCGTCCGCGTCGAGCAGCAGGGCGTCGTAGCGGGCCAGCGCGAACTGCTGGTCGCTAGTGCGCGCCAGCACGGAACCTTCGCCGGCAACGAACAGCAGGGTCGCCGCGCTGCGCCGCGCCAGCTTGCCCGGCGCCGTGATCTTTTCCAGCTGGTGGCGGCAGCGGTCGCGCCGCGTCATCACGTTGAAATCCGTCGTGATTCCCTTGACCTGCGCCACGACGGCCGCTTCGCCGGGAAACCACAGCATGGGCTGCGCCGCGCTCAAGGCCACCTTGCGCGCGCCATCGAGCGTCAGCTGCACGCCGTCGCCATCGACCAGCATCAGGCTGCGGTCGATGCCGGGGAAGCAGGAAAACGGCCCGCTGGCCGTGATCGTCGCCAGGCTGATGCGCCAGTCGAAATCGTCGAAACCGGCGCCCGCTGGCGAAATGGCGATTTCCGTCGTGCTGCCGCCGCCATTTTTCCACGGCGCGGCACGCAGGTATTCATGCGGGATGAAGGTCGCCATCAGAGCGCCCTCAGTTGCGCCAGGGTGCGCTTGTAGGCGGTGGCGATGGCGTCCTGCGCCACGTGGCGCCCGCCGCGCACCTGCCACTGGCCGCCGCACAGCACGTCGCGCACCAGGTTGTCGTTGCCGCAAAAGAGAAAACTGCCCAGCACATCCCCGATGGCCGCGCCGCCCAGGTTCACGTGCGCCTCGTCGAGCGCCAGCAGGTCGGCGCGGCAGCCTGGCGCCAGGGCGCCCAGCTTGCGTCCGGCCGCCTGCGCGCCGCCGCGCAAGGCCGCCCGCCACAGGTAGTCGCCCACCCGGCGCTCATCCGGCGTGGCGGCGACATTGCGCTGCTGGCGCTGCAGACGCTGGCCATATTCGAGCCAGCGCAATTCCTCCACGGGCGACTGCGACACATGGCTGTCGCTGCCGACGCCGAAAGCCCCGCCGGCGGCGATGAATTCGGCCAGCGGAAACAGGCCATCGCCCAGGTTCGCTTCCGTCGTGGGACACAGGCCCGCCACGGCGCCGCTGGCAGCCATCAGCGCCACCTCGTCGGGCTGCACATGCGTGGCGTGCACGAGGCACCAGCGTGCATCGACGTCGGCGTGGTCGTACAAATACTGCACCGGGCGCCGGCCGCTGTAGTCGACACACTGGCGCACTTCGCCCTGCTGCTCGGCGATGTGGATGTGGATGGGGCGGCCCGCAGGCAGTGCCTGCGCCACTTCGCGGATCTGCGCCACGCTGGCCGCGCGCAGCGAATGGGGCGCGAAGCCCACTTCCACCTGCCCGCCGCGCTGCGGCGCCAGCGCCTCGATGATGCGCAAGACATCCTGCGCATCCGTGCGAAAGCGCGCCTGCTCGGCCTTCAAGGGCTGTTCGCCGAAGCCCGCATGGCTGTACAGCACGGGCAGCATAGTCATGCCGATGCCGCTGAGGCGCGCCGCGGCCAGCACCCGTTCGGCCGTTTCGGCGGGGCGCGCATACAGCGCGCCTGCCCCATCGCGCTGCAGGTAGTGGAATTCGCACACGGACGTGTAGCCATGGCGCAGGCATTCGGCAAACAGCTGCGCGGCGATGGTTTGCATCTGCTCCGGCGTGATGTGGCGCGCAAAGCGGTACATCAGTTCGCGCCACGTCCAGAAGCTGTCCGGCGCATTGCCCGTTCCATCGCCGGCAATCTCCGTCATGCCGCCCAGTGCGCGCTGGAAGGCGTGCGAATGCAGGTTGACCATGCCGGGCAAGACATATTCAGCCACTTCCGCGCCTGGCGATGGCGCGGCATCGGCCTGGACGCGCGTCAGGTCGCCGGCCGCGTCCCATTCCAGCAGCACGTCGCGGCGCCAGCCCTGCGGCAGCAGCGCATGGCGCGCGAACAGACAGCCGCTCAACGCGCCACCCATGCCACGGCCGCGTCCATCATCTGGCGCAGCAACGGCTGCACCTGCGCGGCCAGGTCGGGCCGGTAGGCAAACGGCGCCGCTTCATCCATGTACACGCACTGGCACATCTCCAGCTGGATCGCATGCACGCGGCCTTCCGGCTGGCCGTAGTGGCGCGTGATATGGCCGCCCTTGAAGCGGCCGTTCAAGGCCACGGTAAATTGATCCTGCGCGCGCGCGATATCGACCACGGCGGACGTCAGCCCGCTGTCGCAGCTGGCGCCGTCGGCCGTGCCGAAATTCAGGTCGGGCAGCTTGCCGTCGAAAAAGCGCGGCACGTGCGAGGCGATGGAATGGGCATCCCACAGCACCACGGCGCCATGCACGCGCAGCAGGCGGTCCAGTTCCGCGCGCAATTGCCGGTGGTACGGCGCCCAGTAGCGTTGCAGGCGCTGCCGGACGTCGGCTGCATCGGGTTCGCGGCCTGGCAGGTACAGCGGCTCGCGGTGAAACGTATCGCTGGGCAGCAAGCCCGTCGTATCCTGTCCCGGATACAGATTCGTGTCTTCCTGCGGCCGGTTCAGGTCGATGGTGTAGCGCGACCAGCGCGCCGACAGCACGGACGCATCCATCTCCTGCAAAAAGCCATACAGCTCGCGCAGATGCCAGTCCGTATCGGCCTTGACCAGGGCCTGCGGCGTCATGCGCGCGGCGATATCGTCCGGTATGTCGGTGCCCACGTGGGGCATCGACACGAGCAGCGGGATGCTGCCTTCATTGAAGCGGAAATCCATGCTTGTCTCCTTGCGCCCGCTCAGGCGTACAGCGGGGCGAACAAATTCTTGCACGTGCTGCTCAACTCGCCGTGCAGCACCATCTGCTTGGCCGCTTCGATATCGGGCGCGAAGAAGCGATCGGCATCGAAGAACGGCACCTTCTGGCGCAGCTGGTGATGCACGTGTTCCAGGTGCGGCGAGGTTTTCAGCGGACGGTGGAAATCGATGCCCTGCGCAGCGGCCAGCAGCTCGATGCCGACGATGACGGCCGTGTTGTGCGCCATGTCGTCCAGGCGGCGCCCGGCGAACGTGGCCATGCTCACGTGGTCTTCCTGGTTGGCGGACGTGGGCAGGCTGTCGACGCTGGCCGGATGCGCGAGCGACTTGTTTTCCGACGCCAGCGCGGCGGCCGTCACGTGGGCGATCATGAAGCCGGAATTGACGCCCGGATCGCGCACGAGGAACGGCGGCAGGCCGGAAAGCGTGGCGTCGATCAGCAGCGCGATGCGGCGCTCGGCCAGCGCGCCGATTTCGGAAATCGCCAGCGCCAGGGTGTCGGCGGCAAAGGCCACCGGCTCGGCGTGGAAATTGCCGCCCGAGACGATTTCCGCCTGCCCGTTGGGGCCATCCTGGAAGATCAGCGGATTGTCCGTGACGGCATTGGCTTCGATCAGCAGGGTGCGGCCCACATTGCCGATCAAATCGAGGCAGGCGCCCATGACCTGCGGCTGGCAGCGCAGGCTGTACGGGTCCTGCACGCGCTCGTCGCCTTCCAGGTGCGAGGCGCGGATGGCGCTGTGCGCCACCAGCTGGCGGTACATCTGCGCGGCCAGGATCTGCCCCGGCTGTCCCCGCACGGCGTGCACGCGTGCGTCGAACGGCGAGTCGCTGCCCTTGGCCGCATCGAGCGACAGCGCGCCCGTGACCATGGCCGCTTCCAGCAGGCGCTCGGCCATGAACAGGCCATGCAGCGCCAGCGCGTTCGATACCTGCGTGCCGTTGATCAGCGCCAGGCCCTCTTTGGCCGCCAGCACCACGGGCGCGATGCCCGCCTGCGCCAGCGCTTCGGGGGCCGGCATCAATTCGCCGTTGACGCGCACGTCGCCCACGCCCAGCATGGCCAGCGTCATGTGCGACAACGGCGCCAGGTCGCCCGAGGCGCCCACGGAACCCTTGGCGGGAATGGCCGGCATGATGCCCGCGTTGTACAGCGCGATCAGGGTGTCGACGATCAGCGGGCGCACGCCGGAAAAGCCGCGCGCCAGGCTGCCGATCTTCATCAGCATGATCAGGCGCACGACGGCGTCCGACAGCAGCTCGCCCGTGCCGACGGAGTGCGACAGGATCAGGTTGCGCTGCAATTGCTCGAGTTTTTCATCGGGGATGCGCGTCTTGGCGAGCAGGCCGAAGCCCGTGTTGATGCCGTAGGCCGCATCGCCCTTGGCGACGATGGCCTGCACGGCGGCGGCCGACGCCTCGATGACGGGATAGGCCTCGGCAGCGAGGATCAATTTTGCCGGCGCGGCCCAGACGGCGCGCAGGTCGGCCAGGGTCATCGCGCCCGGCTTCAGGGTCCAACTTTTGGCATGCTGTGTCATAGTCATTCGGATCAAGGTCTCAGGGAAGCATGGGAAGAATCAGGCCGTTGCGCTTGGCGCAGGCGGCCGCCGTTTCATAGCCGGCATCGGCATGGCGCATCACGCCGGAACCGCTGTCGTTGACCAGCACGCGCGCCAGGCGTTTTGCCGCCGCTTCGCTGCCGTCGGCCACGATGACCATGCCCGCATGCTGAGAATACCCCATTCCCACGCCGCCGCCATGGTGCAGCGAGACCCAGGTGGCGCCGCCGGCCGTATTGAGCATGGCGTTGAGCAAAGGCCAGTCGGACACGGCGTCCGTGCCGTCCTTCATGCTTTCCGTTTCGCGGTTCGGGCTGGCCACGGAACCCGTGTCCAGGTGGTCGCGGCCGATGACGATGGGCGCCTTCAGCTCTCCCGTGCGCACCATCTCGTTGAAGGCCAGGCCCGCGATGTGGCGCTCGCCCAGTCCCAGCCAGCAGATGCGCGCCGGCAGGCCCTGGAAGGCGATGCGCTCGCGCGCCATGTCCAGCCAGTGGTGTACCTGCTTGTGGTGCGGGAACAGCTCCTTGATCTTCGCATCCGTTTTATAGATGTCTTCCGGATCGCCCGACAAGGCCACCCAGCGGAACGGCCCCCGTCCTTCGCAGAACTGCGGGCGGATGTAGGCGGGCACGAAGCCGGGGAAGTCGAAGGCGTTCTGCACGCCCTGGTCGAACGCCACCTGGCGGATGTTGTTGCCGTAATCGACGGTATGCACGCCCATGGCGTGGAAATCGAGCATGGCCTGCACATGGGCGGCGCAGGAATCGGCAGCCGCCACCGTCAGGCGCGCGTGGCGCTGCGGGTCCTGCTGCGCCGCCTTCCAGTCCGACACGCTCCAGCCGCGCGGCAGATAGCCGTTGACCAGGTCGTGCGCGGAAGTCTGGTCCGTCACCAGGTCCGGCACCAGGCCGCCCGCCTTGGCGCGGCGCACCAGTTCCGGCAGCACTTCGGCCGCGTTGCCCAGCAAGCCGATGGAGATCGCTTCCTTGCGCTGCGTGTGGTATTTGACCAGTTCCAGGGCTTCATCCAGGCTGGCTGCCTGCTTGTCCAGGTAGCGCGTGCGCAGGCGGAAGTCGATGCTGCTTTGCTGGCATTCGATGTTGAGCGAGACGGCGCCCGCCATGGTGGCTGCCAGCGGCTGCGCGCCGCCCATGCCGCCCAGGCCCGCCGTCAAGATCCAGCGTCCGCCCCAGTCGCCGCCGAAATGCTGGCGGCCCGCTTCGGCGAAGGTTTCATACGTGCCCTGCACGATGCCCTGCGTGCCGATATAGATCCAGCTGCCGGCCGTCATCTGGCCGTACATGAACAGGCCTTGCCGATCGAGTTCGTTGAAGTGTTCCCAGTTCGCCCATTTCGGCACCAGGTTGGAATTGGCGATCAATACGCGCGGCGCGTCCGCGTGGGTCCGGAACACGCCCACCGGCTTGCCGGACTGGATCAGCAAGGTCTGGTCGTCTTCCAGTTCGCGCAAGGAGGCGAGAATCTGGTCGAAGCAGGCCCAGTTGCGGGCGGCGCGGCCGATGCCGCCGTAGACGACCAGGTGCTGCGGATTTTCCGCCACTTCCGGGTCCAGGTTGTTTTGCAACATGCGGTAGGCCGCCTCGGCCTGCCAACTCTTGCAAGCCATGGCCGTGCCGCGCGGGGCGCGGATGACACGGCTGGCATCAAAGCGTGGATCGTTGTCCATTGTGCTGTTCATGCTGTCTCCTCGTAGGGTGCGAGCGGGCGTATCTAGCCTAATACCTGGCCCGCTCTTGTACACCCAGCATAGGTTGTCTATACAACCAAGTCAACAGGTTTCTGCAAACGTAAACTGCCTATTTTTTCTCGAACACCTGCTTGCCCGCCACCCACGTCTGCAGCACCTGCGTATTGCCGATGGCCTTTGGTTCCACACTAAACAGGTCCTGGTCGACGACGATGAAATCGGCCCACTTGCCCGCTTCCAGGGTGCCGATGACCTTTTCCTGGTGCGCCGCCCAGGCCGCGTCCAGGGTGAAGCAGCGCAGCGCCTCGGTGACCGTCATGGCCTGCTGCGGATACCAGCCGCCAGCCGGGAAGCCTTCGCTGTTCTGCCGCGTGACGGCCGCGTGGATGCCCTCGAACGGGTTCGGCGACTCGATGGGGAAGTCGGAACCGCAGGCGATGCGCGAACCCTGCTGGAGGAAGGTGCGCCACGCATACGCGCCCTTGATGCGCTCATGGCCCACGCGCTGCTCCGCCATGTTCTGGTCGGAAGTGGCGTGCGTGGGCTGCATCGACGGCACGATGCCCAGGGTCTTGAAGCGGGGGATATCGGATAACTGCACCACCTGCGCGTGCTCCATGCGGTGGCGCAGGCCCACGCTGCGGTATTGCGCGGTCAAGGCTGCATAGCCGTCGAGGATCTGATGGTTGCCCGCGTCGCCGATGGCGTGCACGTTGACCTGGTAGCCGGCGCGCATGGCCTTTTCCATCTTCGCGCGCATGGCGGCGTCCGGGTAGAACAGCAGGCCGCGTGTAGTCGGATCGTCGCTGTACGGCGCCAGCAGGGCCGCGCCGCGGCTGCCCAGGGCGCCGTCGGACAGCAGTTTGACGGCGCGCAAGGCGTACATGTCGCGCGCATAGCTGTTCACGGGACCGTTATTCGACAGCGCGTCGAAGTCTTCCGTCGTGTCAAAAATCATGCCGTACACGCGCACCGTCAGCTTGCCGTGGTCCGCATAGTCGCGGAACAGGCTGTCCTGCATCTGGCCGATGCCCGCATCGTGCACGCTGGTCAGGCCCACCTGCGCCAGCTGCGCCAGCGCGCCATCGAGGGCGGCGCGGTTTTCCACGTCGCCCGGCTTGGGCAGCACGGCATCCATCAAGTCCATGGCGCTGTCGACCAGCACGCCGGTGGCGTTGCCGTCCGCGTCGCGGACTATCTTGCCGCCGGCCGGGTCGGGTGTGGCGCGCGTGATGCCGGCCAGCGCCAGCGCGCGGCTGTTGGCCCAGCCCGCGTGGCCGTCGACCCGGCGCAGCCACACGGGCCGCGCGCCTTCCGCCGCATCGAGTTCTGCTGCCGTGGGAAAGCGTCCCAGTTTCCAGATTTCCTGGTTCCAGCCATTGCCGATCACCCAGCTGCGCTGCGGATGCGCGCGTGCGAAGTCGCCCACGGCCTGCACGGCGGCCGGCAGCGACGCAGAACCGTACAGCATCACACCGCTGGCGATCGTGCCCAGGCCGAACACGTGGCCATGCGCGTCGATCAGGCCAGGCAGCACGGTTTTTCCCTGCACGTCGACGTGCAGGGCGCCCTTGGCCGCCTTGCGTTTCACCTGCGCGGCGCTGCCGACGGCGAGCAGCTTGCCCCCGTCGTCAAACGCCAGCGCCGTGAAGCGCACCACCTTGCCTTTGGCGTCGAGCGTGTAGCCGTTGGCATTCTCGATGACGATATCGGCACGGGCGTGGGGCAGGGCGAAGGCGCCCAGGCAGGCGAGCGTGAGCAGGGTGCGGCGCAGGGTCGGCATTTCCATCTCCAGGTCTTTTAAGTAAATGAGTGAAAAGACGAGTGTATAGAAATTGGCAAAATGGTCAATCAGGCAGCGCGGGGCGGTCGTACCATCAGCCAGTAATCGCAGCCCGTGACGGCTTCCGCATGACGCCCTGCCACCACGAAGCCCAGGCGGGCATAGAACGGCAGGCTGCGCTCGTTGTAGGTCTCCAGGAAGCACGCGGCGCCGGCCGCATCGACGGCCGCCAGGCCCGGCGCCAGCACGGACGCGCCCAGCCCCTGCCCTTGCGCGGCGGGAGCGATGCCGGCGATCGACAGATACCAGGCATCCTGCAAACCGTGCGGCGCCAGCGCGTGCTCCATGTTCGCGACGATGGCCGTGAAATGCGCGAAGCCGCGCTCCCCCAGCAAGTCGCGCAAGGCGGCTTCGCGCTGCGCGTAGGCGGCCTGGCGCAGGGCCGCCGGCGCATCCGTGGTCCAGATGGCGGCGCCATTGCCCGCGTCGTCAGCCAGGTCGATGCGCCCCGCCCCGCCTGCTCGCCCTCGGCCAGCGCCAGCGTGAAATAGGCTTCCAGCATGGCCAGCCGCGCCGCCGCGTCGTCGCCGCACGCCACCGTGACGGTGCGGTAGAACGGGTCGCCGGCCAGGGCGGCGGCCAGGCTGCGGGCGGTGCGGGAAGCTGCGGTGCGGGAGGGGCTGGACATGTTCTCTTTCTGTTCATGGAAACGCCCGGCATCTTAACGCAAGCGCGCAGGCCTTGCGCCCGGTCAGTACTCGCATCACGGCGCGGACCTATCCGATCCCACATCACGCTACTCGGCAGATTTTTTCCTGCTCACGGCGCCTTCCGGGGGATTTCACGTCGTTCCACTGACAAGCGGAAAAATGCCCGTGCCCCCGAAGAAGAGTCACGACAGGGCAGGCCTCCTCAAGAAACCGGTCACAGCACTCAAGACTTGGGAGGCGCCACTTGACTCGAGTCCTCCTCCCGCTTCGCCGGCGCCCTGAACCATTCTTCCGGCGGCACCACGTGCGACTCTTTCGGGTCATCGATGTAGTGCGGCGAGGTGATCTGCACGTCGAATTCGTTGAAGACGTCGATGATGTTCTGGTGCAAGCGGTTCAGCACTTCGGCGCGCTGGCGGGGGACTTCGGCGCTGGCGTAGGCCACCAGGCGGTATTGCACGTAGTAATCTTGCAGCGCCAGTTGCATCACGTACGGTTTTGGCGTGGTGGACAGTTCCGTCGTGCGCGACGCGGCCAGTTCCAGCATGGCGTGCACTTGCCGCCACGGCGTGGCGTAGCCGATGGTGACGGTGGCGTCGAGCACGAAGCCGCCGCCGGGCTGGGCGCGCGAATAGTTTTTCGTCGTCTGCGACATCACCCACGCGTTCGGCAAGGCCACCTCCTCGCCCAGGCCCGTGCGCAGGCGCGTCTCGAACATGCCCACGTCGGCCACCGTGCCTTCGCAATCGCCCACGCGCACATATTCGCCCTTGCGCAGGGCGCGCGTGTACATGAGGATCAGGCCGCTGGCGCCCTGCCCCACGATGCTCGACGCGCCGATCGACACCATCAGGCCCACCAGCACGGACAGGCCCTGGAAGGCAGCCGTGTGCGAACCGGGCAGATATGGATACGCCATGGCCAGCGCGAACAGCCAGATCACCACGCTGGCGATGCGGCGCGTGGGCAGGGCCGTGTCCTTGTCGAGCCAGCCGATCTGCAATTCGCCGCTTTCCACGCGCTTGAACAGCGAAGCGGCCGTGGCGGCGATCAGGCGCGCGATGGCGAAGATCACGCACACCAGCACCAGCCCCGGCAAGGCGCCGATGATGGCGTGGAAGACGTCGGCTGCCACGTCGAACAGGTAGCCGCTCAGGCTTTCACCCCACGAGCGCGTGTACGGCAAGCGGCCCAGCACGAAGGCAGCCCACAGGTAGGTGGCCATCAGGCGCAGGCCCCACAGCACGGCGCTGAGCAGTTGATACGCAAAGGCGATGTAGTGCTCGGCATCGAGCACGCGCACGTTTTTCAGGCGCACGTCGCGCAGGCGCGACGCCAGCAGGATGCCGCTGCGGCGCTTGGCCCAGCGGTAAAAGCGCGTCAGGCCCATCCACACCAGCCAGAAGACGAGGGTGGCGGCCGCGCACACGGCGGCCGCAATGGCCAGATAGCGCCAGCTGCCTTGCTCCTTGTAATCGAGCACGGCCTTGCTCAATTCCCCGGCCGCCGTTTTCGCCACGCTTTCCGTCGTGTCGCCGGCCAGCAAGTTGACGTCGCCGGGCACGACGACGAACAGCTGCACGCCATCGAGCAGCACCTGCGTGCCTTCGGGAATCATGCGCGTGCTCGCCTGCAAGGGCCCATTCCTGGCCAGTACGCCTTCCAGGCGGCGCTGCGCCCCCGCAGCCCGTTCTTCGGGCGGATAGCCGGCCAGCGCGGCGCGGAAGACGAAGACCTTGCGGTTGGCAAACATCAGCGGTGCCGTCCTGGCCGCCGCAGCCTGCGCCGGTGCCATGGCGGAGGCGGCCTCCGCGACGAGCGAGGCGGCGCCGTCGTCCGCATGGGCCGCGGGCAGCAGCAAGATCGTCAACAGGCAGAGCAGGCGGAGGAACGCGGACATGGCAGGAGTGGAAAGTGACTGGGAGTAGCCATCATGCCATGTAATCCTGGAAACTCAAGCGTCACACGCTCAGCTCGCATCGTGGAAAATGATGCCCAGCGTGTGGCGCAAGCCTGTGCGCAAGCGCGACACGCCGTGGCGCATGTTCACGCGGTAACTGCCGCGCGTGCCATTGACGGGACGCTGCGCCACGGGAAAGAGCACGGCGTCGCCCTGCGCCAGCGGCACGACTTCCACGCGCGACTGCATGCGCGGGCGCTGCTCCGTCAGCACGAACTCGCCGCCCGTGAAGTCATCCTGCGGGCGCGACAGCAGTACGGCCAGTTGCAGCGGAAACACGTGCTCGCCATACAGGTCCTGGTGCAGGCAGTTGTAATCGCCCTCGCGGTAGCGCAGCAGCAAGGGCGTGGGCCGGGTTTGCCCTGCCGCATGGCAGCGCGCGAGGAAATCGACGTGGCTGGACGGAAAACGCACGTCCAGTCCCATGGCCGCCTGCCAGCGGTTGGCGATGGCCGCCAGCGGGCCGTACAGCTGTTCGCGCAGGGCGGCCACGATGCCAGGCAAGGGATAGGCGAAATACTGGTACTCGCCCTGGCCAAAACCATGGCGCTGCATCACCACCCTGCTGCGGAAATGCGGGCCATCGTCATACCGGGCCGCCAGCGCGGCACAGGCGTCCGCGTCCAGCAAGCCCGGCACGACGGCGCAACCGTATTGATTCAGATCATCCTCGATCCGGCGCCAGTCCAGCGCCCTCACCGCTCGCCCTCGCGCTCGAGCAGGGCCTGCTTGCGTTCCACGCCCCAGCGGTAGCCGGACAGCGCGCCATCGTTGCGCACCACGCGGTGGCAGGGAATGGCGACGGCCAGCGCATTGGCCGCACAGGCGCCCGCCACGGCCCGCGCGCCTTTCGGGGCGCCGATGCGCCTGGCCAGCTCGGCATAGCTGACCGTGCTGCCGGCAGGAATCTCGCGCAGGGCTTGCCACACGCGCTGCTGGAACACGGTGCCGCGCACGTCGAGCGGCAAGTCCAGGCCCAGGCCCGGCGCCTCGACCAGGCCCACCACCTGCGCCACCGTCCGTTCGTACGCGGGCTCGGCACCGCGCAGCTCGGCGCGGGGAAAGCGGTCCTGCAAGTCGCGCAGCAGCACGTCCGGATCGTCGTCGATCAGAATCGCGCAGATGCCCTTGTCCGTGCTGGCCACGAGGATGGCGCCCAGCGAGCAGGCGCCGATGGCGAAGCGGATCACGGCGCCGCTGCCGCCGGCGCGAAACGCGCCCGGCGTCATGCCCAGCAAGCCGGGCGTGGCCGCATACAGGCGGCCGCTGGAATTGAAACCGGCCGCATATAAGGTTTCCGTGACGTTCGCCGCGCCCTGCAGGCCGGCCTTGAGGCGCTCGCCGCGCCGCGCCGCCGCATACGCTTTCGGCGTGATGCCCGTGTGCGCCTTGAAGACGCGGTGAAAATGAAAACGGCTCAGGCCCGCTGCCTGCGCCAGGCTGTCCAGGTCAGGCAGCTCGTCGCTGGCGTCGATCAGGCGGCAGATATCGGCCACGATGGCCGCCTGGCGCTGGGCCAGCGGCGGCAGGTTGGGCTTGCAGCGCAGGCAGGGACGAAAGCCGGCCGCCTCCGCCTGCTCGCAGCTGGCGTGGAAAGCCACGTTGCGGCGCAAGGCGGGACGCGCGGCGCAGGAAGGGCGGCAATACACGCCCGTCGTGCGCACCGAGTAGTAAAAGACGCCGTCGGCATCGGGCGCGCGCCGCTGCAGGGCATCCCAGCGTTCATCATCGGTCGAGTAAGAGTGTTTCATGGCCAACTCCATGCAAGTCAATAGTCAGTCACCAGCATAGCCAGTCGCCGCGCGCGCCGCACTCCGGCGCTTGCTTTTGAATTCGAAAAAAGGCTGGCGGCGGGCAGCGTGCTCGGTGCTAAAATCGGCCATCGCGCCTCCAGCCGGCGGCGCGCCCAGCCCGCGCCCCGGAGAAACCGCATTGGACGATCACAATACACAAGAAAATACGCCCATTTTCCAGCGCATCAAGGATTTTCTGCTGGTGGGCATCGCTGCCGGCCGCTGGAAGGAAGGCGACGTGATTCCGTCCGAACAAGCCTTGGTCAAGCAATTCGGCGTCTCGCGCATGACCGTCAACCGGGCCGTGCGCGAACTGACCAGCGAGCAGGTGCTGACGCGGCGCCAGGGTTCCGGCACCTATGTGGCACAGCAAAAATACCAGGCGACCTTGTTGGAAATCAAGAGTATCGCCGATGAAGTGCGGGCGCGCGGGCATATCCACCGCAGCAGCTTGCAATTGCTCGAACGCACCAAGGCGTCGGATTTGCTGGCCAAGCAATTCGGCTTGCCGCCGGAACACCCGCTGTTTCATTCGCTGATCGTGCATTTCGAAAACGGCGTGCCGATCCAGGTGGAAGACCGCTGGGTCAATCCCGAGTGCGCGCCCGACTACATGACGCAGGATTTTTCCAGCATCACGCCGAACGAATACCTGATGGCCGCCGCCCCCCTGCAGGGCGCCACCTACAGCATCGAAGCGCTGTCCGCGCCGCGCGACATCGCCGAAATGCTGGCCATCGACACGAAGCAGGCTTGCCTGGTGCTGCGCCGCCAGACGCGCTCGGGCGGCAGGATCGCCTCGATCGCCACCATGTGGCATCCCGGACACCGCTATCAGTTCGCCGGCAGCTTTAGCTGAGAACACCTGAAAAACCTGCTGCGCGCCGCGCTTTGCGGCCTGTGATGCTCACCGTGCTACAGCACGGTTGCGCTTCTCAGCCACAAATCGCTGCCGCTCGCTACGGTTTTATCAGGCGCCTTCCCATCTGGTGGTTCAGTAGCACGATTTCGCGCAAACTTTGTCACGGATTCTCACCAAACCGCGAAAAAAACAGCCATGGCGGGGCAAAAAAAACGCCGTTTTGGCCGTTTCTGAACTTAACTACTCCGAGTAAATATTCGATGCTATAGTTGCCGCCAGAAAGCGCCGCAGGCGTTTATATGAGCGCGTCTCATGCACTGCCAGCACAGTCCAATCACGCCCCAGAAAGGGATGCATTTGTCGTATTGCAGCCACACGAGTTTCAGCGCACCACGCCCACGGCGCCCTGCGCTGCGCCGGCTCGCTCGTACGATGCTGGCGGCCGGCATGGCGCTGTCGCTGCCGGCCCAGGCGGCGGTCCACGGCATGGCGCCAGCACTGCTGTGGCCGTATGCTGCCGCCAGCGCCACCGCCCTGGCGGGACTGGCTTGCTGGCAAGCCTGGCGCCTGCGGCAACAGTTGCACCGCCTGCTGCTGCCCGCGCATGCGCTGGCCGAACAGGATGCGGGGCAAGCCTTGCGGGGCGCCTCGCTGGCTGGCTGGACCTGGCGGCGCCAGTCCGACCGGCTGCTGTTCGCACCCCAGTACCAGGACGTGCTGGGCGACAAGAGCGCCAAGCTCGACCAGACATTGAGCGACTGGCTGGCCGAAGTGCACCGTGACGACCGCGCGCGCCTGAGTCTGGCATTTCGCCAGCATCTGGACGGCCAGGCGTCCGGCACCTTCAACTGCGAATTCCGCTTGCGCCACAGCGACGGCCACTGGCGCTGGCTGCTGGCGCGCGGCGCCGTGCTGGCGCGCGCCTCGAATGGCGCCGCCACGCAGGCCAGCGGCATCGTCTGCGATATCAGCGAACGCAAGCAGGACGAGCAAGCGCGCATGCGCTCGATGCTGGAAGCGGCGCCGGAAGCCATGCTGATCGCCGATGTCGAGGGCAAGGTGCATTACGCCAATCAGATCGGCGCGCGCTGCTTCGGCTATCCGCTGGCCGAACTGACGGGCATGTCGCTGGAACAATTGGTGCCGGAAAGCACGGCCAGCCAATCCGTGGGCGACCCGCAAGCGCGGCACAGCCTGCCGGGCCGGGTGATGATGGCGCGCCGCCGCGACGGCACGCATTTCCCCGCCAAGGTCAGCCTGTCGCCGCTGCGCATGGCAGGCCAGGTGTTTTCCATCGTCTCGCTGCGCGACATGACGCAGCGGCAGCGCGCCGAGGAAGCGCTGCACGCCAGTTCGGAACGCTACCGCCTGATCGTGCAGACGGCGGCCGAAGGCATCTGGATGACGGATGCGGATGGCAAGACCACCTTCGTCAACCCGAAGATGGCGCACATGCTCGGTTACACGGTGCAGGAAATGCTGGGCCGCCCCCTGCTCGACTTCATGGACCGCGACAGCCAGCTGCTGATGCAGCGCCGCCTGGCCAGTCACGGCAGCTTCGCCAGCCAGCCGGACCAGGTCGACTTCCGCTTCTTCCGCAAGGACTTGTCCAGCCTGTGGGGCTTGCTGTCGAGCACCAGCATCCAGTCGGACAACGGCGAGCCGGGCGGCACCCTGGCGATGATCACCGATATCACCGAGCGGCGCCAGGCGTCGATCGCGCTGTCCAACTCCAGCCAGCGCATGGCCTCCGTCTTCGGCGCCGTGACGAATGGCCTGGTGGTACAGGACAGCCACGGCCACATATTGGAAAGCAACGCCGCCGCCGAACGCATGCTGGCGGCCAGTCCGGCCGGCAACAGCCTGTGGCAAGCCATCCGCGAAGACGGCTCCGCCTTCGACCAGCGCAGCCATCCCGTGCACATCACCCTGTCCACGGGCGAAGCCATGCGCGACGTGCTGATGGGCGTGAAGCAGCCCGACGGCAGCCTGTCGTGGCTGTCCGTCAATACGGAAGCCATCCGCGATGAATACGGCAAGGTGGGCATGGTGGTGGCCAGCCTGACGGACATCACGTATCACAAGCGCAGCGAGAGCGCCTTGCGCGAGCTCAACGAACACTTGGAAGAGCGGGTGGCGCAGCGTACGGAGCAGCTCGACCAGGCCAAGCAGGTGGCCGAAGAAGCCAGCCTGGCAAAGGGACAATTCCTGGCCAACATGAGCCATGAAATCCGCACGCCGATGAATGGCGTGATCGGCATGGCCTACCTGGCCCTCAAGACGGAACTGGAACCGCGCCAGCGCGATTACCTGGAAAAGATCCGCTTTGCCGGCGAGCACCTGCTGGGCATCATCGACGACATCCTCGACATCTCGAAAATCGAGGCGGGCAAGCTGGAGATCGAGCGCGTCAACTTCAGTTTCGACCATGTGGTGCAAACCCTGACGACGGTGGTGGCGCCGCGCGCCGCCGGCAAGAACCTGGAACTGCTGTTCGAAATCGACCCGCAATTGCCGGCCGTGCTGGTGGGCGACCCGCTGCGGCTGGGCCAGGTACTGATCAACTACGCCAATAACGCCATCAAGTTCAGCGAACAGGGCAGCATTACCGTGAAAGTGCGCAGGGTGGTGGCCGATGCGAAACACTGCCTGGTGCGCTTTGAAGTGTGCGACCACGGCATCGGCCTGTCGCAGGACGAGATGAGCAAGCTGTTCCAGTCCTTCCAGCAAGCCGACACTTCCACCACGCGCGAGTATGGCGGCACGGGCCTGGGCCTGGCCATCTGCAAGCAGCTGGCGCAGCTGATGGGCGGCGACGTGGGCGTCGACAGCCGTCCCGGCGCCGGCAGCACCTTCTGGTTCACGGCCAACCTGGGCATTTCCGACCAGGCGGCGCCGGCCATGCTCGACAGCATGGTGCAGACGGCGGCCGCCATGCGCGCCAGCGCCGACGCGGCCCTGGTCATGCGCACGCTCAAGCATGCGCGCATCCTGCTGGTGGAAGACAACACGTTCAACCAGCAGGTGGCGCTGGAATTGCTGGAAGAAGCGGGCGCCTCCGTCTGCCTGGCCAACAATGGCGAGGAAGCGCTCGACCTGCTGCGCCAGACGCAGTTCGACTGCGTGCTGATGGACGTGCAGATGCCGCTGATGGATGGCTTGCAGGCGACGCGCCACATCCGCGCCGACCCGCAGCTGGCGCACCTGCGCGTGCTGGCCATGACGGCCACGGCCACCAGCGAAGACCGCGTGCGCTGCCTGGACGCGGGCATGGACGATTTCATTTCCAAGCCCATCCAGCCGGCCATGATGTACCAGACCATCGCCAGCTGGCTGCCGGCGCGCGAGACGCCGCCGCCGCCCGCCCGCAGCCGCGCCGCGCCCGCCTTCAAGACCACCCTGGCCGGCGACCCGCAGGTGATCGACCTGTCCATCCTGGCCAAGCTGCTGGGCTACAACCCGGAAAAGGTGCGCAAATTCGCCTTCAAGTTCCTGCAGACCACGCAGGATGGCTTCGGCGACATCGATGCGGCCCTGGCGCGCGGCGACGTGCACCAGGTGCGCGAACTGGGACACCGCATCAAGTCGTCGGCGCGCACGGTGGGCGCGCTGGGGCTGGCCGAGCTGTGCCACAACCTGGAAACCCTGGCGCCGGGCGAACCGGCCGACGAGGCCGAGCGGGCGCGGCACATCGTGGCGCGCCTGTGGCCCCTGCTGGAACAGATTACCGAACAAATCATGAACAACACCAGCTTTGCCAATGACGATTAGCTACCGCCAATTGGGTTGCGGCAAGGTATCGGCATCGACAGCGATGCAGCATATCCATAGAAAGACATGACGATGAATACAGTATCAAACCAAGCAGTCCGCGAACAGAACGAAGCAGGCCTGGCACCGTTGCGCGTGCTGCTGCTGGACGACGACGTTTTCATGCTCGACGTGCTCAGCGACATGCTCGAGCAAATGGGCCCGTTCGACATCCGCTGCGAGTCGCACAGCGAACAGGCGCTGGCCACCCTGAAGCAGCACCAGCCCGACCTGCTGATCTGCGACCTGTCCATGCCCGACATCGACGGCATCGAATTCCTGCGCATGGCGGCGGACAATGGCTTCCGCGGCGGCGTGGTTCTGCTGTCGGGCCTGCACTCGGCCGTGCGCCTGGCGGCCGAACGCCTGGCCGTGGCCAATGGCCTGCATATCTTGGGCACCTTCCGCAAGCCGATGGAAAGCGCGGAATTGCAGCTCATGGTGAACTTGCAACTGCAGCACACGGCGCGCCTGGCCAGCGTCCAAGCCTGAGCGTGGAGGCTGGCCGCAAGGGCGGACACGGCGCTGCGGGCCAGCAGGCATGCGGCTTTGCCGCCATGCCGGCACGCGCGGGGACGATCTGCCGCAAGTTTTTCTGCAATAATCGCCACGCTTTGAAAAAATGGGTTATTATTTCAGCCATCCCCGCCTGCATACCTCTGGTCGCACCTTCCAAGAACATTGAATTTGTGCCCATTGCCCCCATCTTCTAACTGCATTCCAGGAAGCATGGATGGCGAACCAGCGTATGGTTAATTCCAGGCATTATTGATCCCACCCTCATTTGAGGAAAATATGAGCGAATATATCAAACACATTAGCGATGCATCTTTTGAAGCAGACGTCCTGAAATCCGAAGTGCCAGTACTGGTCGACTTCTGGGCAGAGTGGTGCGGTCCCTGCAAGGCCATCGCCCCGATCCTGGAAGAAGTGGCCAAGGAATATGCGGGCCGCATCGTGATCGCCAAGATGGACGTGGACGCCAACCAGGCTGTGCCTGCCAAGTTCGGCATCCGCGGCATCCCGACCCTGATCCTGTTCAAGGATGGTGTTGCAGCTGCTCAAAAAGTGGGCGCCATGGCCAAGGGCCAGTTGACCACTTTCGTCGACAGCAACATTTAATGTATGATGGGCAGCGCTGCGCCCGCAGCGCCGCCTGATTGGACACACCGGAAAGCGGCTTTGCTACCATTCATGCAAAACCTTCCCGAATAATTAATCAAGCCACGCAGTCCCCTCCCCTACCTTTACATCCCGTCTCGGGACACTCAACACATATGCATTTATCCGAACTAAAGGCCCTACACGTATCCGCCCTGCTTGAGATGGCGATCGGTCTTGACATTGACAACGCAGCCCGCTTGCGCAAACAGGAGCTGATGTTCGCTATCCTGAAAAAACGCGCCAAGTCCGGCGAACAGATTTTTGGCGACGGCGCCCTGGAAGTGCTGCCTGACGGCTTCGGCTTCCTGCGCTCGCCCGACGCCAGCTACATGGCGTCCACCGACGACATTTACATCTCCCCTTCGCAAATCCGCCGCTTCAACCTGCACACCGGCGATTCGATCGAAGGCGAGGTACGGACCCCGAAAGATGGCGAACGCTATTTCGCACTGGTCAAAGTAGACAAGGTCAACGGCGAATCGCCGGAAGCCTCGAAGCACCGCATCCTGTTTGAAAACCTGACGCCGCTGCATCCGAACGAGCCGCTGCGCCTGGAACGTGAAATGAATGGCCAGGAAAACATCACCGGCCGCATCATCGACCTGATCGCCCCGATCGGCAAAGGCCAGCGCGGCCTGCTGGTGGCATCGCCGAAATCCGGTAAATCCGTGATCCTGCAGCACATCGCGCATGCGATCACGGCGAACCACCCCGATATCACGCTGATCGTGCTGCTGATCGACGAACGTCCGGAAGAAGTTACCGAAATGCAACGTTCCGTGCGCGGCGAAGTCGTCGCCTCGACCTTCGACGAGCCGGCCACGCGCCACGTGCAAGTGGCCGAGATGGTGCTGGAAAAAGCCAAGCGCCTGGTGGAAATGAAAAAAGACGTGGTGATCCTGCTCGACTCGATCACCCGCCTGGCGCGCGCCTACAACACCGTCATCCCTGCCTCGGGCAAGGTACTGACCGGCGGTGTCGACGCGAACGCGCTGCAACGTCCAAAACGCTTCTTCGGCGCCGCGCGCAATATCGAAGAAGGCGGCTCGCTGACCATCATCGCCACGGCGCTGATCGAAACGGGTTCGCGCATGGATGACGTGATCTTTGAAGAATTCAAGGGTACCGGCAACATGGAAGTCCACCTGGAACGCCGCCTGGCCGAGAAACGTGTCTATCCGGCAATTAACCTGAACAAATCGGGTACCCGCCGCGAAGAACTGCTGATCAAGCCGAACGAGCTGCAAAAAATCTGGATTCTGCGCAAGTTGCTGTACTCGATGGACGAGATCGAGGCAATGGAGTTCATTCTCGACAAGATGAAAGCAACGAAGAACAACGCCGAGTTCTTCGACATGATGCGCCGAGGGGGGTAAACCTACTGCGCGTCCCGCTCTACGGCCTGTGTTGCTCGCTGTACCTTCGTACAGCTGCGCTACTCGGCCGTACATCGGGCCTGCTCGCTACGGTTTCCCTCCCCTCGGTGGCGTCATATCAAGGCGCTACCGGCCCAAGCCGCTCCTGGAGCGGCTTTTTTATTGCCGCCGGCCGGAAAGCGCTATATAATCGACGGTTGCATTATTTTAAACCCTGGCAAGTGATCGGCAATCGGGTCAAGAAGCAAGACGACCGACGAAGTGCTGTTTGGCTACCTACTTAGAGAGAATCCCATGAAAGTCGATACCCATCCAGAATACCGCGAAGTTGTTTTCCACGATCTGTCGTGCGATTTCAAATTCGTTACCCGCTCGACCATCCAAACCCGCGAAACGATCAACCACGAAGGTAAGGACTACCCACTGGTGAAGATCGAGGTTTCGGCTGAATCGCACCCATTCTTCACGGGCAAGCACAAAATCGTCGATACCGCTGGTCGCGTCGAGAAGTTCCGTCAGAAGTTCGGTTCCGTTGGTTCGAAAACCGCAGTCGCAGCAGGCTGATTTTTGCCGCTCTGCGGCAAAGAAGGGCAGCTTCGGCTACCAGAGAAAAGGCAGCTACGGCTGCCTTTTTTGTCTTTGGCCGCTTTACTTTATACTCGCGCATACCCGACGCCATTCGTCGCGTCTTGCCATTTTTTTCTGATACCGACTATCGATGAAGCCAGTCCGCCTTCCCGCCGCTGCCACACTCGCGCTGCCACGATGGGCCTTGTTTGCGCTCGGCCTGCTGTACATCCTGCCTGGCCTGATCGGCCGCGAACCGTGGAAGAACGATGACGCCGCCAGTTTCGGCATCATGTGGACCATGGCGCATGGCGGCCTGAACGACTGGCTGTGGCCCAACGTGGCCGGCCTGTCGGTGCCGGACGAGGGCCCGCTGGCCTTCTGGCTGGGCGCCATCTTCATCAAGCTGTTCGGCTGGATCGCTGGCGACGTCTTCGGCGCGCGCATGTCGACCATCGGCATCTTCGTCGTCAGCACCCTGTCCGTCTGGTACACGGCCTTCAACCTGGGCCGCCGCAACGACGCCCAGCCGCTGCGCCTGGCGTTTGGCGGCCAACCCGAGCCGGACGACTTCGGCCGCACCCTGGCCGATGCCGCCGTCCTCATCTATTTAGGCTGCCTGGGCCTGCTGCAGCACAGCCACGACATCACGGCCGAAGCACTGTTTGTTTCCCTGATGGCTTACCTGCTGTACCGCGCCGTACGCTACGTGGAAGGCCCGTCCGTGCGCAATGCGGCCCTGCTGGGCCTGGCGCTGGGCGGCCTGACCCTCACGCGCGGCTGGATCACGCCGGCAGCGCTGAGCATCGCCCTGCTGCTGTGCACCGTATTCCTGCGCCTGCCGCTGCTGCGCAGCGTGCGCCACCTGGTGCTGGCCATCCTGATCGGCGCCGCGCTGACCCTGGTCTGGCTGCTGCCGGGCGAATGGCTGAAGCCATACGGCCATTCGCCGATCCAGGCATGGATGGAGTGGAATTGCCGCCAGTTCAGCGCCCCGAGCCTGAAGAGCGTGCAGTATTTCTTGCGTGTCGGCATCTGGTTCTTCTGGCCGGCGTGGCCTTTCGCCGCCTGGGCCGTGTATGCCTGGCGCCGCCAGCACCACGTGCTGCACATCGTCGTGCCGCTGACCTTTGTCGCCATGCTGGCCATCCTGGGCCTGTCCCATCCCGATCCCGACCCCAGCCAGCTGCTGCCCCTGCTGCCGCCGCTGGCCGTGATGGCGGCGTTTGGCTTGCTGACCATGAAACGGGGCGCCATCAACGCCATCGACTGGTTCTCCGTGATGGTGCTGACCATTTGCGCGGCCACGCTGTGGCTGTTCTGGTTCGCCACGCTGACGGGCTGGCCGCCGCGCCTGGCCCACAATGCCTTGAAACTGTTGCCAGGATTCAAACCCGAACTGGACGTGCTGGCCTTTTTCGTGGCCGCCTGCGTCAGCGCAGGCTGGGTGGCGCTGGTGCACTGGCGCATTTCGCGCCAGCCGGCCGTGCTGTGGCGCGCCGTGGTGCTGTCGTCCGGCGGCCTGATCCTGATCTGGGTACTGATCATGACCTTGTTCCTGCCCCAGCTGAACTACAGCAAGAGCTACGCCAGCGTGGCGCACCAGATTTCCATCCACCTGCCGCCAGGCAGCAAATGCATCAACAGCAATGTGGGCGCCGCCCAGCGCGCCTCGTTCGCCTACTTCGGCCACTTGCCGTTTGCCAGCGTGGGACAGCAGCAATGCGATGTGTTCCTGTTGCAAGATAGCATCAAGGTTCCCGACAGCAAGGAACAGCTGCCCGAGCACCACGGCGCGGACTGGATCAAACTGTGGGAAGGGCGCCGCCCCACCGATGACGTGGAACGCTTCCGCCTGTACCAGCGCGTCAGATAAGCAGCAAAAAACCGGGCCAGTCCCGGTTTTTTGTTGCCCGCCAGACCAGCGCCGGCGACGGAAAAAGTGTTGCTTTTAAATATAGTTAATTACCTAAATTGAACTAGAATTGTTTTTTAGATTATAATGATGGCTTGCGCGATGGCGGTGTCTTGCTTTCCCGCCCGATTCGTCCCCCAATTTACTATGAGATTATTCATGAAATTATTTTCCACACGCACCTTGCCGCTCATCAGCGCCGCCCTGTTTGCCTTCTCCTTCAGCGCCTCGGCCCAGGCGACCGTGATTGACCTCGGCGTCGCCAACGGCTACTCGGCCTTCATCTTCGGCAATATCGGCAGCAGCGGCTCCAGCGGCTTCACCAGCGTGGGCGGCAGCCTGGCCGCGGGCGGCAATATCTACCTGGACAGCTACAGCGTCGGTACCAACAAGAAAGCCGGCAGCGCCGCCAACACGCTGGTCGCCGGTAACAGCCTGAACATCGGCAACGGCACCATCAGCGGTACGGGCGTATACGGCGTCAGCAATGCCAACGGCACCGTGACGGCGCCATCGTGGTACCCAACGGGCACCTTCAGCAAGGGCAATGCCTCCACCCTGGACTTTGCGGGCGCCAAGCAGCAGCTGACGACCCTGTCGGGCGATGTGGCCAAGCTGCAATCGAACGGCACCGTGGTCTCCCAGTACGGCAACATGACCCTGGTAGGCAATGTCAACGCCGACGTCAATATCTTCAACATCGATGCGTCGAACCTGCATAACCTGACCCTGGACCTGTCCTCGCTGAAAAGCACGGCCAGCATCATCATCAACGGCACGGCCACCAACATCACCATGAGCGGCGGCTTCGACAACTTCGGCAGCTTCGCCGACCGCACGCTGTTCAACTTCTCCAACGCCACCACCACCAACCTGAACAACGTTGGCATCAACGGCAGCATCCTGGCGCCGAACGCCGCGTTTTCCGGCTCGGGCAGCATGAACGGCACCCTGGTCGCCAATTCCGTCAGCTCGATCAACTATGGCCACGTTTCCATGAACGGTTCCGGCTTCAACACGGTCAACGTCTCGGCCGTGCCTGAACCAGGCACCTACGCCATGCTGCTGGCCGGCCTGGGCTTGCTGGCATTCATGCGCCGCCGCACGCCAGCACGCGCACCGCAAGCCGCGCTGGCCTAAGCTTCACGCCGGACCAATAAAAAAACACCGGGCCGCGCGAGCGTCCCGGTGTTTTTTATGGGCAGCCGAAAAGCCTAGTCCGCGCCCAGCCCCAGATCCGTGGCCACCTGCTTGCGCAGCAAGTATTTCTGGATCTTGCCCGTCACCGTCATGGGAAACTCTTCGACGAAGCGCACATAGCGGGGAATCTTGTAATACGCGATCTGGCCATCGCAAAAGGCGCGGATATCCTCGCTGGTGGCTTGCATGCCCGGCCGCAAGATAATGCAGGCGCACAACTCTTCACCATACTTGGCATCGGGCACCCCCACGCATTGCACGTCGAGCACGCTGGGGTGGCGGTACAGGAATTCTTCCACTTCGCGCGGGTAGATGTTTTCGCCGCCGCGGATGACCATGTCTTTCGAGCGTCCCACGATGCTGCAAAAACCGTTGTCGTCGATCACGGCCAGGTCGCCCGTGTGCATCCAGCGCGCCGTGTCGATGGCTTCCGCGGTTTTTTCAGGATCGCCCCAGTAGCCCTGCATCACGGAATAGCCGCGCGTGAGCAATTCGCCCTTTTCGCCGCGCGGCACGATGCGCCCTTCCGCATCGACGATTTTCACTTCCAGGTGCGGGTGCACGCGGCCGATGGACGAGACGCGCATTTCGCGCGGGTCTTCGATCGCCGTCTGGAAACTGACGGGCGAGGTTTCCGTCATGCCATACGCAATGGTAATTTCCGCCATGTGCATCAGCTCGATAACCCTCGTCATGACTTCCATCGGGCACGGTGAACCTGCCATGATGCCGGTGCGCAAATTCGACAGATCGTATTGCTTGAAATCAGGATGATCGAGGATGGCGATGAACATGGTCGGCACGCCGTGCAAGCCCGTGCAGCGTTCGGCCTGCACCGTCTCGAGCACGGCTTTCGGATCGAAGCCTTCGCCGGGAAACACCATGGCCGCGCCATGCGTGACGCAGGCCAGGTTGCCCAGCACCATGCCGAAACAGTGGTACAGGGGCACGGGAATGCACAAGCGGTCCTGTTGCGTGAGGCGCATCGCTTCGCCGATGAAAAAACCGTTATTCAGGATATTGTGATGCGTCAAGGTGGCGCCCTTGGGCGCGCCCGTGGTGCCGGACGTGAACTGAATGTTGACGGCATCGTCAAACTGCAAGGTAGCGCTCACTTCTGCCAGGTGCGCCAGGTCGGCGTCGGTGATGCCGTCCATCAAGGCATCAAACTGGTGCATGCCGGGCGTGGCGGCCGTGCCCAGGCGGATGACGTGGCGCAGCTGCGGCAGGCGCGGCGATTGCAGGGCGCCGGCGCGCGCACGGGCGATCTCCGGCACCACGTCCTGCACGATGGCCAGGTAGTCGCTGGACTTGAAGCTGGGCGATAAAATCAGCGCGCTGCACTGCACCTTGTCGAGCACGTATTCGAGTTCCGAACGGCGGTAGGCGGGATTGATGTTGACCATGATCAAGCCGGCCTTTGCCGTGGCAAACTGCGTGAGCACCCACTCGGCGCAGTTCTGCGACCAGATGCCGACCCGGTCGCCCGGCTGCAGGCCCAGCTTCAGCAAGCCGGCGGCCAGGCGGTGCACGCGCTGCTGGAACTGGGCATACGTCCAGCGCACGTTCTGGTGCGCCACGATCAGCGCATCGTGCTGGCCGTAGCGGGCGGCGATGCCATCGAGGTAAGCGCCTATCGTTTCGCCGATCAACGGCGTCCCGTGGGCGCCGTGTACATAACTCATTGCTTGCATGCTGTCTCCAGGGTAATGGCGCGACGCGCTCTTCTTATGGTCATCGACTACAAAAATTATAGCCGCAACCGCCCCCACCCTGCACCGGCTTGCTGTAATGTGCAGACCGGCACACACGATACCCACGGCAACTGACGGCACCATGACAGGCAACACGCAGCACCCGCCCGAACAGGGCTTCATCCTCACCCGCCACTGGCGCGACACCAGCGCCGGCACGGAGGTCGATTTCTGGTTGGCAACAGATGCCGGGCCCCGCCACGTGCGCCTGCCCGTGCAGACGGCCGTGGCCTTCATTCCCATGGAGCAGCGCGAACAGGCGGAACTGCTGCTGCGCGGCGAACGCCATGCCGAGCTGCGCCCCCTGTCGCTGTCCGACTTTCACCACCGTCCCGTGCTGGGCTTGTATTGCAAGCAATACCGGCACTTGCTGAAGCTGGAAAAGCAGCTGCGCGCGCATGGCGTCGACGTGTACGAAGCCGATATCCGTCCGCCCGAGCGCTATCTGATGGAGCGTTTTATTACGGCGCCGGTGGCATTTGACGGCGCCAACCCGGGCGAGAACGTCCAGTTGAAACCCGCTGCCGGCTACCGTCCCGCACTAAAACTGGTATCGCTCGATATCGAGACGACGGCCCACGGCGAACTGTATTCGCTGGCCCTGGAAGGCTGCGGCCAGCGCCAGGTCTACATGCTGGGGCCGCCAAACGGCGTCGACGGGGAACGCGATTTCGACCTCGAATACTGCGATTCGCGCGCGCAGATCCTTGAGCGCCTGAACGCGTGGATGGAACGCCACGATCCGGACGCCATCATCGGCTGGAACCTGGTGCAGTTCGACTTGCGCGTGCTCAAGCAACATGCCGAGCGCTATCAAGTGCCCCTGCGGCTGGGACGGGGCGGCGCCGTCATGGAATGGCGCGAGCACGGCGGCAAGCAGGAACACTATTTTGCCGCCGCCGCGGGACGGCTGATCATCGACGGCATCGAGGCGCTGAAGTCGGCCACGTGGAATTTCTCCTCGTTCAGCCTGGAAAACGTGGCGCAGACCTTGTTGGGCGAAGGCAAGTCCATCGACAATCCCTACCAGCGCATGGCCGAGATCGACCGGCGCTTCCGCGAAGACAAGCCGGCCCTGGCCCGCTACAACCTCAAGGATTGCGAACTGGTCACGCGCATCTTTGCGAAAACCGAATTGCTGACTTTTTTGCTGGAGCGGGCCAGCGTGACGGGTCTGGCGGCCGACCGCAGCGGCGGCTCCGTGGCCGCCTTCGAACACCTGTACCTGCCGCTGATGCACCGGCAAGGCTACGTGGCGCCCAACCTGGGCGATGTCTCGGGCGAGAACAGCCCGGGCGGCTTCGTCATGGATTCGCAGTCGGGCCTGTACGATTCCGTGCTCGTGCTCGACTATAAAAGCCTGTACCCGTCCATCATCCGCACTTTCCTGATCGATCCCGTGGGCCTGGTCGTGGGCACCGGCGGCGACGAGGCCGATACCGTGCCCGGCTACCGGGGCGCGCAGTTTTCGCGCATCAAACACTGCCTGCCCGCCATCGTGCAACAGGTGTGGCAGGGGCGCGAAGCGGCCAAGCGCGAGCGCAACGCACCGCTGTCGCAAGCGCTCAAGATCATCATGAACGCGTTTTACGGCGTGCTGGGGTCCAGCGGCTGCCGCTTCTTCGACCCGCGCCTGGCCTCGTCGATCACCCTGCGCGGCCACGACATCATGCACCGCACGCGCGAACTGATCACCGAGCAGGGCTACCAGGTGATCTACGGCGACACGGACTCCACCTTCGTGTGGCTCAAGACAGCGCATACGGATGACGAGGCGGGCAAGATCGGCCGCGCCCTGGTGGCGCACGTCAACGCCTGGTGGGACGCGCATCTGCGCGCAGAGTTTGGCCTGGACAATGCGCTGGAACTGGAATTCGAGACGCATTACCGGCGCTTCCTGATGCCCACCATCCGCGGCTCGGAAGAAGGCAGCAAGAAGCGCTACGCGGGCCTGGTGGGCAAGCCCGACGGCAGCGAAGAGATGGTCTACAAGGGCCTGGAAACGGTGCGCAGCGACTGGACGCCGCTGGCGCAGCAATTCCAGCAGGATCTATATAGGCGCATCTTCCAGCGCAATGCCTACCAGGACTATGTGCGCGACTACGTGGCGCGCACGGTGCGCGGCGAATTCGACGCTTTATTGGTCTACCGCAAGCGCCTGCGCCGCCCCCTCGACGATTACCAGCGCAACGTGCCGCCCCACGTGCGCGCGGCGCGCACGGCCGACGCCTACAATCTGGCGCAGGGGCGGCCGCTGCAATACCAGAACGGCGGCTGGATCAGCTATGTGATCACGGTGGCGGGGCCGGAACCGCTGGAAACGCAGCGTTCGCCCATCGATTACCACCATTACCTGACGCGCCAGCTGCAACCGGTGGCCGACGCGATACTGCCGTTCCTGGGCGACGATTTTTCGCGCCTGGTGTCCGGGCAGCAGGATTTGTTTTAAATCAATTTTACTGACCAGCATGACCAAGCTGAGGTAATATCGGCGCCTGCCGGGCTTATCTGGCCCTGCCTGCGGGCGTTGTACGCTGCGGCAGCGTAAAATACGCCATGGCGAAAGAATAAGAACTGCACGAAGAAGAAAATGCCATTCCAGACGAGAATCGTTCGCAACAGGATTTTCCACGCTGAAATGGCGCATAATTTCACACTATGTTGAACCAGCGGGCAGCGCGTTTAGCCGTCTGCCCCGCTAATTTTTGAATGAATTGATACCATGACCGAGATCACGTCCTTAAGAGACATCCCGCAAAAAAATATCTTCCGCAAGGGCGACACCTTTGTGCTGTTCGGCGAGCTGTTCGGCCGCGGCTATGTGAATGGCTTGCTGGACGAAGCGCGCAAGGCGGGCATGAATATCGTCGGCATGACGGTGGGCCGCCGCGATGAAAACATGGCGCTGCGCCCGCTGAACGCGGAAGAGCTGGCGGAAGCGGAAGCCAACCTGGGCGGCCGCATCATCAATGTGCCGCTGATGGCCGGCTTCGACCTCGACGCGCCGGCCGGCGAGCCGACCCCGACGGCCCTGCTGGCCGACATGACCCTGAAGAGCTGGCAGGAAGACAAACTGGACTGGGCGCAGATCGAACGCTGCCGCGAAGCCGGCATCGCCCGCTTCAGCGCTTCCGTGGCGAAAGCCATGGCCGAGCTGGACAGCCTGATTCCTGACGGCAGCAATGTGTATTTCGCCCACACCATGGCCGGCGGCATTCCGAAAGTCAAAGTCTTCCTGGCCATCGCCAACCGCATCTACAAGGGCCGCGGCGAGCGCTTCATGTCCTCGCGCGCCCTGCTCGACAGCGACCTGGGCAAGCTGATCCTGATGAACTTCGACGAAGTCACGGCCAACACCCTGCAGCACCTGATCGACGGCAGCGCCGCGATCCGCGCCCGCATCGAGAAAACGGGCGGCCAGGTGCGCTACAGCGCCTACGGCTACCACGGCACGGAGATCTTGATCGACGGTAAATACCAGTGGCAAACCTACAGCAACTACACGCAAGGCCTGGCCAAGATGCGCCTGGAAAACGTGGCCAAGGCCGCGTGGGAAAAAGGCATCAAGGCAACCGTCTTCAACTGCCCGGAAATCCGCACCAACTCGTCCGACATTTTTGTGGGCGTGGAACTGTCGCTGTTCCCCCTGCTCGACGCGCTGAAAAAAGAAGGCGGCGCGGCCTGGGCCGAAGAACAGTGGAAGATCTGCCAGGGCTTGCTGGAAGACGGCGTCTCGCTGCAAGATTTGCTTGACCGTATCGCCGCCTACAATGGCGACGCCACCAGCGTGCAGTTCCGCAACTTTGCCGCCTGGCCGATGGACAACACCCCGGAACTGGCCGAAGTCATGATCGGCACCTCGGACGACATCACCAAGCTGCACAAGGACCGCAAGGAACTGATCACCGACCACCTGAGCTCGCTGGTCCTGGAAGGCACGGGCCCGCTGATGTTCCACGCCATGTCGGAGCCGCAAGCACCCGTCGTCTGGCTCAATCACGACATCATCGCGCGCCAGCTGAACTCGGTTCACAACTGAGCTTGATATAGCGCAAGCTGCAAGACACCGACGGCCCGGCTCATCCCCGGGCCGTCGGCGTTTCCGGTGCCGCGTTACGTATCGCTCAGGCGCGCACGCTGGACACGCCGCCATCGGCCAGCAGCGCCGTGCCGGTGGTAAAGCTCGACGCATCGGACGCCAGGTACAGGGCCGAGCGGGCGATCTCGTCCGGCGTGGCCAGGCGTTTCAAGGCATGCAGGCCCGCCACGAAGGCCAGCGCCTCGGGCGTACTGGCCACTTGCCTCCCCATCGGTGTATCGGTGCCGCCCGGCAGCAGGGCATTCACGCGGATACCCGCCGCGCCGCACTCGGCCGCCAGGGCCTTCGTCAAGCCGATCACGCCCGCCTTGCTGGCCGCATACGCCGCCATGCCGGACATGCCCAGCGTATGGCCGACGAAGGTCGATGTAAAAATCAGCGAGCCGCCGCCACGCGCCGCCATGGCGGGCAGCTGGTATTTGGCCGCCAGGAAGGCACTGGTGAGATTGGTATCGAGCGCCGCCCGCCAGTCTTCCAGGGCGACTTCCGGCGTGGGTCCCATGGGTCCCAGGGCGCCCGCATTATTAAACGCGATATCGAGGCCGCCAAAGCGTTGCAGCGCCAGCGCCACGGCCTCCTGCGCGCACGCCGCATCGCCCACATCGCCGGCGCAGGCCACGGCTTGCGCGCCGCCGCCCGCCAGCTGCGCCACCAGCGCATCGAGTTCCGCCTGCCGCCGCGCCACCAGCACCAGCCGCGCGCCATGGCCGGCAAACAGCCGCGCCGCCGCATGCCCGATGCCCGAGCTGGCGCCCGTGATGATGGCGACCTTGTTGTCCAGTTGCTTCATGGGATATCCCTCCAGGTAAATGAAGGAATACGATAGGACGGCAAGCCAGGCGCGGCACTCCGCTTCTTGCGCTGGAATCGGCGCTTTCAACGATTCTCATTGCTTATCTAAAACACACGCCAAGCATAAAACTTGCCAGATTGTGACAAATCAGTGATAATGCGTCTCGCGTTGCCGGGATGGCGGAATAGGTAGACGCACGGGACTCAAAATCCCGCGCTGGAAACAGCGTGCCGGTTCGATTCCGGCTCCCGGCACCACAGAACATTCGTAGTACATGATGAAACCCGCCCATCGCCAGATGCTGCGGGTTTTTTTGCATTAGCGCCCCAGCCTTCCTTCCAGCCCCGCCTTCACCGCGTCCCATTCCGTATCGATGATGCTGAAACGCACGGAGTTGCGCTTGCGTCCGTCCGGCATGATGCGTTCGTGGCGCACGATGCCTTCCTGCACGGCGCCCAGGCGCACAATGGCGGCGCGCGATTTTTCGTTCAGCTCGTCGGTGGTCAGTTGCACGCGCACGGCCTGCATGGCTTCGAAGGCATGCGTCAGCAGCAGCAATTTCGCTTCCGTGTTCACGCCCGAACGCTGCACGGAGGCGGCCAGCCAGGTGTGGCCGATTTCCATCTTGCGGTTGATACGGTCGATTTTCCAGAAGCGCGTGCTGCCGACGATGGCGCCCGTGGACTTTTGCACGATGACGAAGGGCATGACGGTGCCCGCGCGCCGGCCTTCCAGCGCCGTGGCGATGCAGGCGGCCATGGTGGCGGGCCCCGGCACCACGGTGACCGTCATGTTCCACAGTTCGCCATCGGCCGCCGCCTGCAGCAGCTGCGGCGCGTGCCCGGCCTGCATGGGCAGCAGCTCGACCAGCTGGCCGTGCAAGGCGATGTGCTTCGTCTGCTCCATCTCCATCAATAGCCAAACGGTCGCACGCCGAACAGCACGCCATGCAGCCAGAACGCCAGCAGCAGCCACAGCGCACAGCCCGCGCCGATGGCGATCACGGTGCCTGCCACCGTGCCCCCCTCGTACGCCACGCCGGCCGCGCGGTCGCGCTGCACGGCGGCATACAGATCAAACAATGCCCAGACGAGGAAGCCGCCGAACAGCAGCACGTCGGCCAGGGTGCCGTTGGCCAGCAAATGTGCAACGGCCCACAGTTGCGTGCCCAGCAGCATGGGGTGGTGCACCAGGGTCTTGATATGGTTGCGCGGCACATTGGCCGCCGCCAATAGAATCAGCGAGACCAGCATCAGCAGGCCGCTGGCATGGCGCAAGCCCATGGGCGGCGTCCACAGCACTTGCGGCTGCTGGCGCGCCAGGCCGTAGCCCCAGATGATCAGGCCCAGCCCCACGAACGCCACGAGCGAATAGACGCCCTTCCAGCGCCGTTCGCCGAGGCGCGCCAGCTGGGCGCTGCGCCAGCCGTCGGCAACCATGCGCACCGAATGCAAACCCAGGAACAGCAGCAAACCGAATATCAGCACCGTCATCGTCGTCTCCCCCAGTCATTACCCGCTATCGATCATAAACGGCGCCGTGAACGATGCCGTCCGCGCAGATCAACGTTCTTCTCGATAGTAGTCGCAGCCCTCGAACGTGGTGCGCAGCGCCTGCTGCAGCTGGGCGTAGCGCTCGGGCGTCAAATTGAAACGCACGTCGATCTGGCCGTCGTCGTCCATCTGCATGGCGGCCTCGGCATCCATCTGCACGGACAGGCGGTTCGGATGCAGGATCACGGCGTGCATGTGGCCATACCAGGAAAATTCCTGGCCGCCATATTCGATGTAGGGCTCGTCCATGCCCATGGCCACGTCCTGCTCGTCGTACTCGTCGGCGCGCTGCAGCATCAGGTAGACGGGCTCGCCTTTGCCCGCCGGCGCGGCCAGGGTGGTGATCAGGGCGTCGTCTTCATTCATAACGGACAACTCGGTGGCGGTAAATCCTGCGGACATGGCGTGCTTTCAACAAATGGATGGATGTCGCCACCATAGCGCAAAAGCGGCGCGGACAACATAGTGCGCGGCGAATAAAGCGTGCCGCCCCGGAAACCCATGGCCGCCTATAATTGCCGCTCCAAACCAGTTCAACAGGAGACCGCCTTGACCGCAGCAACGCCCTACACCACCCGCCTGGCCATTCCCGCCATCGCCACCTACCAGCACCTGCGCGTCGCCGCCGGCCTGAGCGCGAAAACCATGGAAGCCACCGCCAGGGGCTTGCCGAACTCCCTGTTTGCCGTGCAGGTGCTGCAGGGCGACGAAGTGGTGGGCATGGGCAGGGTCATCGGCGATGGCGGCTGCTTCTTCCAGGTGGTCGATATTGCCGTGCTGCCCGCCCACCAGGGCAAGGGCCTGGGCAAGCTGATCATGCGCGAAATCCGCCAGTTCATCGACAGCGACGTGCCCGCCAGCGCGTATGTCAGCCTGATCGCCGATGGCCAGGCGCAAGACCTGTACGCGCAGTTCGGCTTCCAGCACACGGCGCCCGCCTCCGTCGGCATGGCGCTGAAGCGCTAGGCGCCCGATGCCTGCCTGGCTGCTGTGCGCCATGGCGCTGGCGCTGCTGCTGTCGGCCGGCGCCTGGCGCGCCGAGCGCGTGCGGCAGGGGCGCGGGCGCGCGACGCGCTGGCTGTGGCTGGCGGCCATCGCTGCCTCCGTCCTGCCGCCCCTGGCATGGCTGCCCCGCGTGCTGACGGCCATGCCGGCGGAACAGGCGCAGCTGAAGCTGGGCTGGTTCATGTTATCGAGCGGCATGCTGATGCTGCTGGCACTGCGCAGCGTCTGGCTGCTGTCGCACCAGCGCCGCTGGCAAAAAGCCACCTTGCTGGGCATGCCCGTGTACCTGAGCGGGGGCATCGGTCCCTGCGTGGCGGGGCTGCTGCGGCCCCGCATCGTGATGCCCGTCTGGCTGCAACTGATTCCTCGACAGCAACAGGCGCTGCTGCTGGCGCACGCGCGATGCCGGCTGGCCGCGCGCGACCCGCAACTGCTGGCCCTGGCGTACGCCTTGATTATTCTCATGCCGTGGAACCTGCCCCTGTGGTGGCAGCTGCACCGGCTGCGCTTTGCCATCGAAGTCGATTGCGACGCGCGCATGCTGGCGCACGGCCACGCACTGCGCGACTATGCCATGGTCCTGCGCCGGCACGGCCAGTATTATTCGGGGCTGACGGGCGCCTCGCCCATCGTGGCGAGCGACCCGCTGGCGCTGCGGCGGCGCCGCCGCATCATGGCCAGATTTACCCGGGCGCGGGCGGCGAACTTGCTATAGTAGCGGCAGCGCCGCGCGGCGCGCCCGCGGCTCCCCCATCCGAAATCAGAGAGATACCATGCTTTACCTGCTTGCCATCGTGATCGTCATCGCCCTGCTGTACTACGTCTTCAGTGGCCGCACGCCCGCCAAACCGCTGCACAAGCCGCTCATGTCGGTGCGCCAGTACGTGCCGGCGATCCCTGCGGGCGCGCCCGCGCACCACTGGAGCGACGAGGGCCGCTTTGCGTCGGAAGTGGAAAACGAATCGATGTACCAGCCCGCCATCGCCAGACTGGCGGGCGAGCATGGTCCCGGCAATGCGGAAGAAAAATGCCTGGCCCTGCTCGTGTGCGACGACGCCAACCCGTTCCAGGACAAGGCCATCGCCGTCTTCATCGATGGCCAGCTGGTGGGCTACCTGTCGCACAACGACGCCCTGCGCCTGCGCCGCAACCTGGGCCGCCAGGACCTGGTGGGCCAGCTGACCTCGTGCGATGCCGTCATCCGCGGCGGCGGCCTGTGGAATGGCAAGCGCCTGTCGTACGCCGTCTGGCTCGACTTGCAGCCCTACAACTGACAACGGCTATGCCGCGCGGGCCAGCCTGACGGCGCGCGTGGCGATAAAGCTGGGCAGGTATTTTTCAATTTCAAAGCGCGGGTGGGGATGCATTTCCTCGTGGTATCCCGTCAGCACGAAACCCGCCGCCAGCTGGCCGCCGATCTGGCTGTCCAGCCCATGGCCGAAGACCAGCGCCTCCCCCTTGGCCATGCGCGCCGCCAGCGCCTCGGCGTCCATATCCTCCACATCCGAGTACGGCAGCACGAAACGGGGCCGTATCAAGCCCTGCTTTGCCCATTGCGGATCGCGGTCGCCGATGAACACGGCGGGATTGAAGAAACTGCTCAGCAACACGCCGCCATCGGCCAGCACGCGCGCGCATTCGCGCCATACGGAACCGATATCGGGCACGTACTGGTTAGAGACCGGATGCACGATGACATCGAAACTGGCGTCGGCAAAACAGGACAGGTCGCGCATGTCGCCCTGCACGGTGCGTAACTGCAAGCCGTCGCGCTCGGCCACCATGCGGTCTTGCGCCAGTTGCTGTTCAGACAGATCGAAAACGGTGACGTGGGCGCCGGCGGCGGCCAGCACGGGCGCCTGCTGCCCGCCGGCACCGGCCAGGCACAGGATGCGCTTGCCGCACACCGCGTCCAGCCAGCCGGCCGGCAGGGGACCGGGCGTCAGGTGGATCTGCCACTGCCCCGTACGCGCCGCGGCGACGGTGGCGCTGTCGACGGGCTGCGACCATGGACTGTTGCGTGCCGCCTGGGCATCCCAGGCTTGCTGATTATGCTGCAAGAAGTTGTGACTTGAAGGCATCGTCATCCTTTCAGAAAAAACAGGACGCGAATGTAGCATGCCGCCCGGCAAGGCGTCACACTTTGCAAAAAAACCACACAATTCTCAGTTGCAACTTCCGTGCGGGAGGGCCGCTACCATGGGGAGCAGCAACGATTGCCTGGCCTTGCCCGCCGCCCCGGGGCTTGCACGACAGGCAAAATAATTACAATTAAGATATTTGTTTCCGGAAATCTGGTAAGGTAATTCGCATCGATCACCCGCAGCGGCGGCCGGCGGCGACGCCAGTGCCACGAGGCGCCACCTGTTTCCTACGATGATACCTGCCAGCATCCAGCACCTGTTCCATATTCCCGCCGACCCGGCACTGCAGCACCACGGCCAGCATGCGCCGGGCCTGGTGCTGCTGTCGCTGGTGATCGCCATATTCACGTCGTGGATGGCCTTCCAGATGACGGCGTACAGCCGCGCGCAGGCCAGCATCAGCCGCCGCCTGCACTTGCTGTGCCTGCTGGCCGGCAGCCTGGCGCTGGGTTGCGGCGTGTGGGCCATGCATTTCATCGGCATGCTGGCGTTCGAACTGGGCACCAGCGTCGCCTATGCTCCGGGCCTGACCTTGCTGTCCATCGTGCCCAGCGTGGCCGCCTCGTTCGTGGCCCTGGCCACCATCAGCCGGCGCGCCGTCACGGCGCCGCTGCTGCTCAGGAGCGGCCTGCTCGTGGGCCTGGGCATCGGCGCCATGCATTACACGGGCATGCACGCCATGCGCATGGGCCTGTCGCTGCGCTATGACCCGCTGCTGTTCGCCCTGTCGCTGTGCGTTGCCGTGGCGCTGGCCACCGTGGCCCTGTGGGTGCGCTTCGGCTTGCGCGGCTGGAGCGGCAGCCTGTCTGCCTCGCGGCGCACCTTGATCAGCGCTGGCGTCATGGGTTGCGCGATTGCTGGGATGCATTACATGGGCATGCAGGCCGCCCGCTTCGTGGGGACGATTCCCCCTGGCAATGATGCCGATGCCAACCGGCCCATGCTGGTGATCAGCGTGACCCTGCTCACCATCGCCCTGACGATCCTCGTCGCCTCGGCCGTGGGCATCCTGCGCTACCGCGAACTGTTTCGCCACCTGAACCAGAGCGAGAACTGGACCCGCTCGCTGCTGACAAGCACGGTCGACGGCGTCATCACCATCGACCGGCGCGGCAGCATCGTCGATTTCAACGGCGCTGCCGAGCGCATCCTGGGCTGGCGGCAGGCGGAAATCGTGGGCCGCCATGTCAGCCTGCTGGTCAGCGACGTGCGCCAGTCGGAACAGCACGGCCTGCTGCACCACCTGCGCACGGGCGAAGGCGAGGCATCCCACACCAGCGAGGAAATCGTCTACGTGCGCAAGGACGGCATACCGGTCGCCGTGCAGCGCTCGATGGCCAGCGCGCGCCTGGCCGACCAGGATCTGTATGTGCTGTTCATTACGGACATCAGCGAACGGCGCGCCATGCTGGCCGCCCTGCGCGAAAGCGAACAGCAGCTGCGCTCGCTGATCGGCAATCTGCCCGGCATCGCGTTTCGCTGCACCACGGCAGAAAACCAGCCCATGCTGTTCATCAGCGATGGCGTGGAAGCGGTCACCGGCTATCCGCCCGCCGACTTTCTGGGCGCCGCGCCGCGCCGCACCATCACGGGCCTGATCGCCAGCGAAGAGCGCGCCTACGTCATCGAGGTCTTCAACCGCAGCGTTGCCAGCGGCGAGCCCTACCTGCTCGAATACCGGCTGCTGCGTGCCGATGGCACGGCGCGCTGGCTGTGGGAGCGGGGCACCGTGGTGCATGACGCGGCGGGCGCCGTACGCTGGGTCGACGGCGTCATCCTCGACATCAGCGAACGCCGGCAAATGGAGGAAGACTTGCGCATGGCCAAGGAAAAGGCGGAGCTGGCGGCCGCCACGCGCGCCAGCTTTGTCGCCAACATGAGCCATGAAATCCGCACGCCGATGAATTCCATCCTCGGCTTCACGGACGTGCTGCTCGACTCGCCGCTGCTGCCGGAACAGCGGCGCCATCTCGATACCGTGCGCCAGTCGGGCCGCTCGCTGCTGCGCCTGCTCAACGAAGTGCTCGATACGGCCAAGCTGGACAAGGGCGCCATGGTGCTGGAGTTGCGCGACTACAGCCTGCTGGCCCTGGTCGACGAACTGGCGTCCACGTATGGCATCGCTGCGCGCGCCAAGGGCTTGCGCATGGAAGTGCAGTACGACCCGCAACTGCCGGCCATGCTGCATGGCGACGAATTGCGCATGCGGCAAGTGCTGGGCAACCTGCTCGACAACGCCATCAAATTCACGGCCAGCGGCGCCGTCAGCCTGGCCGCCCGCCTGCAGGACGGCCAGCTGCACCTGCTGGTGCAGGACAGCGGCATCGGCATCGCCGCGGAACGGCGCGATGCCATCTTCGAGCCGTTCGTGCAGGCCGACGCCTCGACCACGCGGCGCTTTGGCGGCACGGGCCTGGGCACCACCATCAGCAAGCAGCTGGTGACCTTGATGCAGGGGCGCATCTGGGCCGATGCCGTGCTGCCGCATGGCACCCTGTTCCAGGTGATGCTGCCCCTGTTGCCCGCACGCCAGGCAGCGCTGCCCGCCAGCGAACGCCGCAGCGTGCGCCTGCCGCCCCTGCGCGTGCTGGCCGCCGACGACGTGCCGCAGAATCTGGAACTGCTGTGCTTACTGTTGGGCAAGCGCGGCCATACGGTGGCCACGGCCAGCGATGGAGAGGAAGCCCTGCGGCTGGCGCAGCACGGCGATTTCGACTTGCTGCTGCTGGACTTGCAAATGCCGCGCATGGATGGGCTGGCCGCCACGCTGGCCATCCGTGCCGCCGCCGTGCGCGATGGCCGTCCCCGCGTGCCCGTGATCGCCATGACGGCCAGCGTGCTCGATGCGCACCGCAAGGCGGCGCTGGCGGCCGGCATGGACGGCTTCGCCACCAAGCCCGTCGAGTGGCAAGCGCTGTCGCAGGAAATCGCCCGCGTGCTGGGCCTGTCGGCGGAAGCGACCGACGACGGCCACGAAGCGGCGCCGGCCGCTGGCGGGCGGGTGCTGCACCATGCGGGCGCCCTGCAGCGCTGGGCCGGCAACGACAGCGCCTACCACGCGGCGCTGGCCCGTTTCGGCAGCGAGCATCCGCGCCTGCCGCCGGCCCTGCTGGCCGCCATCGAGGCCGGCGACCATGCGGCGCTCTTGCCACAGAGCCACAAACTGCGCGGCGTGGCAGCCAACCTCGGCCTGGAACAGCTGGCCGCCAGCCTGGCAACGCTGGAACAGGCGTGCGCCAGCCCCGGCCCCGCCACGCCGCAGCAGCTGGGCGAGACCCTGGGCGCCCTGCTGACGCAATGGCCGGCAGCCCTGGCCGCCATCGCCCGGCTGGCGCCGCCTGTGGCACACGCGGCAACGGCAAGCGCCATCGATGCGCCCGCCGCCCGGCTAGCGGCCAAGGCCCTGCTGCATGCCCTGCAGCACGGCGAACTCGATGACGTGGCGCAAGCGCAGTTGCAGCACGCCATGGGCACGCAGGGGGTCGCGCTGGCGCCGCTACGGCATGCCATCGACGACTTCGATTTCCCCCTGGCACAGTCGCTGTTGCACGACTTGCTGCACACCTTGACACCGGAGCTCCCATGAATGCGCCACGCCACGCCAGGCCCGTCCTCCTCATCGTCGACGATGAAGCGGCCAATTTGCAATTGCTGCGCCAGATATTGCAGAACGACTACGCGCTGCTGTTCGCCAAAGATGGCGCGCGGGCGCTGGAACTGGCGCGGCAGGAACGCCCCGCCCTGATCCTGCTCGACGTGATGATGCCGGGCATGAGCGGCCACGACGCCTGCCGCCAGCTGAAAGCGGCACCGCTGACGGCCGCCATTCCCGTCATTTTCGTCACGGCCCTGAACGACATGCGCGACGAACTGAGCGGTTTTGAGGCGGGCGCCGTCGACTACATCACCAAGCCGCTCAGCCCCGCCATCGTGCGCGCCCGCGTGCGCACGCACCTGTCGCTGGTGCGCATCGACGAATTGAAGGAAACGCGGCTGCAGATCGTCCAGCGCCTGGGCCTGGCGGCCGAGTACAAGGACAATGAAACGGGCTTGCACGTGATCCGCATGAGCCATTTCGCCCGCGTGCTGGGCGTGGCCGTCGGCCTGGACGACACGGCCGCGGACGACCTGCTGCACGCGGCACCCATGCACGACGTGGGCAAGATCGGCATTCCCGACCGCATCCTGCAAAAGCCGGGCAAGCTCGACGCGGACGAATGGTCCGTCATGCAGACGCATGCGAGCATCGGCGCCGACATCATCGGCGAACATGCGGGCGGCGGCATGCTGGCGCTGGCGCGCGAGATCGCCCTGTCGCACCATGAAAAATGGGATGGCAGCGGCTATCCGCACGGGCTGGCGGGCGAAGCGATCCCGCTGGCGGGCCGCATCGTTGCCGTGGCCGACGTGTTCGATGCGCTGACCTCGGTGCGCCCGTACAAGCGTGCCTGGCCTGTCACGGACGCCGTCGGCTATCTGCAGCAGCAGAAGGGCCTGCATTTCGACGGCGCACTGGTGGACCTGTTCGTGCAGCAGCTGCCCGCCATCGATGCCATCCGGCTGCGCTGGGCGGAGCAGGGGGAACAGCACGCGCTGGCGTGAGGAGTGAACTCCCGCCACGGCCAGCGTTGTTGCGTCACACAAGCAAGTGCCGGACAGATGGCGCCGGCGCCGATGCAGACCACTGGGAGAGCAAGGAGTTCAATGCCATTATCGGTGGCTGGGGGCCAGACATTTTGATGCACATCAAACAGATCAGCATTTCCTCGTGAAGGCCTTGCAGATGGCTGCTGCTTGTGTTTTTTTGATCCACATCAAGCCCCGCAAAAGAAAATCCCCGCCCGGCACGGCAACGCTGGACTTGCCCGTGTTGCCGTTCTAGCCTTGTTGCCATCCTGACTAGCGAGTGACACATGGCCTATAAATCCATCCTGGTGCATGCCGACCTGTCGCGCCATGCGCCCCAGCGTATCGCCATCGCCGCGCGGCTGGCGCACGCGCACCAGGCGCACCTGATCGGCGCGGCGATGACGGGCGTATCGCGCTTTTACCTGGAAAACAACCGCGGCATGCGCGGCGCGGCCGTGGCGGCGCAGATTTCGGCCTTGCACGGGCAGGCGGAACAGGCGCTCGACCAGTTTGAAACGCTGGCACGCCAGGCCGGCGCCGTGTCGCTGGAACGGCGCCTGATCGAAGACGACGAAGACGGCGGCATGGCCGTCAGCGCCCGCTACAGCGACTTGACGGTGCTCAGCCAGCACGACGCCGGCGAAGCGCTGCCCGGCGCCATGAGCGACCTGGTGCCGTACGTGATGCTGAACGCGGCCCGTCCCGTGCTGATCGTGCCGCGCAGCGGCCAATTCGCGCAAGTGGACAACACCGTGGTGGTAGCCTGGGATGGCAGCATGGAAGCGACGCGCGCCATCGGCCACGCGCTGCCCCTGCTGCGCGCGGCGCGCCTGGTGGTGCTGGCCCTGCTGCACCCGCCCGCCGGCCATGCGCAGCCGGCCCGCCATCCGGGCGCCGACATCGCCGCCTACCTGAGCCGCCATGGCGTGCCCGTCGAAGTACGCCCCGCCGTCGCCACGGGCGACATCGGCGCCGCGCTGCTGGCCATGGCCGCCGAAGTGCATGCGGGCCTGCTGGTGATGGGCGGCTACGGCCACGCGCGCTTCCGCGAAATTCTGCTGGGCGGCGTGACGGAAACGGTGCTGCGCCAGATGACCTTGCCCGTGCTGATGGCGCACTGACGCCAGGCGCGCTCCCTGTCGTTGCACAATGGGTATACTTGCCTGTTTATCCATGCCAAGGCAATGTACATGAATCAACAACTCGCCAATTGGGGCCGTGGCCTGCTGCCGTTCGGCGGCGAACTGCTGTGGACCGCCCTGCCGTGGATGCTGCTGTGCAGCGCGGCCGGCTGCATGCTGGCGGTGGGCATCTGCTACCAGCTGGCCAGGCAATGCCTGCTGGTGCGCCGTCCTCCCGCCTGGCATGTGGCAGCCAAGCTCAGCTATGTGCTGATCCTGCTCGCGCTACCGCTCCTCGGCGCCGGCCTGGGCGCCGTGCACGGCGTGCACCGCGTCGTCAACCAGGCACTCGAGCGCGACGTGCAGCCCGTGTTCGAGGCGCAGATGCCGGCGCTGCGCGTCTACCTGGAACAGCAGGTCAAGCTGATCGCCCCGGGCCAGCCCATCAGCGTGCGCAGCCTGCTCGAGCCCTTCGTGCAAGGCATGTATTACCGCCCCGCGTCAGGCAGCTACTGGGAGCGCAGCAAGGCGCGCTGGATCAATGAATTCATCCTGCGCCGCGGCAGCGTGCTGCTGACGCAGGTGCTGCAGGAACAGCTGATCACCAGGGTCGGCGTGCTCGGCGAAGCGCTCAAGGGTGCCAGCTTCCGTGGCCAGGCGACCAGCGACCTGGCCGCGCTGGGTACCGATCTGGCCGTGCGCCTGACTACCGACGTGGCGCGCCATGCCGATTTCAGCAAACTCGACAAGTCGGTGCCGATGATTTTCATCGACGCCATCAAACGGCAGGCCGGCGCCTATTTCAATTCGCTCAAAATCACGCTGGCCCTGTTCGCGCTGGCCGCGCTGCTGCTGGTATGGGGCGAGATCCTGCTGTACCGCCATTACTACCTGCGCCGCCATCCGCCCGCCGCGGCCCTGCCCGTGCCGCCCATGTAAAAAAAGCCGCGCCTCCTTGCGGATGGCGCGGCTTTCAGGCGGCAGCTAAACCCTTAGGCTTTGCGCTGCGCCACGGCGTCGACGACGCACAGGGCCGTCATGTTGACGATGCGGCGCACGGTGGCCGAAGGCGTCAGGATGTGCACGGGCTTGGCGCAGCCCAGCAGGATCGGGCCCACGGCGATGCCGTTGCCGGCCGCCGTCTTCACCAGGTTATAGGCGATGTTGGCGGACTCGATGTTCGGCATGACCAGCAGGTTGGCGTCGTGCTTGAGGTCCGAGTTCGGCATCAGCTTGTGGCGCAGCTTACTGTCGAGGGCCGTATCGCCGTGCATCTCGCCGTCGATTTCCAGGTCCGGCGCGCGTTCCTTGATGATGGCCAGCGCGGCGCGCATCTTTTGCGCCGAGGCGCTGTCGCTGGAACCGAAGTTCGAGTGCGACAGCAGGGCCGCGCGCGGCGACAGGCCGAAGCGGGTCATCTCTTCGGCGGCCATGATGGTGATCTCGGCCAATTGGTCGGCGTCCGGGTTTTCGTTGACGTGCGTGTCGACCATCACCAGCTGGCGCTCCGGCATGATCAGCACGTTCATGGCGGCGTAGACATTGCTGCCGGCGCGCTTGCCCAGCACCTGGTCGATGTATTTCAGGTGCAGCTGGGTGGTGCCGAAGGTGCCGCAGATCATGCCGTCGGCATCGCCCTTGTGGATCATCATCGAACCGATCAGGGTGTGGCGGCGGCGCATTTCCAGCTTCGCGTATTCCTCGGTGACGCCCTTGCGGCTGGTCATGTCGTAATACGTATTCCAGTAATCGCGATAGCGCTCGTCGAAGTCCGGGTTGATGACGTCGAAGTCGACGCCCTGCTTCAGGCGCAGGCCGAACTTCTGGATGCGCGCTTCCAGCACGGGCGGACGACCCACCAGGATAGGACGCGCCAGTTTTTCATCGACCACCACTTGCACGGCGCGCAGCACGCGCTCTTCTTCGCCTTCGGCGTAGACGATGCGTTTCAGGTCGGCCGGCGTGGACTTGGCCATCAGGAACAGCGGCTTCATGAAGGTGCCGCTGCGGTAGACGAATTGCTGCAGGCTGTCCGCGTACGCTTGCAAGTCCTTGATCGGACGCGTGGCCACGCCGGAATCCTCGGCCGCCTTGGCCACCGCTGGCGCGATCTTGATCAGCAGGCGCGGATCGAACGGCATCGGGATCAGGTATTCAGGGCCGAACGACAGGTTGCTGATGCCGTAGGTGGTGGCGACGATGTCCGACTGCTCGGCATGCGCCAGGTCGGCGATCGCGTGCACGACGGCGATTTCCATCTCGCGCGTGATGGTGGTGGCGCCGCAATCGAGGGCGCCGCGGAAGATGTACGGGAAGCACAGCACGTTGTTGACCTGGTTCGGATAGTCCGACCGGCCCGTGGCGATGATGGCGTCGCTGCGCACGGCCTTGACTTCTTCCGGCAGGATTTCCGGATTCGGGTTGGCCAGCGCCAGGATCAATGGATTGGGCGCCATCTTGCGCACCATGTCCTGTTTCAGCACGCCGCCGGCGGACACGCCGAGGAAAATGTCGGCGTCCGGGATGATCTCGGCCAGGGTGCGCAGCGGCGTGTCTTGCGCGAAGCGTTCCTTGTCCGGGTCCATCAGTTCCGTGCGGCCCTTGTAGACGACGCCGGCCAGGTCGGTGACGTAGATGTTTTTCAGCGGGAAGCCCAGGTCGACGATCAGGTCCAGGCAGGCCAGCGCCGCCGCGCCCGCGCCCGACACGACCAGCTTGCAATCCTCGATCTGCTTGCCGACGGCTTTCAGGCCGTTCAGGATGGCCGCGCCGACGATGATGGCCGTGCCGTGCTGGTCGTCATGGAAGACGGGAATCTTCATGCGGTCGCGCAGCTGGCGCTCGATGTAGAAGCACTCGGGCGCCTTGATGTCTTCCAGGTTCACGCCGCCGAAGGTCGGTTCCAGCGAAGCGATGATGTCGACCAGCTTGTCGGGATCCGATTCGTTGATCTCGATGTCGAAGACGTCGATGCCGGCAAATTTCTTGAACAGCACACCCTTGCCTTCCATCACCGGCTTGGCGGCCAGCGGGCCGATATTGCCCAATCCCAGCACGGCCGTGCCGTTGGTGATGACGGCCACCAGGTTGCCGCGCGCCGTGTATTTATAGGCATTGGCCGGATCGATGACGATTTCTTCGCACGGCGCCGCCACGCCTGGCGAGTAGGCCAGCGCCAGGTCGCGCTGGTTGGTCAGTTGTTTGGTGGGCGTCACGCTGATTTTGCCGGGGCGCGGGCACTCGTGATACTCGAGTGCGGCCAAGCGCAATTGTTGACGCAATTCTTCTTTTTTATCAGATGACGAATCCATGCTGTGCTGCCTTCCTGTTTGGTCGATCGGGTGTTCCGGATTTTATCAGACCGATTCTTTCAATTAGCTAGGTATTTTCCGCTAGCCACAGTCTGATATCACGAAAACGCATAACCTAGCATTGTAAGGCCGTCCGGCAGCACAAACGTCCTGAGCAGGAAAAACTATCAAATTTTAGATTTCAATTAGTTTTTATGATGAAGCGTCGGCGGCGCGCCACAGCGGCAGCGCTGCGACGGCGCGCTCGATATCGTCCATCTCGTCCGCGCCCAGGGTGGTGTCGAACGGCGCGGACAGGATGCGGCGCATCAGCGCCTCGCCGGACAGCACGATGCGGCGGTTGGCGGGCAGCAGAGACGGCGGCGCGGCCCGGCTATTCAAAATTTTCGTCGGTCAGGAAGGCATAGCCGTCATCGATCAGCATGTGCAGATAAGCGTCGAAGCTGTCGGCGATGACCAGGTAGCTATCGGGATCGTGCAGGAAGCGCACCACCTGCCCCACCTTGCCCGACGCCGTGGGCGTGAAATCGATATACAGCCGCGACGAGCCGCCATTGTTCATGCAGTGCGAAAAACACAGGCGCTGGCCCTGCTGGATGCCGGCGTCGATGCGGGCGTCGACGATGCCGGGATCGTCGTCCAGGCAATGGCCGTAGATGTCGGCGATGCTGCGCTGGTTCGCCCGTCCATCCCGGAGGATCTGCTCGACGGAACTCAGGTAATACGGATACTCGAACACGTCCGAGCCCAGCATGTACACCAGCACCATGCCGCCCGCATACTCCTGATAATGGGTGCCGTTGTACTGGCCCAGCAAGCGCAGCAGGCTGTCCGGGCACAGCGGATACGTGTGGCGCAGGCTGGCCAGTTGCGCCGCGCTGGCGCCGCTGGCCAGCGCCAGCTCCGCCAGCGGCTCGGGCGGCATGGCCTGGCGCAATCCTGCCAAATAATGGTCGACGATGTTCATGGTCGAAATATAGCAGCTGCCGGCCGCCGCCAGGCGCACGCTAATCCAATTGGGCCAGCCGCACGCCCGGCGCGAAGCGCACGGCGATCAGCAGCAGCAGCACCACGCCAGCGGCCATCACCATCCACGCCTGGGCCAGGCTGGACGAATGCTGGCGGATCAGGCCGGCAATGAAGGGCATGCTGCTGGCGATGATGTAGCCGCCGCCCTGCACGAATCCCAGCAGGGCGCCGGCGCCGGCCGGGTCCGCCACATGGTCCATGCTGACGATCAGCGACAGGGGGAACAGCGCGCCGATGCCGCAACCCAGCAGGATCACGGCGGGCAGCGCCAGTTGCGCGGGCGCCACGATCAGGCAGGCCAGGCCGGCCAGCACGGCCAGCAAGACGGACAGCAGCAGGATGCGGCGGTCGGGGAAGCGGTGGATAATGCTGGAAATCGCCACACCCGCCAGCACTTCCACCAGGGTCAGGGCGCCCAGCAGCAAGCCGCCGTGGGCCGCGCTCCAGCCCAGTTCCGTATAAAACGGCGGCAGCCAGGCCAGCACCAGGGTGTAGGCACCCGTGCCGATGCCGAAAAACACCATCAGCAGCCAGGCGCGGGGGCTGCCCACGGGCAGGCTGGCGCCCGCGCCATTGCCGGCCTCCACGCGCGCGGCCGATGCGCGGCGCCACAGCAGCGCGGCGGCCACGGCGGGCAAGGCCCACAGCGCCAGCAGCGCCTGCCAACCCAGCGACTGCGCCAGCGGCGAGGCGGACGCCGCGGCAATGGCTGCGCCACCCATGATGCCCGTCGTATACAAACCCATCAATTGCCCGGCCCGTTCGGGAAAATGGCGCTTGATGAAGGCTGGCAGCAAGGCTTGCACCAGCGCGATGCCCAGGCCGCCCAGGGCTGCCGTGGCGATCAGGCCGCCGCTGCCGTGCAGGGGCCAGCGCAAGGCGCAGGCGGCCGCGATGATGGCGATGCCGATGCCGATGCCGCGCGGCACGCCCAGGCGGCGCTGCAGCTGCGCGCCCGCCAGCGCGCACACGCCCATGGCGAACACGGGCACGGTGGTCAGCAAGCCCGCGTCGGCATTGCTGAGGCCCGTGCCGGCCTGGATGCTGTCAAGCAGGGGCCCGATGGCCGCCAGGATGGGGCGCAGGTTCAGGCCCAGCAGGATGATGGCGGCCACCAGCAGGGCGGACGAGGGGAACGGGGAGGTGACGGGGCGTTCGGATGGCATGGGAGAGTAGTCCTTGCCTCGCTGGGAGGCACATGGTTTAATGCGTCATATAAAATAACTCGATGAAAAGTATCTTAACATAAAGATAGAAATGTATCTTGATGTCGAGACAAATGGATAGCGCCATGACAGATACCCCGCAAGAACACACGCGCGCGCAATTTGCCGCCGCTCAATGGCAGCGCGAACTGCCGCAGATGGATACCCGCGCCATGCAGCTGGTGGGCCAGCTGGGCACGGTGGCGCAGCTGATGGCGCGCGACTGGCTCAACCCCCTGTTCGCCGAACACGGCTTGCAACCGGGCGAATTCGACGTGCTGGCCACCTTGCGCCGCTCGGGCGCACCCTACAGCCTGACGCCGACGGCCCTGTACGAGGCGGCCATGCTGTCCTCGGGCGGCATGACCAACCGCATCGACCGGCTGGAAGCGGCAGGCCTGATCGAACGGCAGAAGCACCCGTCGGACCGGCGCGGCGTGCTGGTGGCCCTGACACAAAGGGGCTTGGAACTGATTGAACGGCTGGTGCTGCTGCATGTGGACAACGAGCGCGCCATGCTGTCGGCACTCAGCGCGGACGAGCAGCGCCAGCTCGACCAGTTGCTGGCCAAGCTGCTGCAGGGCATGACGCAGGCGAAGAAGGTTTAAGCGAGCACGCGTGCCAGCTCGCGCAGGGCCGCATGGCCGCGCCTTGCCTGGCGCTGCAATTCTTCCGGCGCACAGTGGCCGTACAGGGCCTGCACATGGCCCTCGCTGGCCGCGCGCAGGTCGAGGTCGCCTGCGCCGGGATCGGGCAGCTGTCCCTCGACGAGGGTAAGGAAATAATGGCGGGCCGCGCCGCGCAGGTTGGTGGCGAACTGCAGCACCAGGCCGCTGTCGAACAGCAGCGCCCCGCTGTGGGCGCCACTTTCCAGCAGCAGCCGGAACGGCGGCAGGGGGCGCCGCGCCGCCCGCAGGAAACCTGCCAGGCGCACTTGATAGCCGAGTTCCAGCCCGTTCGCGTGCAAGCGACCCTGCTGCAGATACACCTTGAACGAGGCCTGCACGGCGCGGCCGGCGCGGCGGAACCAGCGTTCGTCCTCATACAGGCACAGCTGGCCGCCGTCGCACAGTTCATCAAAGCCGCGCGCCAGCAGTTCCGGCTCCGTAAACGTGTCCAGGCCGACGGCCTGCGGGTCGCGCAGCCAGCCGTCGTCAAGATACGACTGCAGCACGGTGTGGATATCGTGTAGGGGCATAGGAAAATGAACAAGGCTGGCAAAGACGGGCATTGTAGGCCAGCCTATAATAGTAGCGCCACACCCTTACTCAACCTGCAGACGAACCATGGCCCCACACGACGCGCTTTCCGAATTCGACCTGATCAAACAATACTTCGTGCGCCAGCGCCCCGGCCGCGCCACCCTGGGCATCGGCGACGATTGCGCGCTGCTCACGCCCGGCGCCGGCAGGCAGATCGCCATCTCGTCGGACATGCTGGTCGAAGACCGGCATTTCTTTGCCGGCGCCGACGCCCGCATGCTGGGCCACAAAAGCCTGGCCGTGAATCTGTCCGACCTGGCGGCCATGGGCGCGCGCCCGGTGGCATTTACCCTGGCCCTGGCGCTGCCGCAGGCGGAGCGCGCCTGGCTGGCCGGCTTTGCCGAAGGCCTGTTCGCGCTGGCCGACGCGTTCAATTGCGAATTGATCGGCGGCGACACCACCAAGGGCCCGCTGAACATCTGCATCACCGTGTTTGGCGAGCTGGCGCCGGGCCAGGCCCTGCGCCGCAGCGCGGCCGTGGCGGGCGACGATATCTGGGTCAGCGGCACCTTGGGCGATGCGCGCCTGGCGCTGGCCGGCTATCGCATGGAACAGGAACTGGCGGCCGCCGACCTGCTGACGGCAGCGGCGCGCATGCATACGCCCACGCCGCGCGTGGCGCTGGGCTGCGCGCTGGCCGAGCAGGGCCTCGCGCATGCGGCCATCGACATCTCGGACGGCCTGGCGGGAGACCTGGGCCACATCTTGAAGGCGTCGCGGGTGGGCGCCACCCTCGACGTCGACGCCCTGCCGGCCGGCCCCGTGCTGGCGCGGCAAGCCACCGCCCTGCGCCGCCGCTACACGGCCGCCGGCGGCGACGACTATGAACTGTGCTTCACGGCGCCGACAGCGTCGCGCGAGGCCATCGCCGCGCTGGCGGCCAGCTGCGGCACGCCGGCCACGCGCGTGGGCCGCATCGAGGCCGGCAGCGGCTTGCGCCTGGTCGATGCGGCGGGCTTGCCGCTGGACTTGCAGCTGTCGTCGTTCGACCACTTCAGCGACTGACTTTCCGCTGCCTTTTCGCTAGCGCACCGTCACGCGCGCCAGCCCCGGCTGGTTCACCATCCAGTAGTGCTGGAAGGCCAGGCGGATGTTGTCGCGCAGCTGGGTGTCGTCCCACGGCTTCGTATAAAAACGGTAGATGGCGCCCCGGTTGATCGAGTCGAGCACCGCTTCGAGGCCCGTGTAGCCGGACAAAATGATGCGGATGGTTTCCGGGTACAGCTCCTTGACCTTGCTGAGGAATTCCGTGCCGCTCATGCTGGGCATGCGCTGGTCGCAGACGATGACGTGCACGCGGTGCAGGGCCAGCATTTCGAAGCCTTCGGCCGGCGTGCTGGCCGTGAGGATCTGGTAGCCCTCGGGGCGGAACAGGCGGTGCAGGGACGACAGCACGTTGACGTCGTCATCGACGATGAGCAGGGTTTGCGCGGGCTGGGCGGCCGGGTCGTGGCCGGGCGGCAGGCCGGCGCCGGCGGCGATCATCTGCCCCAGTTCCAGCGCCGGCAGGGCGCGGCTGAAATAAAAGCCCTGGATTTCATCGCAGCGGTTGCGCCGCAGGTATTCGAGCTGCGGGCGCGACTCCACGCCCTCGGCCACCACGCTCAGTTTCAGGCTGTGCGCCATGCTGACGATGGCCAGCGCGATGGCCGCATCGTTCGGGTTGCTGGTGATGTTGCGTACGAAGGCGATGTCGATCTTGAGCTTGTCGATGGGGAAGCGCTGCAGGTAGGCCAGGCTCGAATAGCCGGTGCCGAAATCGTCGATGGCCACCTTCACGCCGATCTTCTTCAACTTGCCCAGCACGACGATGGTGCGCTCGGCATTCGACATCAGCGCCGTTTCCGTCAATTCCAGTTCCAGCAGTTCCGGCGCCACGCCATGCTGCGCCAGCGCGCGCGTCACCGCGCCTTCCAGGTCGCCTTCGGCAAACTGGCGGCTCGACACGTTCACGGCCACGCGCACGGCCCCCACTTCGCTGTCGCGCCACTCGGCGATCTGGCGGCAGGCGGCCTGGATCACCCAGGCGCCCACGCGCACGATCAGGCCCGTGTCTTCCAGCACCGGCACGAATTCGGCCGGCGCCACCAGGCCGTAGCCGGGACGGCGCCAGCGCAGCAGCGCTTCCACGCCGCTGATGCGGCCCGTGCGCAGGTCCACCTTGGGCTGGTAATACAGGATGAACTGCTCGTGTTCGAGCGCATGGCGCAGCGCCAGTTCCAGGTCCAGGCGGGCCAGCACCTGCACGTTCATGCCGGCCGTGAAAAAGCGGTAGCCGTCGCGCCCTGCCTGCTTGGCGCCGCCCATGGCCGTATTCGCATATTTGATGAGGGTTTCCGGGTCGGTGGCGTCGTCCGGATACATGGCGATGCCGATGCTGGCCGTCAGCGTGGCCGCGTGGCCGCGCAAGTCGAATGGCGCGCGCAAGGCTTCGCGCACCTGGTTGGCCACGGCCACGGCCTCCTGCTGGTTGCGGCTCATGGTCAGGATGAGCGCGAATTCGTCGTTGCCCAGGCGCCCTACCGTGTCGCGCAGGCGCACGCATTCGACCAGGCGGTTGCTGAACTGGCGCAGCAGTTCGTCGCCCAGCGCCGCGCCCAGGGTGTCGTTGATGCTTTTAAAACGGTCCAGGGCGATGAACAGCACCACGATGCGCCAGCTTTTTTCCTGCGCCAGTTCGACGGCCTGGGCCAGCGTCTGGTAGAACAGGCTGCGGTTCGGCAGCCCTGTCAAGCCATCGTAATGGGCCAGGTGCTTCAGGCGCTCCTGCGCCTGGCGCCGTTCGCTGATGTCGCGCGCCACGGCGATCAGCAGCAGGCCGCCCGTGGCCGGTCCGCCCGCCACGGGCGCCTGCGCGTACCAGTGCCAGCCCAGTTCCACGGGCACCAGGCTCAGGTCGCGCCGCACCAGTTCGCATTCCGTCACTTCCGTGGCCAGGTGGGCGGGGCCGCCCGGCAGCGCGGCCAGCGGCGGGGCCGGCGGCGACGGCAGCAGGGTGCCGGGCGCCAGCGCCAGCAGTTCCGTGCGCGCATAGCCGAGCAGGCGGCAAGCGCCGTCGTTGGCGTCGACCAGGGTCATGCCCAGCACGTCGACGAGGAAGATGGCGTCGGTGGTGGCGTCCATGGCGCCGCGAAAGCGCTGCAGTTCGGCCGTGCGCTGGCCCACCGTGCGTTCGAGCAGGGTGTTGTAGTGGCGCGCGGCGCGGTGCAGCAGCCGCACTTCGAGCATGTTGCGGATGCGCGTGAGCACTTCGAGCGCGTCGAAGGGCTTGCTGATGAAGTCGCGCGCGCCCGCTTCCAGCGCCGCCAGCTTGGCGTCCGGGTCGGCGGCGATCACCAGCACGGGCAGATAGCCTTCCAGCTCCAGCGGGCGCAGCGCATCCATCACGGCATAGCCGCTCATGCCCGGCATCACCAGGTCGAGGATGATCAGGTCGAACTGGTGGCGCTGGTGCAGGCCGGCCACGGCGCGCGCGTCAAGGGTGCTGCTGATGGCCGTGTAGCCGCCGCTCTGCAGCAAGTGCTCGAGCAGGCGCAAATTGACTTCCTGGTCATCGACGATGAGGATTTTCGCCGCATAGATATCGGCCTGGCTGATCATGGCGCACCCGTTCCCTTCTGCCGGCGCTGCTGCGCCACATAGGCCAGGGTGCTGTTGATCGCCTCGGTAAATTCATCGAGGTTGATCGGCTTGGTGAGGTAGCGGTAAAAGCCCAGCGCCATGCTGCGCTCCACGTCGCCCGGCATGGCGTTGGCCGTCAGGGCGATGACGGGAATGTGCGCCGTGCGGGGATCGGCGCGCAGCAGTTTCAATGCGTCCGTGCCGTTCACGTGCGGCAGGTTGATGTCCATCAGGATCAGCTGCGGCAAATGCGTGCGCGCCATCTCCACGCCCAGGCGGCCATCCGTTGCCGTCAGCAGCTGCAATTGGGGGCAGTAGCGCACGATTTCCTCGACCAGGGTCAGGTTGGCGGGATTGTCTTCCACGTACAGCAAGGTCACGGGCGCGCTGTGCTCGAGCAGCGCGCCGGCCAGGTCCGGCCGCGGCAAGGCCGGATCGGCGGGCACGGGCAAGGCATCGACCACGCGCAGCTCGATCCAGAACGTGCTGCCCTCGCCGGGCGCGCTGGCCACGCCGATGCTGCCGTCCATCAGTTCCACCAGGCGCTTGGTGACCACCAGGCCGATGCCGCTGCCCTCTTCCGTGCCGCCTTCCTGCCCCAGCCGGTTGAAGGGCTGGAACAGCAGCGCCACCTGTTCGGCATCGAGGCCCACGCCCGTGTCGCGCACGCTGATGCGCACGCGTCCGCCCGCCTGCGGCGCGCAAGCGATGCTCACTTCGCCATGCTCGCGGTTGTACTTGAGCGCATTCGACAGCAGGTTCAACAGGATCTGCTTGAGGCGCGTGCGGTCGGCCAGCACGTTGAGGGGACAGGCATCGGGAAAGGCCATGGCGATGCCGCGCTGGCTGGCCAGCGGCGCGATCATGTCGCGGCATTCCTGCAGGATGGCGTCCAGGCCCACCGGTTCGAGCGACAGGCTGACCGTGCCCGACTCCACCTTCGCCAGGTCGAGGATTTCATTGATCAAGGTCAGCAGGTGGCGGCCCGACTTCAGGATATGGCCCGCGAACTCCTTCTTTTGCGCCAGCGTCGACGGCAGGCGGTCGGAACTGAGGATTTGCGCAAAGCCCAGGATGGCGTTGAGCGGCGTGCGCAACTCATGGCTCATCGACGACAGGAAGGCCGACTTGGCATAGTTGGCGCTGCGCGCCTCTTCCATCGCCATGGCCAGTTCGCCATTCGTCATTTCCAGCTGCATCGTGCGTTCGTGCACGCGCACTTCCAGTTCCTGGTTCAGGCGCATGACTTCCTGCTGCGCCTGGGTGCGCTGCTCGCCTTCGCGTGCCAGCTCGCCGTTCGAGCGTTCCAGCGCCTGCGTGCGCAGCTCGATCTCGGCCAGCATCTTGTTGAAGGAATCGACCAGCTGCGCCACTTCGTCGACGCTGAGCTTGCGCGCGCGGCGCGAGTAGTCGCCCGTCTCGATCACTTCGCGCGCCACGTCGGCGATGTCGAGGATGGGCTGCGTGATGACGAAGTCGAGGCGGCGCAGCAGCAGCAAGGCCACCAGCAGCGCCAGCACCGTCACCCCCAGCGCGATGGCCAGGTAGTCGGCCGTGCGGCCCGCCAGCTCGTAATCGGCGCGCAGGTAGACGGTGCCCAGCAGTTCGCCATTGTCGACGATGGGCTTGAACAATTCCACGGACCTGCCCTGGATGGTTTCGCCTTCCTTGCCCACCTTCGCCGGCAGTTCGCCCACATTCTGGTTCGCCCGGTAGCTGGCAAACAGGCTGCCATCGGCCTTGTACAGGGCGCCGGCCGTCACGCGGGGGCGGATGCGCATCAGGTTGAGGTTTTCCAGCGCCAGGCGCTCGTCGTCGAAGGCCAGCGCGGCCGAGCTCATGTGCCCCAGCAGCTCGGCCTGGGTACTGATATCGGCCACCAGGTTGCGGTGGTAGGCGCGCAAGTCGTAGACGACGATGGTGCCCAGCGAAATGACGAGCGCTACCAGGGTGGTCAGCAAGACCACCGACATCAGTTTGCGGCGGATGGAACGCAGTCGTATCATGCTCAGGCGCCCCCCGTCTGCACGCGATAGGCGGCCAGCAGCATGCGCGCACTGATGCGGATATGCGCCTGCGCCACGGGTTTCAGGGCCACGTCGAAGCGCACCTTGTCCTCGGCCATCACAAAATTGATCATGCTGCCCATCGCATAGACCTCATCCGAATCGGACACCGTCAACAACGCCAGGCCACGGCTGGCGGCCAGCATCTCCTGCAACGCCGTTTTTTCCAGCGCGCCCAGGTACAGCACGTGCAGCCCGGCCAGCGCGTCGCCGCGGCGCACTTTTTTCACCTGCACGGCGCGGCCGTTGACGCTGTGCCCGGCCACGCTCTGTTCCAGCTGGTCGGCCAGCGCATCGGCGCCCGCCACGCCGATCACCAGCGGCGCATCGGGCCGGGCAAAGCTGCCATCGGGCCACTCGACATAGCCGGCAAACTTGTACAGATAGGCGGCCTTGACCTGGCGTTCCAGTTCTCCCGGCACCTGCGCCCGCGCGTCGGCACACAGCGCGCCCAGGAGCAGCAATAGCCAGCCCCAGCCGAGGCAGCCGCGGCCAGCGCCGCGCAAGGGGCTGCGCAGGGAGCCAGGATGACGCCACCAGGTCCAGTTCAGAATTGCCATGACAACCGAGTAAAGATAATGCATACGAAGGCGCGGCACCATGCCGCCTGCCTATTCGGGCGATGCGCACCAGGGTGGCGCAGCGGCAGCCCGCCTGCCGGCCCGGAGTGGTAGCAAATGTATAAAAGAGTGTACGCATTTTCGCTGATACCGGGGAAAGTTTATTTTACCGTGGGCCATGCTACAGTCTTGCCACCATTCCCACCGCACGCAGGAGTCATCCATGAGCAACGCCCTCGTTTCCCTTTCCACCGAGCTCGGCCAGGCCTTGCAGGCGAAGGGCCTGCTGCTGGCCACGGCCGAATCGTGCACGGGCGGCGGCGTGGCGCAGGCCGTCACCGAGGTTTCAGGCTCGAGCGCCTGGTTCGAACGGGGCTTCGTCACCTATTCGAACGGGGCCAAGAGCAGCATGCTGGGCGTGCCCGCCGGGCTGATCGCGGCACACGGCGCCGTCAGCGAAGAAGTGGCCGCCGCCATGGCGCAGGGCGCCCTGGCCCACAGCCCAGCCCAGGTGGCCGTCTCGACCACGGGCATCGCCGGTCCCACGGGCGGCGTGCCCGGCAAGCCGGTGGGCACCGTCTGCTTCGGCTGGGCCCGCGCCGGCCACGTGCAGACGGAGCGGCGGGTGTTTGCGGGCGACCGGCAAGCCGTGCGCGAACAGGCCGTCGTCCATGCCCTGCAGGGGCTGGTGCGATTTATCAACTGATCTCAGCGATGCAGGCGCGGTCGCGGCCCGCCTGTTTGGCCGCATACAGGGCGCTGTCGGCGCGCATCAGCAATTCGTGGCGGCCCGCGCCGTGGCGCGGATACTCGGCGATGCCCGCCGAAAAGGTGCACCCCGACAAGCTGTGCGGCGCCTGCCGGATCAGCAGCTGGCGGTAGCGCGCGGCGATATCGTCGATCTTGTACGCGGCGATGACGCTGTCGGCTTCGCGCAACAGCAGGCAGAATTCCTCGCCGCCATAACGGCACACCATGTCGCTGCCGCGCAGCTGGCTTTCCACCAGGCGCGCGAACTGGATCAGCACTTCATCGCCAAAATTATGCCCGTACGTGTCGTTGACGCGCTTGAAGAAATCCAGGTCGATGATGGCGATGGCCACGGGCGCATCCGCATCGGCCGCGTGCAGGATGGCATTGAGGCAGGTTTCAAAATGGCGGCGGTTGTACAGGCCCGTCAGGTGGTCGCGCATGGCCTGTTCCTTCAGGCTGTCCTGCAGGGAATTGACATGCAGGATCTGGTGCGCCAGTTCGCGGTTCAGGTGCTCGAGCTTGACGTTTTCCGATTCGCGCGCCGCCTGCAGCTCCAGCGCCTTGTCGCGCTCGGCCTTCAGGCTGTGCATTTCCTTTTCCAGGTTGCGCATCAGGCTGCGCGAGGCGCGCGCCGACTTGCTGCTGGCCTCGAACGCGGCCTGGTATTGCTGCAGGAAACCGTACGCGGCCTGCCATTCGCCCAGCTGGGCATTGATGTCGGCCAGTCCCCGCAGAATCTGCTGCTGGTGAAACGGATTGCGCGTCCAGCTCAGCAGGCTGTGCGCCTGCGTCAGCGACGCCAGCGCCTGCACCGTCTGGCCCGCGTGCAGGTCCAGCTTGCCGCGCACCAGCCACGCATGCATCTGCTCTTCCAGGTCCTGGCCCCGGCGCGCATACTCTTCGGCCCGCAGCAGCAATTGCAGCGCGCTGGCGGGCTGCTGCAGCAGGATGGCGGCGTGGGCGGCGATGCAGAACAAAAAGGCGCGGATCGCCAGGTCTTCTTCCGGCCACTCGTAAAACGGTTCCACCAGCGCCAGCGCCTCGGCCGGCTTGCCCGTGGCCAATAAACACATGGCCAGGTTGGCCGAGACGATGGTTTGCTGGTATTTGAGCTTTTGCGTGCCGATGATGTCGAGCGCCTCGACCAGCAGGGGGATGGCGTCTTCATCGTTGCCCAGGTCGTGCTGCGACGACGCCAGGTTCGACAGGCTGTTGACGCGGTGCGCGGGGCTGCCGAAGCGCTCGGCGATATCGAGCGCCAGCAAAAAATTGCGCGGACCGTCCTGCGTATCGCCGCGGTTCAGGGCATCGACGCCCAGGCGCGCGTACAGCATGAACTTGTGCAGCGAGTCGGGGATCTGCGCGGCCTGGCTGCGCGCCTGCAGGAAATGCTGCTCGGCATCGGCAAAATCGCCGCGCCGGCTCGCATACGCGCCCTGCAGGGCCGCCACTTCCATGCCCCCTTCCAGGTCGCCGCTCTGCTGGAAATACGCACGCAGGCGCTCGCACGACGGTTCCGCCTCGCCGCCGTAATACGCGAGCCAGCAATGATTGAGTTCCGCATACGCGTCGCCGCGCGCATACTGTTGCCGTTGCGCCGCCGCCAGCGCCATCTGCGCCAGCCGCCGCGCCTGGCGGCGGTTGCCGACCAGGCAGGACAGGGCCTGCTGATTCAGACGGTCAATGTCGGCTTTATCGAGACTGGAGATCGGCACTGCGTCCTCGTTCACACTCTGGGGTGGATTTTTCACACAAAACTTGCTCTACATCAATGGTATCCTGATTAACATCATAACCAGATTCGCTCTTGCGCATGGCATATTTGCAAAGGATTGTGGTAAAAATGCCAGTCGTGGCCTAGCCGGGCGCCCGCGCCCCTGCCACGTATCTTTGATTGTCACTGACGCAACAACTTGGAGTAGTCGCAATGCAAAACACGGTACATTTCATCCTGCAGGGCAAGGGCGGCATCGGCAAGACCCTGGTTTCGACCCTGCTGGCCCAATGGATAGGCGGCAAGGACGACACGCCCTTGCGCTGCTATGACACCGATCAGGAAAACGCCACTTTTTCGCGCTACAAGGCGATGCAGGTCAAGCACGTGCCCGTGATGACGGATGCGCGCAACATCGACCCGAAACGCTTCGACGCCCTGATGATCGACATCCTCGAAGCGGACGGCAACTGCGTGATCGACAATGGCGCCAATACCTTTTCGCCGCTGATGGGCTATCTGCTGGAAAACGACTGCTTCTCGCTGCTGGAAGAATCGGGCCGCAAAGTGTATATCCACACCATCGTCGGCGGCGGCGACACCCTGCACGACACGGCCACGGGCTTTGTCGCCACGGCGCAATCGACCAAGGTGCCGCTGGTACTGTGGCAAAACGAACATTTCGGCCTGCTGCAATCGGCGTCCGGCAAGCAGTTTGTCGAATCGCAGTCGTACAGCGACAACCGCGCGCGCGTGAAAGGCAGCATTACCTTGAGCCAGCGCAATCCCGACACCTTCGGCGCGGACGTCAAGAAAATGAACACGGCGCGCCTGACGATGCAGGAAGTGCTGCAGAACGACAAGTTCAACATCATGGAAAAACAGCGCATCAAGGTCGTCTACCGCGACATCTTCGAACAACTCGACAAGGTGCAATGGTAGATGGACCAGCACAAACTGCGCAGCCACGTGTTCGACAAGACGGGCATCAAGATCGACGTCGACGACCCGATATTCGCCCTGGTGGCGTTGAACGAAGCGGTGCTGGCGGAAACCGTCGAGCGCCAGTTGGCCCTGCTGGACGCCGCCACGCAAGCGCTGGCGTCGCAGGCGCGCGCGGCTGGCGGCTTGCCTGAGCTGCCGCCAGCCGCCCTGAGCAGCCCTGCCGGTAATGCGACTGCGCCAGCCGTCTGGTTTACGCCGCGCGAATGGCGCTTGCTGGGCGCGGCCGCCGTCGTCTCCATCGCCTGCGCACTGCTGGTGCTGGGCGGCGCAGCCCTGCTGTATAAACCGTAGCACCGACCGTAGCACCGTCGCGCTGCGCCAGCCACGAGCGGGCAGCAGCGTCTTCCCCACCCTAGCCTGGAAGCATGCATGAAACCGATCAAACTGCTGGCCCTCCCCGCCCTGCTGCTGTCGCTGTACGGCGCCCCCATGCGCCTGACCCACGCCGCCGATGCGGCCGCGACGGCGCCCATGGGCGCGACGGCCGTGCCCAATATTGCCTACGAAAAATACACCTTGCCGAACGGCCTCGACGTCATTCTCGTGGAAGACCATAAATTGCCCGTCACGGCCGTCAATATCTGGTACCACGTGGGTCCCGCGAATGAAGCGCCGGGGCTGACGGGCTTTGCCCACCTGTTCGAACACATGATGTTTGCCGCCACCAAGCACGTGCCGCGCGGCATGGCCGACCAGCTGCTGGAAGGGGCGGGCGCCACCGATTCGAATGGCAGCACGGATTTCGACCGCACCAATTATTTCGACACGGTGCCGTCGAACCAGCTGGAACTGGCCCTGTGGACGCATTCCGACCGCATGGGCTACCTGCTTGACGTGCTCGACCAGACGGCGCTGACGAACCAGCAGGACGTGGTGCGCAACGAGCGCCGCCAGAGCGTGGAAAACGCCCCCTACGGCATCGTGCAGGAAGCGCTGTACCACCAGCTGTTTCCCAAGACCCACCCGTATTACGCCAGCGTCATCGGTTCGCACGCGGATATCCAGAACGCGAAACTGGCCGACATCAAGGAATTCTTCAGCAAATACTACGGCCCCAACAACGCCAGCCTGGTGATTGCCGGCGACATCGACAAGGCCAAGACCAAGGAGCTGGTGAATAAATACTTCGGCAGCTTCAAGAGCGGCCCGGCCGTGCCGAAACCCGACGTCGTGACGCCGCCCATCACGCAGGAACGCCGTGTCGTGGTGCAGGACCGGGTGGAATTGCCGCGCGTCTTCATGGCCTGGCTGACGCCTTCGGCCTATGCCGGGGATGATGCGGAACTGTCGATGGCCGCGCACATCCTGGCCGGCGGCAAGTCCAGCCGCCTGTATAAATCCCTCGTGTACGACAAGCAGATCGCCCAGGACGTGGGCGCCAGCCAGGGTTCCAACGCGCTCACTTCCGTCTTCACCATCGACGCGACGGCGCGCCCCGGCCACCAGCCCGAGGAAATCGAGCAAGCCCTGCAGGCGGAGCTGGAACAGCTGCGCGCCAAGGGCCCCACCGAGAAGGAACTGGAGCGCGCGCGCAACAGCATCGAAACGAGCATGCTGAGCCAGGTGGAAAAAATGGGCGGCCACGGCGTGGCCAACTTGCTCAACGAATACAACCAGTACCTGGGCGACCCCGGCTACCTGGCCAAGGATATCGAACGCTACCGCCAGGTGACGGCGGCCGGCGTGCAGCGCGCCGTCGACACTTACCTGAAGAACCAGTCGCGCGTGGTCGTGTATGGCGTGCCCGGCACGCCGGACCTGGGCGCGGAAGTGCCGACGCCGGCGCCGGGCAAGGTCAAGCCTGCGCCAGGCACGGCCATCAATGCCGACGAGCCATGGCGCAACACGGTGCCGAAGGCCGGTCCCGCGCCGAAGATCGTGCTACCGCAAGGAAAATCGTTCACGCTGGCGAACGGCCTGACCGTGATCCACCACTACAACCCTGCCGTGCCCCTCGTTTCCAGCCAGCTGGTGATCAAAAGCGGCTCGGGCGCCAATCCGCTGGCGCAGCCGGGCTTGTCCAGCTTTACGGCGCAATTGCTGCAGGAAGGCACTGCCACGCGCAGCGCGCCGCAAATCGCCGACGACGTGGCGCAGCTGGGCGCCCTGCTCAGCACCGGCTCCGGCGCGGATGCCTCGTTTGCCCAGCTGACGTCGCTCAAATCGACCTTCCCGCAGGCGCTCGACGTGCTGGCCGACGTGGTGCTGCATCCGCAGTTCCCGCAAGAAGAGGTGGAGCGCCAGCGCGCCAGCCGCATCGGACAACTGGCCCAGCAGCGCGAGAATGCGGGCGCCGTGGCGGCCCGCGTGGAAGCGGCTGCCCTGTATGGCCCGCAGCATCCGTACGGCTACATCCAGCTGGGCACGGAAGCGGCGCTGAAGGCGGCCAGCCGCGCCGACCTGCACGGTTTCTGGCAGCAGCACTATCTGCCGAACAATGCGGCGCTGATCGTCTCGGGCGATATCCTCGAAGCGGAATTGAAGGCGCTGGCCGAAGCGAAGTTCGGCGCCTGGAAGGCGGGCACCGTGGCGCCGGCCGTGGCGGCCGCGCCGCACACGACGAAGGCCAGGCTGATCCTCGTCGACAAGCCGGGCGCGCCGCAAACGGCCGTGCGCCTGGCCAACATCGCCGTGCCGCGCGCCACGCCCGACTACGCGCCGCTGCAAGTGATGAACGCGGCGCTGGGCGGCTTGTTTACCAGCCGCCTGAACACCAACTTGCGCGAGGAAAAGGGCTATACATATGGCGTGCGCTCGCAATTCCAGTACCGTAGCCAGCCTGGTCCATTCTCGATTGCCGCCAGCGTGCGCACCGATGTAACGGGTCCGGCCGTGTCGGAAACCTTCAAGGAAATCCGCGCCATGATCGCCAAGCCCTTGAGCGGCAAGGAATTGGCGAATGCGCGCAATGCGCAGGTGCTGTCCTTGCCCGGCCAGTTCGAGACGAATGCCAGCATCAGCGCCAGCATGGCCAACGCGTATATCTACGGCCTGGGTCTCGACTACTACACCACCTTGCCGCAGCGCTTTGCCAGCGTGACGGACAAGCAGGTGCAGCAGGTGGCGAAAAAATACCTGCAGCCGGACACGCTGGTCGTCATCGGCGTGGGCGACAAGGCAAAGATCGCCCCGCAGCTGGGCAAGCTGAAACTGGCGCCCGTGGAATTGCGCGATGCGGAGGGTAACGTCAAGTAAGCGGATTCAGCGGCGCTTGAACAGCGCCGCTGCATCGACCAGCGCCGCCATCGCCACGCCCGCCGTGTAGGCGAGCAGGTCGGTCCAGCCGAAGGTGGAACCCAGCACCAGGTGCCCCAGCGGATGGGCACGCAGTTCGACCAGCCACGGCGTCCGGACCAGCTGGCCAAATTCCACGGCAAAGCAGATCAGCAAGGCCGTCAACGCCAGTTGCCACGTGCGCATGCGCGTGGCGAAGGCGCCCAGCGCAAAGACGATCATCATGGCCCACAGGGCATCGCCAGGATATTTTCCCAGCGCGGCGGGAAGGAATTGGGGATAGGCGCGCGAGGCCAGGCCCAGCGCGATGACAGCCACGGTCGCGCCCACCTGCAGCAGGCGGCGGCGTTCAGGTTTTACCAGGAACATATTTCCATTCAGAGACACGATACGGGCCGAACCATTGCGGACCGTATTTGTTGTATGCCGATATTGTACTGCGCGGCCGTGTCCGCCTGTAGCCCGTCGCATCACCCCAGGTCGACATGCTGCGCCAGGAAATCGAGAAAGACGCGCACGCGCAGCGGCACATGCCCGCCTTGCCCCACGAACACGGCATGCACGTCTTCGCTGTCGCCCGGATTGCACTCTTCCAGCAGCGCCTGCAAACGGCCGGCCGCGATATCGGCGCGCACCTGGAAGGCGGCCAGGCGTGCCAGTCCCAGTCCCGCCAGCGCCAGTTGCCGCAAGGCTTCGCCATCGCTGGCCTGCGCATTGCCCGTGACGGGCACGACGATATCGCCCTCGGGCAGGCGCAGCGGCCAGCCGGAGCGGGCGCGCGCATAATTGGCGTCGAGCAAGTTGTGCGACGCCAGCTCGGCCGCCAGCAGCGGCGTGCCGCGCCGCGCCAGGTAGGATGGCGATGCCACGATCGCCATGCGCGTCTGGCCCAGTTTGCGCGCCAGCAAGCCGGAACTTTTCAGGGGACCGGCCCGCACGGCCACGTCCGTGCGCTGCTCCAGGATATCGACCACGGCATCCGTGAGCACGATGTCGAGCGTCACGTCCGGATAGCGTTCGAGAAACAGCGGCGCCAGCGGCAGCAAAAAATGCTGGCCGAACGGCACGTTCGCATTGACGCGTATTTTGCCGCGCGGCACATCCTGTGCGCCCGCGCAGCGCTCGGCCTCGTCCAGGGCCGCCAGCACCTGCCTGCCCCGCTCGTACAGGCCGCAGCCCTCGGCCGTCAGCTGCAGCTGGCGCGTGGAACGGTTCAGCAGGCGCGCGCCCAGGCGCTCTTCCAGCCGCGAGACGAGCTTGCTGACGGCCGACGGCGTCATGCCGCAGGCGCGCGCAGCGGCGGAAAAACCTCCCAGCTCGACCACGCGCACGAATACTTCCAGCTCGCCGGAGCGGTTGACATCCAGTCTGGCCATTGTGAATTCAACTCATAAATGTTCTTCGATGAGATAGTCTAGTGCATAAATGGCTTTGCTTGCATCATGCGCACATTCCCCTTGATGAAGCGAACCGCCATGCACCGATACCCTGCCCTCCCCGCCGCCCTGCTGGCCCTGGCCCTGAACGCCGCCCCGGCGCGGGCCGCCGATACCGCTCCCACCCCGGCCTGGCTGGCCAGCTGGACGGCCAGCCCGCAAGCCGTGTGGGGCGCCGATTTCCTGTTTCCCAGCAACGTGCCGGCCGTGTTGCGCGACCAGACCGTGCGCCAGGTGGCGCGCATCAGCGTGGGCGGCCCCCGCGTGCGCATCGTGCTGTCGAATGCCTACGGCAAGGTGCCGCTGCGCATCGGCGCGGCCACCGTGGCCCTGGCGGACAGCGCATCGGCGATCCGCCCGGTCAGCCTGCGCACGCTGACCTTTGCCGGCATGCCCTCGGCCACGGCAGCGCCGGGCGCCCCCCTCGTCAGCGACCCCGTCGAACTGTCCGTGCCGGACCTGGCCCGGCTGACGGTGAGCGTCCACCTGCCGCAGCCCAGTCCGGCATCCACGTTTCACTGGGATGGCCGCGAGACGGCGTGGATCGCGCCGCGCGACCAGACGCGTGCCGCCCGCATCGATGCCGCGCAGCCCGGCGTGCAGACCACCACGGCGCGCCTGCTGCTGAGCGCCATCGAGGTCGAGGCGGCGCCGGCCGCGCAAGCCGTGGCCATCCTGGGAGACTCGATCACGGACGGCGCCAGCGCCAGCCTGGGGCAGGACACCCGCTGGCCGGATTTCCTCGCCGCCCGCCTGGCGCCGCATGGCGTGGCCGTGATCAATGCGGGCATTTCCGGCGGGAGGCTGTTGTCCGACGGCATGGGCGAGAGCGCCCTGGCCCGCTTCGAGCGCGACGTGCTGGCGCAGCCGGGCGTGCGCACGGTGGTCGTCTTGTTGGGAATCAATGACATCAGCTGGCCCGGCACGGCGTTCGCGCCACAGGAACAAAGGCCCACGCTGGAAGAATTGACAGCCGGCTACGCCCGGCTGGTCGCCCGCGCCCGCAGCCGCGGCGTGCGCGTGGTCGGCGCCACCCTGACGCCGTTCGCGGGCGCCCTGCCCGGCACGCCCCTGGACGACTATTACCAGCCTGATAAAGATGCGCTGCGCCAGCAATTGAACGCGTGGATACGCGCCAGCGGCACTTTCGACGCCGTGCTCGACTTCGACGCGTGGACGCGCGACCCTGAGCATCCGCTGCGCCTGCTGCCCGCCTACGATTCGGGCGACCGCCTGCACCCGGGCGATGCGGGCAACCGGGCGCTGGCGGAAAAGATAGACCTGTCGCTACTGTTTGATCAGGATCAGTCGCCCAGGCCCGCGTACAGGGCCGTGCTCAAGTAGCGCTCGCCAAACGACGGAATGATGGTGACGATGGTCTTGCCCGCATTTTCCGGACGGCGCGCCACTTGCAGGGCAGCCCACAGGGCGGCGCCCGACGAGATGCCGACCAGCAAGCCTTCGTCGCTGGCGGCCAGGCGCGCCGTGGCGAAGGCATCGTCGTTCTTCACGCAGATGATCTCGTCGTAGATGGTCGTGTTCAGGATCTGCGGCACGAAGCCGGCGCCGATGCCCTGGATCGGGTGCGGTCCTTTCGTGCCCTTCGACAACATCGGCGACGCTTCCGGTTCCACGGCAATCACTTGCAGGCCAGGCTTGCGCTCCTTGAGCACTTCGCCGATGCCCGTGATCGTGCCGCCCGTGCCCACGCCGGCCACGACGATGTCCACTTGCCCATCCGTATCGCGCCAGATTTCCTCTGCCGTCGTGGCGCGGTGGATGGCGGGATTGGCGGGATTATTGAATTGCTGCAGCATCAGATAGCGCGAGTCGGCCGCCACCAGCTCCTCTGCCTTGCGGATGGCGCCCAGCATGCCTTCGCTGCCGGGCGTGAGCACCAGTTCGGCGCCATAGGCGCGCAGCAGGATGCGCCGCTCGCGGCTCATGGTGTCGGGCATGACGAGGGTGCAGCGGTAGCCGCGCGCGGCGCACACCATGGCCAGCGCGATGCCCGTGTTGCCGCTGGTGGGTTCGACGATGACGGTGTCGGGATGGATCTTGCCTGCCGCTTCGGCGGCAACGATCATGGACAGGCCGATACGGTCCTTGACGCTGTGCGCGGGATTGTAGAATTCGAGTTTGGCCAGGATGGTGGCCACGCTGCCGGCGGCGATGCGGTTGATGCGCACCAGAGGGGTGTTGCCGATCAGTTCAGTGACGTCGTTGGCGATGTTCATGGGTGTGGTCTCCACAGCAATTACAGAAGAACCCAGTCTACCGCGTTTCAAGACACTCAACAAAAAGTTCATGGCGTTGTTGCCATGCCTTGCCTGAACATTTTGCTACCTGCAGATGGCGGCGGCGCAAACATGCGCCGCCGCCGAACGGAAGAATTACTTAACGTCCAGCAATTCCACGTCGAAGATCAGTGCCGAGTTCGGCGGAATGTCGCCATTGCCGGCGCCGCGCGGGCCGTAGGCCAGTTCGCCAGGAATGATCAGGGTGCGCTTGCCGCCCACTTTCATGCCGGCCACGCCCTGGTCCCAGCCCTTGATGACCATGCCCTTGCCGAGCGGGAAATCAAACGGGCCGCGGCCCACGGAGCTGTCGAACTTCTTGCCGCGCGAATCTTTCGCCAGGGGACGGTACAGCCAGCCCGTGTAGTGCACGGTGACGTTGCTGCCGACGGACGCTTCCTTGCCCGTGCCGACCTTGTTGTCGATCAGAATCAATTTATCGGCGGCAGGGCCAGGGCTCAGCGATACGGCGGAGGCGGGAACAGGCGCTGGCGCCTGTGCCTGCGCCAGCGACGCGGCGACGGAGCAGATCAGGGCAAACAAAACGGAGCTACGCGTCATGATGTATTCTTTCAGTGAGTTTCGGTGAGATCCCTGCGCCAGCGAACCGGCAGGGAACGCCAATAATAGCAAACCGCCGCAACGATATGAAAAACTTGTCGCCCGATACACACACTCCCCGCCTGTTTTACGCCCTGTGGCCCGACGACGCCACGCGCGCAGCGCTGGCGGCCTGGCAGGCGCAATTGCAAGGCCAGCCCGTGCGCGCGGAGAAACTGCACCTGACCCTGGCTTTCCTGGGACAGCGCCCGGCCAGCGACTTGCCGGCCCTGCTCGCTATCCTGGCGCAGATGCCGGCGCGCGCCATGCCCCTGCTGTTCGATCACGCCAGCCACTTCACGAAGCTGGCGCTGGCCTGGGCCGCCCTGGCGCAGCCATCGCCAGCCCTGCTGGACTTGCGCGCGGCCTGCATGCGCGCCCTGGCGCAACAGGCGCTGGCGCCCCGCTTCGAGCACGACCGTTTCACGCCGCACGTGACCCTGGCGCGCCAGGCGCCGCCGCCGGCCGGCCAGGACTTCGCGCCCATCGCCTGGCAGGCAAGCGAACTGGTACTGGTGGAATCGCTGAAAAGCAGCGGCGACTACCGCATCCTGGCCAGCCGGCAACTGGCTTAGGCGACGTCCGGCACTGGTGCTGGCGCTGCGGCAAGCTGGTCCTGGCGCAAGCTTTTCAGCGCGTGCGCGGCCGCCACCATGCCGAAGCTGGCCGTCACCACCACGCTGGAGCCGAAGCCGGCGCAGTTCAGGCCCGTCACGCCGGCGGGCGCGCTGCCGTCGATGGCGCACGCTTCGGCGCTCTCGGGCGTGCTCAACGGTTCCATGGAAAACACGGCGTCGACATTGAATTTGTTTTTCACGCCACGGGGGAAACCATATTCAGTGCGCAACAGTTTTCGTACCCGCTTGAGCAGCGGTTCCTGTTCCGTCTTCGACAGGTCGCGCACGGCGATCAGGGTCGGGTCCGTCTGCCCGCCCGCGCTGCCGATGGTCAGCATGGGCACATTGCGCGCGCGGCAATACGCGATCGCGGCGGCCTTGGCCTTGGCATTGTCGATGGCGTCGACCAGGTAGTCGAAATCGCGCCCGCCCAGCAATTGTTCCAGGTTCTCGGGGGTAATGAAATCCTCGATCTGCGTGACCTGGCAAAACGGGTTGATCAGTTCGATGCGTTCGGCCAGCGCCGTGATCTTGGCCTTGCCGATGGTGTCGCTCATGGCCTGGATCTGGCGGTTGATGTTCGATTCCGCAACATTGTCGAGGTCGATCAAGGTCAGGCGGCCGATGGCGCTGCGCGCCAGCGCTTCGACGATCCAGGAACCGACGCCGCCCACGCCGATCACACACACATGGGCTGCCCGGAAGCGTGCCAGCGCGGGCGCGCCGTACAGGCGGGCAATGCCGCCGAAACGCCGTTCAAAATCGATCTCGGTCAAGTCCATGGAAATTAGTTCATTGGTGGAGGTATGCATGGCGCCATTTTAACGGACACTGCGCTGGCGGATATTCTAAAATAGCCGGATTGACACAGCGACAAGCCACATTGTCGCCGCGCCCCCACACCGCCCACCACGAGAACTCGCCATGACCTCTCCCCTGTTCGACTCCGTTCCCGGCTTTGACCAGCCCATCGCCGTGCTCAAGCATTGCCACGACAAGATCCGCAAGCAGCTGACGACCCTGCAAAACCTGCTGGGCCATCTGGCACAGCACGGCAACACGGCGGACGCACAGCAGGCAGCCAGGGCGGTGTTGCAATATTTCAATAAAGCCGCCCATCTGCACCATGACGATGAAGAGCAGGACTTGATGCCCATGCTGCAAGCCACCGCCACGGGCGACGATGCGGCCCTGCTGGCCACCCTGGTGCCGGAGATCCTGGCCGACCACCAGCGCATGGACCAGGCCTGGCTGACGCTGCGCCCGGAACTGGACGCCATCGCCGCCGGCACGGACACGCAGCTGTCCGCCGACGGCGTGCGCGACTATGTCGCCGCCTACCAGGCCCACATGGCCAAGGAAGAGGGCCAGCTGGCGCCCATGGCCAGGCGCCTGTTCAGCGCGCAGCAGATGGCGCAGCTGGGCACGGCCATGCAGCGCCGCCGCGGCATCGCACCCGATGCGGCCGAAGCGCCGGACCCGGCCGCCAGGCTGGCCGCCATGCGCACCGATTACGTGCAATCCAGCCTGAGCGAGACGGACGTGCTGGCCGATCCCGTCGCCCAGTTCCAGAAATGGTTCGCCGAAGCCGTCAAGGCCCAGGTCGTCGAGCCGAACGCCATGGACCTGGCGACCGTCAGCCCCGACGGCAAGCCCAGCTCGCGCATCGTGCTGGTCAAGCAGTTCGACGAACGGGGTTTCACCTGGTACACGAATTACAACAGCGACAAGGGCCAGCAGCTGGAGCACAACCCGCACGCGGCCCTGCTGTTCTTCTGGCGCGAGCTGGAGCGGCAGGTGCGCATCGAAGGCACGGTAGTGAAAACCACGGCGGCCGAGAGCGACGAGTATTTCAATGTGCGCCCCCTGCAAAGCCGTTTGTCGGCGATTGCCTCGCAGCAAAGTACACCGATCGCCAGCCGGGTCGCGCTGGAAAGCAATTACGAGGCCGTGGCCGCCGCCATCGGCGACGCCCAGCCGCCCCGCCCCGCCCATTGGGGCGGCTACCGTCTGCAGCCGGAACGCATCGAATTCTGGCAAGGCCGCCGCTCGCGCTTCCACGACCGCATCGTGTTTACGCGCGGTGCTGACGGACAATGGAGCATGCAGCGCTTGCAACCGTAAGCACGCCTTGAGGGCGGCGCAAAGCAAGCTGTTCAATATAGGTGTAGGCTATGAGGGTAGAAGTTACTAAATAACATTGTTTCTCAATTTGCGGCCGCCACAGCGGCCGCTTCGTTGGAGGCCATCTTGTTTGTACAAAACCAACTCAAGTCCTGGATCGCCGGCATCCGCAGCAAGACCGCCTTGCCGCTGCGCATAGAATTGTGGAACGGCCAGCATGTCGACCTGTCCAGCGAAGCGCCGCGCGTCACCATCCGCCTGCCGACAGCCGCCTCGGCCCGCTACCTGCTCAATCCCTCGCTGGCCAATCTGGGCTCGGCCTATGTGGAAGGCAATATCGAGGTGAAAGGCACGGCGATGGACATGATTTCCATCTGCAATGCGCTGGCGCGCAATACCTTGAAACCGGAAGGCAAGCTGGCCCGTATCGTGCGCAGCTTTACGCACGACAAGAGCAAGGATGCGGAAGCCATCCGCTACCACTACGACGTGTCGAATGCCTTTTACGAGCAGTTTCTCGATCCCGCCCTCGTGTATTCCTGCGCATATTTCGAACACGGCGATGAGACCCTGGCGCAGGCGCAGGTCAAGAAGATCGACCATATCCTGAAGAAAATCCAGCTGCAGCCGGGCCAGACCCTGCTCGACATCGGCTGCGGCTGGGGCGCACTCGTCATTCGTGCCGCACAGCAATATGGCGCCCGCTGCGTGGGCGTGACCCTGTCGGAAAACCAGTACGCGCTGGCGCGCGAGCGCGTGGAGGCGGCCGGCCTCGCCCACCTCATCGACATCCGCCTGCAGGACTACCGCGACGTGACGGGCCAGTTCGACCGCATCACCAGCGTGGGCATGTTCGAGCACGTGGGCCTCAAGCATTTGCCCGAGTATTTCAGCATCATCAACAAGCTGCTGGCGCCGGACGGCATGGCGATGAACCACGGCATCACCTCCACGGATCCGGACAATGGCGAAACGCCGTATGGCGGCGGCGAATTCATCGAAAAATATGTGTTTCCGCACGGCGAACTGGCGCACATCGGCAATGTGCTCAAGACCATGCAGCAAGGCGGGCTGGAAGTGCTCGATGTGGAAAACCTGCGGCGCCACTATGCGCGCACCTGCGCCCTGTGGACGGAGAATTTCGAAGCCCATGCCGAGCAGATCCGCCCGCTGGCGGGCGAACGGCGCTTCCGCATCTGGCATGTCTACCTGGCCGGCTGCGCCTACGCCTTCGAACAGGATTTGATCAGCCTGTACCAGATCGTCTGCGTGAAGGCGGGCCGGCGCTCCTCCACCCTGCCCTGGTCGCGCAACTACATGTATGCGCAGGACACCAGCCCGGCGCCCGTGCTCGCCAGCTGACAGGCGCGCGGGGCGCTCACTTCAGGCGCCCCGCATACATGGCGCGGAATTTCTCCACCTTGGGCGCGACGACCAGCGCGCAATAGCCCTGCAAGGGGTGCTGCTCGACATAATTCTGGTGGTATTGCTCGGCCTTGTAAAAGGCGGGCGCCGGCGCCAGTTGCGTGACGAGGGGCGCATCCCACACGCCAGCCATCTCGGCGAGCACCTTGCGCGCCACCTTTTCCTGCCCGGCCGACTGGTAATAGATGACGGAACGGTATTGCGTGCCGACATCGTTGCCCTGCCGGTTCACGGTGGTGGGATCGTGCAGCGTAAAAAAGATTTCCAGCAAGTCGTGGTAGCTGATGACGGCGGGATCGAATTCCAGACGCACCACTTCCGCGTGGCCCGTCCCGCCCGCGCACACCTGTTCATATGTGGGGTCGGGCACGCCGCCTCCCGCGTAGCCGGACTCGACGCGCGCCACGCCCCGCACTTCCCCGTACACGGCAGCCAGGCACCAGAAACAGCCGCCGCCCAGTACCGCCACTTCCGTCTGTTGATTCATGATGTCCTCCCGCAACGCCACTGCGACTTATCATTTCACCACTGTAGCGCAAAGCGCCACGGCCTGCAGCGCCGCTTGAAACGGTGCGCGGCGTACCGCACATAGGGGCATGCCAGCCACGATTGCGCTGGCGCGGCCGATTTTTGGCATAATGTCAGCAAATAGACAGGTCCCCCATGAACACACGCTCTCCCCGCGCGCCAGCGCAAGAATTCGATACGACGCATTTCCGCCAAGCACTATCGCAGTTTGCGACCGGCGTGACGGTCATTACCACGCGCCTGGCCGACGGCAGTTTCCGCGGCTTGACGGCCAGTTCCTTCAATTCCGTTTCGCTGTCGCCCCCCCTGGTGCTGTGGAGCCTCGGTTCCGTGGCCAACAGCATGCCGATTTTCAGCGGCAACTCGCATTATGTGATCAATGTGCTGGGCGCCGACCAGGCGGAACTGGCGCAGCGTTTTTCGCGCCGCACCCCGAATCCGTTCGACGACGTGGAATACGAGCTGTCGCGCACGGGCCAGCCCATCCTGAAAGGCGCATCGGCCTGGTTCGAATGCCACAACCGCAGCCGCTATCCGGAAGGCGACCACGTCATTTTCGTGGGCGAAGTGGAACAATGCGCGTTTGCCGCGCAACCGCCCTTGATTTTCCACAATGGGAAGTTCAATATACCGCCAGCCTGATCGACGGGACAAAAAAAATCCGCCGAGGCGGATTTTTTTGCATTACAGGGTAAAGTTGTACCCGATGCTGACACTCACGGCGACCGGGTCGAGCTTGATGTCCTGCGTCTGCCCCGTCGAGAACTTCGCCTTGGTTTTCAGGAACGTCTTAACCACGGCCACATCCGCAAACCAGCGCTCGTTGATGGCCAGGGTGCTGCCGACCACCAGGCTGCCTGCCAGCTTGTTGTCCAGGCGGTAGGTGACGGGCGATCCACCCGGATCCAGCAAGGCCGTCATCTGGCCCGAGCCTTTTTCCTTCTGGAAATAGGCATACGTGAGGCCCGCGCCCACGTAAGGACGGATCTTCGTCGTTGGCTGGAAGAAACGGTACTGGATGAAGGCCGTCGGCGGCAAGGCTTCCGCCGTCCCCAGCTTGCCCGTGCCTTTGATCGATCCATCACCGATCAGGTCATGCTTGTACGGCACGCCCAGGATCATTTCAGCGGAAATATTGTCCGTGATCATGTAGGCAAAGGTCAGGATGGGCTTGGTATCCGACTTGACGTCCGCTTTCGTGCCCGGCAGTGCCGGAGCGGAAATGTCGCCGCTATCGACGTGCGGCGTGATCTTGTTGAGGCCGACCTTGGCCATCCAGGTGCCTGCGCTTTGCGCCGAAGCGCCCGTCGCCATGGCCATCGCGGCAGCCGCGGCCAGCACGCGTACAGCGGTATTCAAACGATTCTTCATCTTGTCTCCTGATTCATTATGTGCGGATAGCCCCGCTATCCAGTCTTGTCGCTGCCAGCGCCAGCCACATCGCGGGGATGCAGCTGGCGCGGCCATCCCTTACAGCCAGCCCCGCACGACCATGTCCTTGGCCACATAACGGGCCAGCAACAGGTTGTTGAACGGCGTAGGGTGCACATCGTCGGCATACGCGTAGTGGCTGACGTCGCCCGCTTTCAGGTTCGTGCCATTGCACACCAGCGAGCTGCCCAGGAAGTTTTTCGCTGGCGTCAGGTCGCACGCCGTTTCCGTGACGTTGGTCAAGCCGTACGGGCCAGGGTTGACGCCCTGGTCATGGCTGACGGCAAACACGTCGACCAGCAAGACTTTCGCGTTGCCGTTCAAGCCCCCGCTCAGTTCGCCATTGAAGGCGCTGACCATGGCATTGATGAGCGCCTTGGTATTGGCATCCTTGCTCAAGCCCGATGGCGTACCGGCCACGTCAGGCAGGTTGTTGACCACCACATAGTTGGCGCCCTTGGCAATGATCTGATCCTTGACCAGCGCCACCAGCTCGGTACCCGCTTGTTTCATGGCAGCAACCAGCGACGGCCCCTGGGCCGCAGCGTAATCGGCACCGGCCTTGGCGCCGGCAGCGTTGCCCGTCACCGTCGCATCGGCTTGTGCCTTGGCGGCCAGCGGACCATACACGGCAGGCGAAGCGGCCGCTGTATTGCCGGCAATCACGGCCGCTTGCACCGCGGCACCGACGATCGTTGTCGGCGTAGCGCCCGGCGCCGCGCTGGCTGTCTGGATGGCGGCGCCGATGGCGGCCGCTGCCGTGGCAGGGTTGGTGGCGCCGGCCGCCAGGGCCATGGCCAGGTTGGTGGCGAAAGCCTGGGCGCCAGCGGCCGCGCCAGCAGCCTGGCCAGCAGAAGTCGCGCCCGTTTGCAATGCACCGAGCAGATACAGCACGTCATTCCCGCCGGCCATCACGAAGACGGCTTCCGTGCCGCTGAACTTGCCGCCGGAAACGGCCAGGTGGTTCGCAATCTGCGTCACCACGGGCACGGTCAGGGCACCCAGCGCACCACCCGCCAACTTGTTGTTCGGGCCGACGGGGTTGGTGACGCGCGAACCGCCCATGGCATAGCCGAAGCAGCCGGCATGCTTGACGCGCGGAGCCTGCAGGGAAGGAATGCTGCCTTCCAGGCCCGTTTCTGCAGCGCATGGCGCCGGCAAGCCGAATTGCGCGGCCAGATGCTCGGTCCAGTTCTTGCCCGTCAGTTCAGGATTGATCTTGGTATTGTCGCCATTGATGGTGAACTTGCCGCCACCGCTCGCCGCCACGCCGGCGACCGCGTACGAACCGACGTCGGACAGGCTGTCGCCGAACGACACCTGCGCCGTGTATTTGACTTTCAAGGTTTGATCGCCGCCGCTGGCGCCACCGCAACCTGCCAGGACAGCCGCAGCCAGCACGGCCAGCGCGAATTTTGTTTGATGCATTTTGTCTCCTCGGTCTTTTTTCTGGGTTCTATACGAACGGGCGTGCTATTCGCTACCCAACTAATATGCCATCGTTCCTCAGGCTTGTATAGAAAATATGTTTTAAAAATCAACGAAATAACAACACTGCCAGCACCCTGCCGCGACAGGGCGATCGCATGAATTATGGAGGAATTAAGATGTTCCGTGGCAAGCATCTCTATTGCGCTGCATCAAGAAAAAGCCCCTTGCGGGGCTCTTTTTATGCGGATAGAAATTGCTGCAAGATACCACTTGAGCCGAATGCGGCACGCCGCAAACGGTCATTCACGCCCAGCCACGCGGGGTCGGTGGGCGGCGCTTCGACGAGTATCAGCTCGGCGCCGACCTGGTCCATCGTGCGCAGCGAGGCGTACAGCGCGTGCGCGTAGTTTTCCGGGCTGGCGGCCAGGCGCACGCTGGCGCTGGCCGGCGGCAGATCCGAGTAGTGGATCAGGGCCACGCGGCGCCCGTCATTGAGCAGGCGGTTCAAGGTGGCGCGCACGTCGTCGCTGTGCTGCATCGCAACAGGCGTATGCGGTGCGTAATGCGATTCCAGGGTGCCCGAGGCGCGCGGCGCGGCCGCATCGGCCATCGCCGGCGCCCGTTGGATGACGGCGGCGATCTGCTCGCTGCTGATATGGCCGGGACGCAGCAGCACGGGACCGTGCGTGGCCAGGCGCGACAGGTCGACGATGGTCGACTCGATGCCCACGTCGCTCTGCCCGCCGTCGAGGACCTGGCCCAGCAGGCCGCTGTCCAGTTCCGCCGCGAACTCGTCGCGCACGTGCTGCGCCGTGGTGGGGCTGACATTGCCGAATTTGTTCGCCGACGGCGCCGCCAGGCCGCCCTTGCCGCCCTTGAAAGCGCGTAGCAATGCGATAGCCACCGGATGCGACGGGCAGCGCAGGCCCACCGTATCCTGGCCGCCGGACACGGCGTCGGGAATGTGCGCGGCGCGCTTGACGATCAGGGTCAGCGGACCGGGCCAGAAGGCGGCCACCAGCTGCTGCGCTTCGGGCGGGATATCGTCGGACCAGTGCGCCAGGTCGGCGCCGGGCGCCACGTGCACGATCACGGGGTGGTCCGATGGCCGGCCCTTGGCTTCGTAGATGCGCGCCACGGCGGCGGGGTTTTCCGCATCGGCGCCCAGGCCGTACACCGTTTCCGTCGGAAATGCGACGAGGCCGCCCGCTTCCAGCACGGCGGCGGCCGCCGCGACGGCGGCCTGGTCCAGGTCTTGTGCGGGCACGCTCACGGCGCAATTCCCAGGATCAGGCACGCGTCGCGCAGGCGCTGCTGCGCTTGCGCCAGGGTGACCGCCACCAGGGTCAGATGCCCCATCTTGCGGCCGCGGCGCGGGTCGTCCTTGCCATACAGGTGCAGGCAGGCGCCCGGCAGCGCCAGCACCTGGTCCCAGGCCGGTTCGATGGCGACGTCGCTGTCGCCGGCAAACCAGGCGTCGCCCAGGATGTTGAGCATGACGGCCGGCGAATGCTGGCGCACGTCGCCCAGCGGCAAGCGCGCCATGGCGCGTACCTGCTGCGCGAACTGGCTGGTGACGCAGGCATCCATCGTGTAGTGGCCGCTGTTGTGCGGGCGGGGCGCCATTTCATTGACCACCAGGCTGCCGTCTGCCAGCACGAAGAATTCGATGCACAGCACGCCGACATAGCCCAGTTCGGCGACCATGGCTTGCGCCGCCCGCTGCGCCCTGGCGGCGCAGTCGTCCGACACGTTCGGGCCCGGCACCGTGGTGGTAAACAGCACGCCGTCGCGGTGCACGTTTTCGGCGATCGGGTACACGACCGACTGGCCGTCCACGCCGCGCGCCGTCAGCACGGACACTTCATAGGCCAGCGGCAACATTTTTTCCAACAGGCAAGTCACCTCGCCCATTTCCGCAAACGCGGCGCGCACGTCGTCGCGCGTGCGCACGCGGTACTGGCCCTTGCCGTCATAGCCCATGCGCACGGTTTTCAGTATGCCGGGCAGCAAGTCGTCGCCGATGGCATCGATGTCTGGCTGCGCGGCGATGACCATGTGCGGCGCCGGCAGTACGCCCGATTTCGGGGCGCAGTCGACAAAGAAACGCTTTTCCGCGATGCGGTCCTGCGCCACCGATACGCCGTGCGCGTCGGGCGCCACGAACACGTGCCCAGCCAGGCGCGACAGGCTGTCGGCCGGCACGTTTTCGAATTCCGTGGTGACGGCCAGGCATTGCGCGGCCAGCGCGTCGAGGCCGGCCGCATCATCGTAGCCGGCATTCACCAGGCGCTGCGCCACCTGCCCCGCAGGGCAGGCGTCCGACGGTTCCAGGACGGCCACCTGATAGCCCATGCTCTGGGCGGCCTGGGCAAACATGCGGCCGAGCTGGCCGCCGCCCATCACGCCCAGCCATGCCGGTGGATGGGCGGCAGGCAGCAATGGGGAAGTCGATTTACTATTCATTATTTTTCAAACACATTATTCAGGCAAGACCATGGCCTTGGCGGCAGCCGTTTGCGTGGCACGGAAGACTTCCAGCTGGTCGGCCAGGGCATCGTCGTTGGCGGCAAGCAACGCCACCGCCGTCAGCGCCGCATTCGCGGCGCCCGCTTCGCCGATGGCGAAGGTGGCTACCGGCACGCCCTTGGGCATTTGCAGGATGGACAGCATGGAATCTTCGCCGCGCAGGTATTTCGACGGCACGGGCACGCCCAGCACGGGCACGATGGTCATCGCCGCCACCATGCCAGGCAGGTGGGCGGCGCCGCCGGCGCCGGCAATGATGGCGCGCAGGCCGCGCGCGCGCGCGCTTTTGGCATACGCATACATCTCGTCGGGCATGCGGTGCGCGGAAATGACTTGCGCTTCGTACGGCACGCCAAACTGTTTCAGGATGGCCACCGCATTCTGCATCACGTCCCAGTCCGAGGACGAGCCCATGATGACGCCGACCAGCGGCTTATTGTGCTCGCTCATCTCAGGCCTTCAGCTTCTCGCCCGTCAGGCGTTCGATGGCTTCAAAGTACTTGGCCTGGGTTTTTTCGATGACGTCGGCCGGCAGCGCTGGCGCCGGTGCGGTCTTGCCCCAGGTCAGCGTTTCCAGGTAGTCGCGCACGAATTGCTTGTCGAACGACGGCGGCGAGATGCCAGGCCGGTACGAATCCGCAGGCCAGAAGCGCGACGAGTCGGCCGTCAGCACTTCATCCATCAGGTGCATGACGCCATTGTCGTCCAGGCCGAATTCGAACTTGGTGTCGGCAATGATGATGCCGCGCGTGGCCGCGTATTCGGCGGCCGTCTTGTACAGGGCGATGGCCACGTCGCGCATCTTGGCAGCCAGGTCGGCACCGATGCGTTCTTCCATTTCAGCAAAGCTGATGTTTTCGTCATGCTCGCCCAGCTCGGCCTTGGCTGCCGGGGTGAAGATCGGTTCCGGCAGTTTTTCCGCCTGTTGCAGGCCCGCTGGCAACGCGATGCCGCAGATGCTGCCCGTATCCTGGTAATCTTTCCAGCCCGAACCGATGATGTAGCCGCGCACGACCGCCTCGACCATGATGGGCTTCAGACGCTTGGCCACGACGGCGCGGCCTTGCACTTGCTCCACTTCCTCGGGCGCCACCACGGATTCCGGCGCCACGCCGGTCAGGTGGTTCGGCACGATATGGCCCAGTTTCTCGAACCAGAAGTCGCTCATCTGGTTGAGTACCTTGCCCTTGCCGGGGATAGGCTCGTTCATGACGACATCGAAGGCCGACAGGCGGTCCGTGGTGACGATCAGGATCTTGTCGTCGCCAACGGCGTAGTTGTCGCGGACCTTGCCGTGGCCCAGCAATGGCAGGGAGTGGATGGAAGTCTGATAGAGGCTGTTCATAGCGGGGGAATAGTTGGATGAAACGAAACCGGCAGGCAGGGGGCGCCCGCCGGTCGAGAAAATCGGGTGCTGGCATGCGCGGTATGCGCATGCCAGCTGCCCGTTCCAGACAGAATTTTACTTCACAATTTGCGACAGCTCGCCGGCCTTGTAGCGCTCGGCCATTTTTTCCAGTGGCATGGCCTTGATTTTCGAGGCCTGGCCTTCGCAGCCGAATGCCTGCATGCGGGCGCGCACGATCTGCTCGGCAGCGGTGCGCGCTGGCTTCAGGAAGTCGCGCGGGTCGAATTTCGACGGGTTCTCGAACAGGTACTTGCGGATCGCGGCCGTCATCGCCAGGCGGATGTCGGTGTCGATGTTGATCTTGCGCACGCCGTGACGGATGCCTTCCTGGATTTCCTCGACGGGCACGCCGTAGGTTTCCTTCATGTCGCCGCCGAATTCGCGGATGATGGCCAGCAATTCCTGCGGCACCGACGACGAGCCGTGCATCACCAGGTGGGTGTTCGGGATACGCGCGTGGATTTCCTTGATGCGGTCGATGGCCAGGATGTCGCCCGTCGGCTTGCGCGTGAATTTGTAGGCGCCGTGCGAGGTGCCGATGGCGATGGCCAGGGCGTCGCACTGGGTGCGCTGCACGAAGTCGGCCGCTTGCGCCACGTCCGTCAACAGTTGTTCGCGCGTCATGGTGCCGTCGGCGCCGTGGCCGTCTTCCTTGTCGCCCTTCATGGTTTCCAGCGAACCGAGCACGCCCAGCTCCGCTTCCACCGTCACGCCGATGGCGTGCGAGAATTTCACCACTTCACGCGACACTTCCACGTTGTATTCGTAGGAAGCCACCGACTTGCCATCGGCTTCCAGCGAACCGTCCATCATCACGGAAGTAAAACCCGAGCGGATGGCGGCCATGCAGACGGCCGGCGACTGGCCGTGATCCTGGTGCATGACGACGGGAATGTGCGGGTAGGCTTCGACGGCGGCGTCGATCAGGTGGCGCAGGAACGCTTCACCGGCGTACTTGCGCGCGCCAGCGGACGCCTGCATGATCACCGGCGAGTTCAGGGCATCGGCGGCGGCCATGATGGCTTGCACTTGCTCCAGGTTATTGACGTTGAAAGCAGGAATGCCATAACCGTTTTCGGCGGCATGGTCCAGCAGTTGACGCATGGATACGAGAGACATGGTAATACTCCAGATAACAATAGAAACCGTTGCGGCGCTGCGCGGCTCGTGGCGGATGGCCGCGCCGGCGCCTGAATTCTTTACATCAGATCAGCACTGATTCAAGGTCGCCCACCTTGACAATCTTAAGGGCGTTCGTGCCCCCCACCTGGCCCATGGGCTCGCCCCAGGTGACGACGATCATGTCGCCCTTCCGGACGATGCCCTGTTCCACCAGCAAGTCTTCCGCCTGTTTCAGCACCTGCGCGCTGGGGGCGTTCTGCATCAGATGATACGCCCGAACATTGCGGTACAGCGCGGCTTTGCGCAAAGTCGTCACACTGGGCGTGAGCGCGTAGATCGGCGTGTCGATGCTGTGGCGGCTCATCCACAAAGCGGTGGAGCCGGACTCCGTCAGGGCCACGATGGCTTTCACGCGCAAATGGTGGGCCGTGAACAGGGCGCCGTAGGCGATCGACTGGTCGATGCGGGTAAACGTGACGTTGAGGAAATCGGCGTCCAGCTTGTTGTATTCGGACTGTTCCGCCTCGACGCAGATGGCGGCCATCATTTCCACCGTTTCGATCGGGTACTTGCCCGACGCCGTCTCGGCCGACGTCATGACGGCGTCGGTGCCGTCCAGCACGGCGTTGGCCACGTCCGATACTTCGGCGCGGGTGGGCACGGCGTGGACGATCATCGATTCCATCATCTGCGTGGCCGTGATCGCCAGCTTGTTCGACGCGCGCGCCATCTTGATCATGCGCTTCTGCAGGGCCGGCACGGCCGCATTGCCCACCTCAACGGCCAGGTCGCCGCGCGCCACCATGATGCCGTCTGACGCGTCGAGGATTTCCTGCAGGGCAGGAATGGCTTCCGCGCGCTCGATCTTGGCGATCATCATCGGCTTGTGGTGGTACGGTTCGCCCGCGATATTGGCCAGCTGGCGCGCCATTTCCATGTCGGTCGCGCATTTTGGGAAGGAAATCGCCAGATAGTCGGCCTGGAAACTCATGGCCGTCTTGATATCTTCCATATCCTTGGCCGTCAGCGCGGGCGCGGACAAGCCGCCGCCCTGGCGGTTGATGCCCTTGTTGTTCGACAACTCGCCGCCGATTTTCACGGTCGTGTGGATTTCGCTGCCGTGGATGCGCTCGACGATCAGCACGATGAGGCCATCGTTGAGCAGCAGCACGTCATGCTTGTGCAGGTCGCGCGGCAGGGCCTTGTAGTCGAGGCCGACTCTTTCCTGGTTGCCCAGTTCGCCGTTCTCGCCCCACTTGGCGTCGAGGATGAACTTGTCGCCCGCCTCGAGCTGGATGCGGGAATTTTCAAACTTGCCGACGCGAATCTTCGGCCCCTGCATGTCGGCCATGATGGCCACTTCGCGGCCGCACTCGAGCGCAGCCAGGCGTACCAGCGCCGCCCGGTCGATATGGTCTTGCGCCTTGCCGTGGGAAAAATTCAAACGCACCACGTCGACGCCCGCCCGTATCATCTTGACCAGGATATCGAAGTCAGTGGAGGCGGGGCCGATTGTTGCTACGATTTTTGTACCACGTGGCATAGGAATCCTTGTGCGCGAGCGAAGGTGAGCAAGGCCGGTTGAGCAGGCATCCGGCAAGGTAAAAGCGCAGCGGTCAGGCTGCGCTTGGTACTGAACTGCTGAACACGCCGTCTTAGCCGGCGCGCTGCATCAGAATTTCGACTGCTGGCAAAGTCTTGCCTTCCAAGAATTCCAGGAAAGCGCCGCCGCCCGTCGAGATATAGCTGATTTGATCGGTAATGTCGTATTTGGCAATCGCCGCCAGGGTGTCGCCACCGCCGGCAATCGAAAAAGCTTTCGATTCAGCAATGGCCAGCGCCAGGGTTTTGGTGCCGTTGCCAAACTGGTCGAATTCGAACACGCCCACGGGGCCGTTCCACACGATGGTGCCGGCGGCGGCGATCTGCTGCGCCAGCAGGGCAGCCGTTTTCGGGCCGATATCGAGGATCATGTCGTCGTCCGCCACGTCGGCCACGTCCTTGACGGTGGCGACGGCCGTGGGCGAAAACTCCTTGGCGCACACGACATCGACAGGAATCGGCACTTGCGCGCCGCGCTTGGCCATGATCTCGATGATGGCTTTTGCTTCATCGACGAGTTCCGCTTCCACCAGCGACTTGCCCACGTTCAAGCCAACGGCTTTCATGAAAGTGTTGGCGATGCCGCCGCCGACGATCAGGTTATCGACCTTGTCGGACAGGGCTTTCAAGATGGTCAGCTTGCTCGATACTTTCGAACCAGCAACGATGGCCAGCAATGGGCGGGCCGGCGCGTGCAAGGCCTTGCCCAGCGCGTCCAGTTCGGCAGCCAGCAGCGGGCCGGCGCAGGCGACGGGCGCGAACTTGGCGATGCCGTGCGTGGACGCCTCGGCGCGGTGGGCCGTGCCAAACGCGTCATTGACATAGATATCGCACAATTTGGCCATTTTTTGCGCCAGCTCATCGCTGTTTTTCTTTTCGCCCTTGTTGACGCGCACGTTTTCCAGCAAGACGACCTGGCCGGCAGCCAGGTTTTCCAGGCCGGCGCCGTCGATCCAGTTTTGTTTCAGTGCAACTTCCTGACCCAGCAGCTCGGACAGGCGTGCCGCCACGGGCGCCAGGCTGTCGGCCGGCTTGAATTCGCCTTCCGTCGGACGGCCCAGGTGCGACGTCACCATGACGGCAGCGCCAGCGTCGAGGGCGGCGCGGATGGCCGGCACCGAGGCGCGGATGCGCGTGTCTTCGGTAATCTTGCCACTGTCATCTTGCGGGACGTTCAGGTCGGCGCGGATAAACACGCGCTTGCCTTGCAGTGCATTTTGGGCGATCAAATCTTGCAGACGGATGAAGTTGAGAACAGCTGACATGGCGATCCAGATGACGAGTGGAAGGAAGTGCGCTATTTTACCGCAATGACCAGAGCAAATCGCCGATTTGTCCTGCTTTACTGAAAAACGTGCAACAGTCGCAAGCCCGTGAAAACCAGCATGCCAAACACGATGGTTTGCAGCATATTGCGCCGGATCACAAAAAAGATCGTGGCGGCAATACCCGACAAGAGTTTCAAATTAGATAATTCGAAGTGCACCTGCTGCCCCTCCATCAGCATGTCGGGCGCGATGATGGCGGCCAGCGCGCACGCCGGCGCATAGCGCAACATCTCGTTGATGCGGCGCGGGATGCTGATGTGATGGCCGATCAGCCAGAATGTGCTGCGCGTGGCGGCCGTGGCCACCGTCAGCACGGCGATGGCGATCCACACGTCGGTCCTGCCCCAGTCGATACCGTCAAACATGGCGTTTTGTCCATTTTTCTGTCAATTCTTCCACGGCCATGGCGCTGACCATGCCCACCAGCACGGCCACCAGCAAGCCCAGTTTATATGGCAAGCCATAGGCCAGCACGGCCACCGTGCCCGCCACCAGCACGCCGCACAGGGCCGCGCGGCTGAGGATCAGGGGCACGGTCACGCACAGGATCGCCAGGGTGCCGGCAAAGCCCAGCCCCCAGTCGGCCGGCACGACGGCGCCCAGCACGATGCCGATGAAGGAACCGATTTGCCAGGCCATCCAGTTGGGGTAGATCAGGCCCTTGAGGAAGGGCAGCTTGGCCGGGTCCGGCGTTTCATGGGGATAGCGCTGCAGGAACAGGCCCACCGTGATATCGCCGGACACATAACCGAGCGCAAAGCGCTGGCGCCACGGCAGATGGGAAAAATGGGGGGCCAGCAGCACGGAAAAGATGACAAAACGCAAATTGACGACGAGGGCCGTGGCAAAGATCACCCACACGGGCGCGTGCGCCGCCAGCAAAGGCAGGGAAGCGAGCTGGGCCGAACCGGCAAAGACCAACAGGGTCATCGCCCCTGCCTGCGCCACCGTCAGGCCGCTTTTCACCATGGCCACGCCCACCACCATGCCCCAGGCGGCAATGCCCAGCAGGCTGGGCGCGCCCAGTTTCAATCCCGCGCGCCAGGCGTCTTTCAGCAGGGCATCGTCACGGGCGGCCGCGATGGCGTTCATGCGGCGCTCCGGCTGGCTGAGTGTGGTAACTGCACAACAATGGTGCGTGGCGACAAGGGCGACAACGGCGATACCGGCAAGGCAAATCCAGTCAGTGTGGCGCTGCAGGCGCCAAATTTCCGCAAAAAAACGCGCCGCAGCCGAAGAGGGTCGAGCCGCCATTTTAGCCATGATTTTTGCTGTCTGCCTGAATCCGTTAAAATCGTGCTTTTGGCAGCAGCCGACTTCCTTCCATACAGCCTCACGGAGCATGACAAGATGACAAAAACCACCCAGCCAGCGGTCGAACTCGACAGTAAAGACCTGCCAGCCCACTGCCCTAACCCGGCCATGCCGCTGTGGTCGTCGCATCCGCGTGTCTTCCTGGAATTCAACAAGGACGGTATCGCCAAGTGCCCGTACTGCGGCACGGCCTACACCCTGAAGGAAGGCGCCAGCGCCGGCCATCATTAAACTGCCCAGCGGCGCGCCCCCAGCGCGCCGTTTTCATTTACACAGCTAGCTGTACCGCTCAAGCCGGAGTCGTCATGAAACGTCTGAAAGAACTCAATGGCAGCGCCGCGGAAATCGAGGCGGCCTTCTACGATGCCTTGCACCGCGCCGACCTCGAAGCGCTGATGGCGCTCTGGGCCGACGATGAAGAGATCGTCTGCATCCACCCGGGCGGCGCCCGCCTGATCGGCCATGCCGCCATCCGCGCCTCGTGGGAAGCCATCTTGGCGGGCGGCGGCCTGCATATCGTGCCGGCCCAGCTGCATGAAACGCATAATTTGATGAGTTCGGTACACACGGTGATCGAAGGCGTCACCAATGAAGATGGCGCTCCCGCCCACCTGCTGGCCACGAATGTATATGTGAAAACGCCGCGCGGCTGGCGCATCGTGCTGCACCACGCCTCCATCGCCCCCGGTGGCGCGCCGGCCGACGCCGCGGGAGCGCAGATCCTGCACTGATGGCTTTATCTCTTTCCTACACCGCCCCGCTCTGGCTGCCTGGCGGCCATGCGCAGACGATTTACCCTGCCGTGTGCCTTGCCAAGCCCGCCGTGGCCTTCCGCCGCGAACGCTGGCAGGCGCCCGATGGCGATTTCGTCGACGTCGACCTGGTCGACGGCCAGCCGGGCCAGCCCTTCGTGGTGCTGTTCCACGGCCTGGAAGGCTCGTCCAGCAGCCACTACGCGCGCGCCCTGATGGCCGAGGTGGCCGCGCGCGGCTGGTCGGGCGCCGTGCCGCATTTTCGCGGCTGCTCGGGCGAAGCCAACCTGGCGCCCCGCTTCTACCATTCGGGCGATGCGCAGGAAGTGGACTGGATCGTGCAGCGCCTGCGCCCGCGCGCGACAGGCAAGTTTTACGCGGCCGGCGTCTCGCTGGGCGGCAACGCCCTGCTGTGCTGGCTGGGCCAGTCGCAGCACCGGGCCGATTTCATCGATGCGGCCGCGGCCGTGTCGGCCCCGCTGGACCTGGCGCAAGGGGGCAAGGCCCTGTCTTCCGGCGCCAACCGGCTCTATACGCGCATGTTCCTGAACACGCTCAAGCCCAAATGCCTGGCCAAGCTGGAACAGTTTCCCGGCCTGTTCGCGCGCGACGCCATGCTGGCCGCGCGCGACCTGCACGCCTTCGACAATGTCGTCACGGCGCCCCTGCACGGCTACCGCGACGCCGACGATTACTGGCACCGCGCCAGCGCCAAGCACGTCTTGCCGGACATCACCGTGCCGACCCTGGTGCTGAATGCGCAAAATGATCCTTTCCTGCCCGGACGCTTCCTGCCCCGCAGCGCGGCGCCCAGGGTCACGCTCGAGTATCCGCGTCACGGCGGCCACGTCGGCTTTGCCGTGGGCAAGTTGCCGGGAAGCACACGCTGGCTGCCGCAGCGCCTGCTCCATTTTTTTGAAGGCGGCAACACGGCGCCACTGGCGCCGCAAAGCTGTCACGCTGGCGATGCGCGCACTCACACGGAAGACGCTACACATGGATGAACTCGTCAAACAGGCCCTGGCCAAATGGCCGAACGTGCCCCACTGCTACGGCTGGCTGGGCCTGGACGCGCGCGGCCACTGGCGCATGCGCGACCAGCATGCGCAACAGCAACAATTGCCCGGCGACAAGATCGCCCACGTGGCCCTGTTGAACTTTATCAACCGCAATTACGACCATGACGAACGGGGCTGCTGGTTTTTCCAGAATGGCCCGCAACGCGTCTACCTGAATCTGGAAGCGACGCCGTACATCGCCCGCAGCGACCCGCAGCACGGCTTCCTGCTGCAGACGGGCGCGCCGCTGGAACAGATCGCGCACGCGTATTTGTGCGACAACGGCGCGCTGATCTTGCGCCAGGGCGACGTCGTCGCGCAAGTCGACGACCGCGACATGGCGCAAGTGCTGCCGGCGCTGCGCCTGGACGGACAAGCCTTGAGCGACGACGCGCTGCTGGCCTGGCTGGAAAATGGCCAGGGAAGCTTGGTGTTATTACATAACGGCAAGGAGATTGCCGTGCAGCCCCTGAGCTACGATGCCGTGCCGCCCACCTTCGGCTTCCAGCGCGCGCCGCAAGCGGAGAAGGGCTAGCCCTTCTGGTCCTTGAGCTGTTCGCGGCGTTTTTCCTGCAATTCCCGCTCGCGCGCATCGATCACGGCCTGGTCATAGAAAGTCGCGTCCGTCGACTTGCGGGCGATCGTCAGCTGGTCCAGCGCGGCCATGGTGGCGCCCTGCAGCACGTAGGATTCGGCCAGCGCCATGTGCTGCAAGGTCATCTTGCCCTGGTCCGCATAGGCTTTTGCCAGCAAGTCATACAGTTCCGGCTCTTCCTTGTACAGCTGCACCTGGTCGCGCAAGTACACGGTCGATTGCTCCAGTTTGCCGGCAGCCATCAGCGCTTCCGCATACTGGTGGGCAATGCCGCGCGACAGGGGAAACTGCTGGCGCGCCGCATCGGCCGCCTTCAGCGCCTGCTGCGCCACTTCCTTCTTTTGCGCCGGCATCAACAACACTTCCAGCTCCATCGCCGCCAGCAGCGAATTGGGGCCCTGCGTGCCGCCTGAAGTAAACACATTCGGTCCGGCAGGCTGGTGCAGGGCGGCATTGGCCGCATCGAGTTCCTTTTGCGCCTCGGCAGGCTTGCCCTGCTTGACGGCAACGAAAGACAAGCCGTAATGGGCGGCCGTCACCTGGAAGCGGCTTTGCTGTTCCAGCTGCGTCTTGAACGCGGCCCTGGCATTCAACAGGCCTTGCACGCTTTCATCCTGCAGCACGCGGGCGCGCGCGCGGGCCAGGTGGAAACTCAGGCTGTCCGGGCGCTGCTTGTACGGCTGCTCGCGGATGCGCGCCTGGATGTCGGCGATACGTTCCGTCGTCAGCGGGTGCGTCTGCAGATAGGCGGGCATCAGGTCGCTGTACGAGCGGCTGGCCGCCTGCATGCGACCGAAGAAGGCCACCATGCCGGTAGTATCGAAACCGGCCTCGCCCATGATCTGGAAGCCGATGCGGTCCGCCTCGCGTTCCGCATCGCGGCCGAAATTGAGCTGGCGCTGGATGGCCAGGCCCTGGCCGGCGGCAAACACGCCCAGGGCCACGTCGCCGCCCGCGCGCGAAGCCAGCGCCGCCAGCAGCATGGCCGCCAGCGGCATCAGCGCATCCTGGCGCTGCTGGCCCAGCATGCGCGCGATATGGCGCTGCGCCACGTGGCCGATCTCGTGCGATAGCACGGAAGCCAGTTCCGCCTCCGTTTGCGCCGCCAGCACCAGGGCCGAGTGGACGCCGATGAAGCCGCCGGGCAAGGCAAATGCGTTCAATTGCGGGTCGCGCACGGCAAAGAAAAAGTAATCGTAATTCGTTTCGCCGCGCACGCTGGGGCGTGCCGCCACGAGAGCGTTGCCGAAGGTATTCAGGTATTCGAGCAGGGGCGCGTCGTCGAGGTAGTCGCGGTCGCCACGGATGCCCCGCATGATTTCCTCGCCGATCTTGCGCTCCATCGCCGGCGACAGGTCTTCGCGCGAGGTATCGCCCAGGTTGGGCAGGTTCGGCGCCGGCGGCACGGCCAGCGGCGTCCAGTTGCCGGCCGGCTTGGCCGCCGTGCCGGCAGCCGGCGCGGACGTATAGGTTTGTGCCGGCGCGCATGGCGCAGCCAGGCAGAGGGCCGCGAGCACGGACACGCGCCAGGGGCTGCGCAGCAATGCCGCACGGGCGTTTTCAAGTACGGTCGGAAGGGTAGTTTTTGAATTCACGGGTGCTATCATACCTTGTTCGCGGCGCCCATTCCCACGCAACAAGCATGCGCCATGCCAGCGGCATGACGCGGTGGCACGGCGCGCCGCACCCCCACTTCTCACCTATTTTGACGCCATGACAACAGCAGACAAGCAAGCCCCCGCCGGGGAACTGACCCATTTCGACGCCACGGGCCAGGCCCATATGGTCGACGTGGGCAACAAGGACGACACGCGCCGCAGCGCCGTGGCCGCCGGCACCATCCGCATGCAGCCCGCCACCCTGGCATTGATTATTTCCGGCAACGCCAAGAAAGGCGACGTGCTGGGCATCGCCCGCATCGCCGCCATCATGGGCGCCAAGCGCACCAGCGACCTGATACCCCTGTGCCACCCGCTGGCCCTCACGCGCGTCACCGTCGATTTCGAAGTGGACGCAGCGGCCAACAGCGTGCACTGCCGCGCCCAGGTCGACACCACGGGCAAGACGGGCGTGGAAATGGAAGCGCTGACGTCCGTGCAGATCGGTTTATTGACGATCTACGACATGTGCAAGGCCGTCGACCGGGGCATGGTCATGACGAACGTGCGCGTGCTGGAAAAGCATGGCGGCAAGTCGGGCGACTGGCACGCCGCGGTGTAACTAGGCTGCCTGGCGCGCCAGTTGCTCCTGGACGCGGCGCAAGTCGCACAGCAGCCATACGGCGCAGCCCAGGCACAGCACGATGATGGCCACGGACAGGGGCAAGTGGAACTGCTCCTGCCCCGCCAGCGCAAAGCCGGCATGGATCAGACAGGTTCCCACACCCAGCGCGGCGCACACTGCCGCATACAGGGTCGCCCGCGGGGTGGCCAGCAGCACGTGCCGGTAACCGGCCAGCACTAGGGCAATCGCAGCCAGGTTAAAGATCAGAAAACCCTGCACGCCGCCCGGCACATGAAACATCTCCCACTCTTTCCAGTAGGCAGCGTCGATTTGATGCAGGATCAACAACAACATGGTCCAGAAGTAGCTGCGTGACATAAAATTTACATTCGTCAATATTGGCGCAATTGTAAAGCCTGCATCCCGCAGCGGCACGTGCACAGGGCACTTTTCGATGTCAATATGAATTTCATTGATATAAATGCTTTTTCATTAAGAAATCATGCATACTGCGAGTCGACCATATCCAGATGAGCATCGCATGACCAGCAACAAGCCCGCCGCGGAAACCAAGCTCCAGGACTTCGAATTCGAGGCGATGAATCTGCAGGTGGGCGGACGCATCCAGTTCATCACGCATCGCACCATCAAACCCATCCAGCATTTCTCGACCCTGATCGGCTACGTGAAAGACGAGTACCTGATCGTCAAGATTCCCATGGAAAACGGCGCCGCCATCGTGCTCAACGAGGGCGACAAGCTGACCATCCGCGTGTTTTCCGGCGTCACCGTCTGTTCGTTTGCCTGTAGCGTGCTGCGCATTTTTGGCCGCCCGCTCAATTATGTCCACCTGAGTTTTCCCGACGCCATCCAGGGCACCAGCCTGCGCACGGCCATGCGCGTGAAAGTGGAAATCCCCGCGCAGCTCAGCTATCGCGACGTGGCGCCCGTGCCCGTGTTTATCGTCAACCTCAGCGTCTCGGGCGCGCTGATCGAAGCGCCCAGCATGCTCACGCCGGACGACGAGGGCGTGGCACTGAGCTTTACCTTGCTGGTGCAGCCGAACAAGCATCAGATGCGCGTCAACACGCGCGCGCGCATCCAGAACGTCAGCGTGGGCAAGCCGTCGAATGGCCATGCCGCCGAGGTGGCTGAAATCTACACGTATGGCGTGCAATTCATCGACCTGGAACCGACCCACTACACCCTGCTGCAAAACCTCACCTATGAAGCGCTGATCGCGGACCGGCAAAAAATCGTGTAATGCCCTGCTGGCAAGCCTCGCTTACAGGGTCGGGGTCACGTCGGGAATGTTGTTTTTGGTAATCGCTTCCTTCGCCGCCAGATTCGTCACGGTGGTGCTGTTGAACCAGCTCAGGCTGCTGCTGCCCGGCTTCATGGTCATCGTCACGCTTTGTCCGCCGATCCCCGTGCCCAGGTCGGCAGCGAGAGTCAGTACGATATTGCCCTTGTCCACAGTGGCGCTCGCCACTTCGCGCGTGGCGCTGAAGACGGGAATGGAACTTGGCACGGCCGCGGTGGGCGTGCTGCAGGCCGTCGCCTCGCCTCCGTTTTCCTGCACGCACAGGGCCACGGCCGTCTTCAGCGGCGCGGCGGCCGCCAGCACATTGCTGACCTTGGCCCGCATCGTATAGTCGCCATACTGGGGAATGGCCACGGCCGCCAGGATGCCGGCGATGGCCACCACGATCATCAGTTCTATCAGGGTAAATCCGCTTTGCGCGCGCATCGTATCCTCCCATTGTGCATTGCTCATGCCGTGCATGGTGCAAGCGCCATGCCAGCGGCACGCCCGGGCAGAGGTGGCACACATGGAAAGAAAAGCGACACTTTTGGGCAGGTTCGGACCCGCTGCGTCAGGTCGCGTCCGCGGACAGTCCTTTCTTTTCCGCAAAATAAGGATAGGCCAGAGGCAACAGCAGCAAGGTAAAGAAGGTGGCCGACACGATGCCGCCCACGATCACCACGGCGAACGGGCGCTGGGTTTCCGAGCCGATGCCATGCGACAGCGCCGCCGGCAACAAGCCCAGCCCCGCCATCAACGCCGTCATCAGAATGGGCCGCAGGCGTGCCACGGCGCCGGCGATGGCGCTATCGACGGCGCTGCCATTGTGCCGGGCGATCTCGACGATCTGCTCGACCATGATGACGCCATTCTGTACCGAGATACCGGCCACGGCAATGAAGCCGACCGCCGCCGAGACGGAAAAATGCAGGCCGACCAGCGCCAGGCCCAGGATGCCGCCGATCAGGGTAAACGGCACGATGGACAGGATCAGCATGGCCTTGCGCACGGAGCGGAAGGCCCAGAACAGCAGCGAAAAGATCATCAGCGCGGTGATCGGCACGATTACTTCCAGGCGCTTTACGGCGCGCTGCTGGTTTTCGAACTGCCCCCCCCAGGTGATCTGGTAGCCAGGCGGCAGGTGCACGAGCCGCGCCACTTTTTCTTGAGCCTCAGCAACAAAACTGCCCTGGTCGCGGCCCAGCAGATTGGCCTTGACGGACGCATTGCGCCCGCCCGCTTCGCGGCTGATGCGGGCCGCGCCCTGGCGTACCTCGATATGCGCCAGCTCGGCCAACGCCACCGTGCCCGCGCCACCTGGCAAATTGACCTGCAGGGCGCCGATGGCGTCGACGGAATCGCGCGCCGCTTCCTTCAGGCGCACGGTAATGTCGAAACGCCGGTCGCCTTCGAAATACGCGTTGACGACGTTGCCCGCCAGCGCAGTCTGGATCGCCGTGTTCACATCGGCCACGTTGACGCCCAGGCGGGCGATGCGTTCGCGGTCGATAACGATGTCGAGTTCGCTTTGTCCGCCGATCTTGACGGCGCCCACGTCGGCCGCGCCCGCAATGCTGCCCAGGATGCCGGCGATCTGCTCGCTCTTTTGCGTCAGCACGTCCAGGTCGGGGCCGTAGATCTTCACGGCAATCTCGCCCTTCACGCCGGACAGCGCCTCTTCCACATTGTCTTCGATGACTTGCGAAAAGTTCGTCGGCACGCCGGGCAAGGTGCGTATCTTCGCCGACATGTCGGCCACCAGCGCGTCCTTGTCCGCAAAGCGCCAGCTGCCGCGCGGTTTCAGGTCCGCCAGGATTTCCATGTTGTTGCTGCCCTTGGGGTCGGTCCCGTCGTCGGGCCGGCCCACGTGCGAGATGACATTGCCCACTTCCGGATAGGACAGGATGATGGCGCGTACCTGCTGCTCCACGGCGCGTGTCTTTTCCAGCGAACTGGAGGTCGGCAGGCTGACCGTCAGCCACAGGTTGCCCTCGTCGAGCTTGGGCAGGAATTCGCTGCCCAGCAGGGGCGCCAGCGCCAGGGTCACGATCAGCGCCAGCACCGAGGCGAGCATGACGAAGATGCGCTGGCGCTGCGCCGCCGCCAACAGGCGGCCATAGCCGTCCTGGATGCGCTGCAGCCATGCGCTGTGCTTTTCGGCCATCGGATGGCGGCGCATGGTCCAGGCCAGCAAGGTCGGCACCAGGGTCATGGTCAGGATGATGGCGCCCAGCATGGCAAAGCTCAGCGTGAAGGCGACGGGCGAGAAGATCTTTCCTTCCACGCGCTGGAAGGTGTAGATGGGGATGAAGGCGACAATGATGATGGCCTTGGCAAACAGGATGGGGTGGCCCAGGTCGACGACCGTCTGCTTCAGCGTGCGCTCGCGCAGGGAGGCATCGTGCCGCTCCTGCTCGCCCAGCAGCGCCAGCCGCACCAGCAAGGCCTCGACCAGCACCACGGCGCTGTCGATGATGATGCCGAAGTCGACCGCCCCCAGCGAAATCAGGTTGGCGGGAATGCCGCGCGCGTCGAGCATGATGAAGGCGAACAGCAGCGACAGGGGAATCACGGCCGCGACGATGAGGGCGGCGCGCCAGTTGCCCAGGAAAATCACCAGGATGGCGATCACCAGCGCAGCGCCCAGCAGCAAGTTTTCCGCCACCGTGTGCACCGTGTGGCCGATCAGTTCCGTGCGGTCATAGATCGTGCGCAGGTGCACGCCTTTCGGCAGGCGCGCATCGAGGCCGGCGATGGCCAGCTTGACGTCGGCCACCACCTTGGCGGCATTGCTGCCCTTGCTCATCTGCACGATGCCTTCCACCACGCTGTTTTCGCGGTTGAAAGCCACCACGCCGGAACGGGGACGATTGCCCACGGTCACTTCGGCCAGGTCCGACACGAGCACCGTGCGCCCGCCCTTAGCGCTGACGATGACGCGGCCGATATCGTCGATGCTGCCGAAGATGCCGATGCCGCGCACCACCAGCGCCTCGTCGCCACGCCGCACCAGGCCGCCGCCCACGTTGGCGCTGTTGTTGTTCAAGGCCGCGCTGAGCTGGTCGATGGTCACGCCATAGCGCTGCAGGGCGGCCGGATCGACCTGCACCTGGTATTCCTTGACAGTGCCGCCGAAGCTGACGACGTCGGCCACGCCGGGCACGATGCGCAGCGCGGGACGCACGACCCAGTCCTGCAAGGCCCGCACTTCGTTCGCATCCATGCCTGGCGGCACCTCGATCACATAGCGGAAGATTTCACCGACCGCCGTCGACAACGGCGCCAGGCTTGCCTGCACGCCCGTGGGCAAGGTAACGTTCTGCAATTTTTCCAGCACTTGCTGCCGCGCAAAATAGTCGTCCGTGCCATCGGCAAAGGTCAGGGTCACCACGGACAGGCCCGTGATCGTCACGGAACGCAGTTGCGTCTGCTGTGGCACGCCGCTCATTTCCCGCTCGATGGGCAAGGTGACGTTGCGTTCGACTTCCTCCGGCGCCTGGCCCGGGTACTGCGTGACGATCTGCACCTGCACGTCCTGCACGTCGGGAAAGGCTTCGATGGGCAGGTTGCTCAGCGCGCGGTAGCCGAAGACGGCCAGCGCCGCCGTCAGGATCAGCACAAAGACGCGCTGCGCCAGGACAAAATCGATCAGCTTAGCGAGCATTGCTGGCCACCTCGGCGTTGAGGAGGAAGGCGCCTTCCGTGACGACCCGCTCGCCGGCGCTCACGCCCGCATCGACAAAGCTGCTGTCGCGTCCCTTGATGCGCACGTTCACCCGGCGCTTTTCAAACGTGCCAGGCTGTTTTTCCACGAAGACATAACTGTACACGCCTTCGGCAAACAGGCTGGTATTCGGCAAGGCCACGGCCAGCATGCTGCCGTCGCCGGCCAGGAAGGAGGCGCGCGCAAACATTTCCGGCTTCAGGGCGCCATCGGCATTATCCAGTGTGCAACGCACCTGGATGCGCCGCGTCTGCGGGTCCAGCACCGGCGCCACGTGCGCCACCGTGGCGCTGAAGCGGCGTCCCGGGTAGGCATCCGTCTCGACACTGACAGCCTGTCCCTGGCGTACGCTGGCGACGGCGCTTTCCGGCACGTCGACCAGCAGCCACAGGTGGCGCAAGTCGCTGATGACGAACAGGGGCGCGGGGGCGTCGGGACGCACTTCCTGGCCCGGGTTGATCTGGCGGTCGGCGATGGTGCCGGCCAGCGGCGCGCGCAGCGTGTAGCGGCCGTTGTCGCTGCCGGCCGCGTTCAGGCTATGCATGCGCAGGGCTGCGCGCCGCGTTTCCGCGCGTGCCTGCTGGAAGTCGGCATCGGCCGACTCGTAATCCTTGCGCGCCAGCACCTCTCCCCGGAACAGCGTGTCGGCGCGCTGATAGGCCAGCTGCTTGCGCATTTCGTCGGCCTGGGCCTTGCGCCAGTCGGCCTCGGCACTGGCCAGGTCGGGCGAATCCAGGTCAGCCAGCAGGGCGCCGCGCACCACCTTGTCGCCGCTGTCCGCATGCAAGGCCAGCACGCGGCCCAGCACGGGCGAACTGACGCGGGTGGTGACGTTTTCGTCATAGGAAATACGTCCGTTCAGCGCGGCGCTGGCCGGCAGCGGCACGGCGCTCACGGCGGCGATCTTCAGCGTGGCCATCTGCGGCGCATTCACGGCAAAATGCAGCACGCCAGGCGCGGCGACGCTGCTGGCAACGGCTGCGGCCGGCAAGGCGGCGGCGTGCGCCCGCTGCAGATACTGCACGCCCGCGGCGGACCCGCCGCACAGCAGGACGAACAGGGCGCCATAGGTTAACGTGCTGCGCGATATCATGGTGTCGTACTTTCAAGAGATGCGGTGGGAAAGGATGCCAGCCAGGCGGCCAGCGCCTTGGCGTAGTCGTTGCGGGCGGCCAGTGCGTCGAGCTGCACGGCACGGTAGCTGCGCCGCACATCCAGTACATCTGCGATCGGCAGGGCGCCGTGCTGGTACGCGAATTCCGCTGCCTGCGCCGACTTTTGCGCGGCAGGCAGCAGGCTGTCGTCGATACGCTGCAAACGCTCGCCATTGCTGCGCACGTCGAGGGCGGAACGACTCAGCTCTGCCCTGGCCTGGATGCGCGCCTGCTCCAGGTTTTCCTGCGCCAGGTCCAGCGCCGCCTGGGCGCTGCGGATCTCGCCGTCATACTGGTAGCGCAGGAAGAGCGGCACCTGCACGGATATGCCGAAACTGTTGCCGCTGCCCTGCGGATTGCTGGCGCTGGCCGGATAATGTTCCGCTTGCACGCCGATGGACACGTCGCGCGTGCGTGCGGCGAGCGCCAGCTGGTGCGCCGACCGGGCTGCCGCCACCCTCGCCTGGGCCGCCATCACGTCGGGCCGCCGCGCGATGGCAGCATCGCTGGCTGCACCGGCCAGATCGGCCTGCGCCAGCGTGCCGGCGGCGACGGCCGCTGGCCAGCCATCGGCCAGCGGCAGCTGCGCCTGGCGGCTGTCGATACCCGTCAGCAAGGCCAGCGCCTGGCGCGCGTGCGCCACATCGCTGCGCGCCTGCACTGCATCGTTGCTGGCGCGCAGCGCCTCAACTTGCAGCCGCGCCACGTCCGCCGGCGACACTTCTCCCGCCTGCCGCTGCTTCTGCGCCACCTCGACGGTACGCTGGTACAGCTGCGCCGTATCGCCGAGGATGGCCAGGCGCTCGCCCGCCGCCAGCGCATCGTAATACGCCTGGCTGACGGCGAGACGCAACTGGCGCCGCGCCTCGCGCACATCTTCGCGCGCCCCCTCCTCCTGGTGCAGCGCGCCATCGCGGCGCAGGCCGCGCTTGCCGCCCCGCTCCAGCAGCTGGTCGATACGCACGCTGCTGTCGACGGTCTTGCTGCGCAAGCTGCCTGCACCCACGCCAAGGCCGGGGTTGATGTTCATGGTTTGCAGCGTCAGCATGGGATTGGGCGCCGCGGCAGCACTGGTCACGGCGGCGGCGGCACCATCGAGCGCCAGTGCCGACACGCGCACGTCGTGGTTGCGTTCGAGCGCAATGCGCTGCAGCTGCTCCAGTCCCAGGCTGTCTGCCAGCGGGGTCTGCGCATGCAGCAGCAGTGGCAGGCACAAGGGCAGCAGCGCCGCTGGCCACAGGAAACGTTTCATGGACATGGTGTTCGCTTTCGCGTTCTCTCGGATTAATTACTGTCGGCGGGCAATAACTTGGATATGCGCGACAAATGGCCCTGCCCGCAATCCTCCGGCCACAGTTCCACCTGCATCTCGGGCCTGGCGTCGATATCCGGCGGCACCTCGGCCACGGCCGTGCGCATGACCCGCACATGGTGGTAGCGCAGCTCGACAAAATGGCGGCTCGCCAGTTCGGCGTCGGACAGGCGCGCCAGGCAGGCCGGCAAATCGGCGGCGCGTCCCGGCCCGTACGCAGCGACGACCCAGGCACGCTTCGCCCCCCGCTGCCAGTCCACCTTGGGCGCCTCGGCGCAGGCGCATAACAGCAACAGGCATAGCGCGGCCACGCCCGGTTTCATGGCATCCATAGTGCATATTTCCGATGTAGAAAGTAGGCGCGCACGCGGCGCGCGAAGATGGTGCTGACAGGCCGAATCATAGGCGCGCGGTGCGCCGAACGGTGTTACAAGTTGGTAATGTCACATGCCTGTCATGGCCCGTGCCAATGGTTGCGGGCACGGCAATGGTGCGCGGCTGGAAAAGGGAGACGGACGGCAGGAAGGAGCTCGGAGCGGCGATGCATGGAACGAAAAAAAGGAGCCGAAGCTCCTTTTTTGTACTGCGGCAAGCCGGCTGAAATTACAGCATGGCTTTCAGCAGACGCGCCATTTCCGACGGGTTCTTGGTCACGGTAATGCCGCAAGCTTCCATGATTTCCAGCTTGGCTTGTGCCGTATCGGCACCGCCCGAGATCAGCGCGCCGGCGTGGCCCATGCGCTTGCCTGGAGGAGCGGTCACGCCGGCGATGAAGCCGACGACCGGTTTTTTCATGTTGTCTTTGATCCAATAAGCCGCGTTGGCTTCGTCCGGACCGCCGATTTCGCCGATCATGATGACCGCGTCGGTATCTGGATCGTCATTGAACATCTTCATGATGTCGATGTGCTTCAGACCGTTGATCGGGTCGCCGCCGATGCCGACTGCCGACGATTGGCCCAGGCCCAGTGCGGTCAGCTGACCCACTGCTTCATAGGTCAGGGTGCCCGAACGCGATACCACGCCGATGCGGCCTTTTTTATGGATGTGGCCTGGCATAATGCCGATCTTGATTTCGTCTGGCGTGATCAAGCCTGGGCAGTTAGGGCCCAGCAGCAAGGTTTTGCTGTTGACTTTGGCCATACGGTCTTTCAGGGCCATCATGTCGCGCACAGGAATGCCTTCGGTGATGCAAATGGCCAGATCCATTTCAGCTTCGACCGCTTCCCAGATCGCCGCTGCCGCGCCTGCTGGCGGCACGTAGATCACGGAAACGTTGGCGCCGGTTTCTTTTTTCGCTTCGGTAACGTTAGCGAAAATTGGAATGCCTTCGAAATCTTCGCCGGCTTTCTTCGGGTTCACGCCTGCCACGAAGGCAGCTTTGCCGTTCGCGTAGTCGCGGCAACCGCGGGTGTGGAACTGGCCGGTCTTGCCGGTGATCCCTTGGGTTACGACTTTGGTATCTTTATTGATCAGAATGGACATGTTGATTCCTTAATTAAGCTTGACCGGCAGCGGCGGCAACGACGCTCTTTGCTGCATCTTCCATGGTGTCGGCTGCGATGATAGGCAGACCGGAATCGGCCAGCATCTTTTTGCCCAGGTCTTCGTTGGTGCCCTTCATGCGCACCACCAGCGGTACGTTCAGCGAAACGGCTTTCACCGCGGCGATGACGCCTTCGGCGATCACGTCGCAACGCATGATGCCGCCGAAAATGTTCACCAGGATGGCTTTCAGGCCTGGGTTTTTCAGCATGATCTTGAACGCTTCGGTTACTTTTTCTGCCGTGGCGCCGCCGCCGACGTCCAGGAAGTTGGCTGGCTCGCCGCCGAACAGTTTGATCGTGTCCATGGTGGCCATGGCCAGGCCGGCACCGTTCACCAGGCAACCGATGTTGCCGTCGAGCGAGATGTAGGCCAGGTCGAATTTCGACGCTTCGATTTCCGCCGGATCTTCTTCGTCCAGATCGCGCAGGGCGACGATTTCCGGGTGACGGAACAGGGCATTCGGGTCAAAGTTGAACTTGGCGTCCAGGGCGATGACTTTGCCGCTGCCGGTGACGATCAGCGGATTGATCTCGGCCAGCGAGCAATCGGTTTCCCAATACGCTTTGTACAGGCCTTGCAGGTTGACGCGTGCGTCGACGATGGAACCGGCAGGCACGCCGATCTTGGTCGCGATGTCGTCTGCCTGGGCATCGGTCAGGCCAACGCTCGGCTCGACGGTAACGTGGTGGATCTTCTCCGGGTGGCTCTCGGCCACTTCTTCGATGTCCATGCCGCCTTCGGACGAAGCCATCAGGACGATCTTCTGGGTAACGCGGTCGGTGACCAGCGAAACGTACAGTTCTTGCTTGATGTCGGCGCCTTCTTCCACCAGCAGGCGGTTGACTTTCTGGCCTTCGGCGCTGGTCTGGTGCGTGATCAGCTGCATGCCCATGATCTGGTCAGCGTATTCCTTGACCTGCTCGATCGATTTTGCCACTTTCACGCCGCCGCCCTTGCCGCGGCCACCTGCGTGGATCTGCGCCTTGACTACCCACACCGGGCCGCCCAGGGTTTCCGCAGCCTTGACTGCCTCGTCGACGGACATGCACGGAATACCGCGTGGTACCGTCACTCCGAATTGCCGGAGGATTTCTTTGGCTTGATACTCATGGATTTTCATGCTGGCTTCCCTTCTGATACTGATTTGTAAAAATACGGTTAGTGGTGCAAAAAAAACAGGAAAAACAGAGCGCCGGGGTCACGCTTTGGCTACCCAGCGCGGGTAATACCGTGCAACTGCCCCGCCATCGGTGCGCAGGGCGTGGCATTTGTCGAGTTGAAACGGCTTTTCATGCGACAAGTCAGCATTCGCACCGTCACGGGTCGACCAGACATCGCCGGCAAATGCCTGAACCGTCGCAGTCGGCAAGACTTGCGCCAGTTCCGTCAAATGGGTACAGCCGGCGATTCCCGCCAGGCGCTGTTTCAAGTCGCGGCGGAAATTCTTCAATAAATTCAAACCGATCAGCGCCCTGTAAGCGGGGCCGATGGTATCGCAAAAACCGGGATAGGGCACGGCATCGGAGGCGGCTTCGGCCTCGACGATGGTCAGTTCGCGATCGACGGTAATGCGGAGATGGAGGTCATGCAGAGGAGTGCCGGCGGGACGGGGGCCCGAGGCCAGGGTCGCGTCGTAGCTTTTGATATCGGTAATACGGGCGTCAATATCCCACAGGCCGTCGTCGCGCAGATACGCTTGGACGTCGATAACGCGGGAGTGCCGTAGGGCGCGCCGGGATACGGGAGTTGACAGGGGCATAAGACCGATGCCGCTTGCGCGGCCATAATTAGTAAGCAGCCATGTGCATAAAGCACGCCGTTCGCAGCTTCTACGAACAGCAACCGCACCTGCGGCGCCGCAAAAACCCTAAAAGTGTAGCACATTGGGCGCTGGTTGCGCCGCAACATAATTTTTCATCGGTCTGCTCGCCTGCCTGCGATTATTGATGCAAATCGCAAAATCAATGACGATCATTCGCAATTCGCATAACTTCCGGCATGGCACGGACGTGCCGACACGCTGCCTCAGTCAGTCACGCCCAGCGCGCGCAAAACAGGCAAGGTACGCTCGGCAAAATGGCGGGCATGCTCCCACAGTTCGGCCAGGTTCTCTTGTTCCGTCAGCAATGGCTGGCCATCCTTCGACAGCAACTGCTTCAGGCTTATCAGCACGGGCCATGTCTCGCGCACCCAGTCCTGCGGCTCTTGCCATCCTTGCATTTTCGCCCACAGGAACAGCTGTTGTAAATGCGGTACAAATACGCCGCCGCCCGTCATCGGGCTGGCAAGGCTATACAGGTCGGACCTTGCCAGCGCCTGCTCCAGCAAATATGCATTCAGGCGCGCCGTCTGCGGCCGCGCCACGGCAATGTCAGCATCGTCCTGGACGGCGTAGACACTCCCCTTGCTGATCAGAATCAACATGATCTGCAACAAGGCAGCCAGGCTGGCTTCGGTGCCGGCCAGTTGCTGCTCCAGTTCCCCGATCGTGTGCACGCGGTGATCGGCAAGCGCATCGAGCACGGGCGCATATACGCGCTCATCCATATCGGCATCGCCCAGCACGCCATGCACGCTCAACACCACCGTATCGCGCGGCACCGCCAGCATCACGCGCACGGCCCGCAAGGCCGTGGCCTGGGCGAACGGCGTCAGCGTACGCGCCCCCTTGATCCAGTAATCCCTGCGAAATTGCTGGTTGATCAGGAAAGCCCGCGTCGTTTCGCGGAAGATGGGATCAGGAATCTCGGCCAGGAAGTGCTGGTGCTCGGCCGTCAGATTGAGCATGTCGACATGCTCGGTATAGGTGGCGGAAGCGGCGAACTCCAGTTTGGCTTCGCTCAACATGGCAGCCACCTGGGAAAAGGCCATCGGCTGCCAGTCCGCATTGAAATACTCGTGCGCGACATAATGACGCTCAAACGATTTCAGCTTCTCGAAGCGATCGGCCAGCAAGGGATTGGCCTCGAGATAGCGCGGCTTCGTGGCGATCATCCTGTCGACGAAATCGATGGCGCCCTCGATACGCGCCAGCACGCCTTGGCCCGGAGCACCCATGACGCGGCCATGTTCGGTCAGCAAGTCGCGCATCGGCATCATGGCGGCCCAGCCAGGCTGGGTGTTGTAGCTGAGGTAGGCGACGCCGCCCACTTTCAGCTTGCGCTGCAGGAAGTCCACGATCAAAGCACGGTTTGCCGCCGAGATCCAGCTCCAGATACCGTGCAGGCAGATAAAATCGAAATCGGGCAAGTCGTCGCGGCGGCAAAACTGTTCGAACGATTCGTCCGTGAACTGCGCCCCGGCGCCAGCGGCGCCGGCCAGTTCCTGGGCATAGGCTGCCTGGGCCGGATTGAAATCATTGCCATACCAGCGCGTGGCGGACGCCGCCGCATGGAAGTTGGCACTGACGCCCTGACCGAAGCCCAGTTCGCAAGCCGTGCCATTGGCAGGCAGGACCAGGCCGGCGGCCAGCAGCGGCAGGCGCAGACGCAGGGGATTCAATTCTTCGTAATAGCTATAGGTATAGGCGACCTCGGCCATGTAGCCGGCATTCCAGTTGCTCATTGCGCTTCCTGTCTCGATCAATGGCGGTGCACGCAGCGCACCGGGTTCGAGCGCCAGAATACCCGATATCCCGGGAGCCCAGTAGCGCGAACAGAGGACATTTGAAAGCGCAGTTCACGGCGGCACGGCGCGGCGGCCGCGTCATGGCCAGGGCGGAAAGCAGGCGGCAGGAGCGGCGAAGCGACCTTACCTGGCAGCAAACGGGGGCGCCAGTGCGCGCGCGGCGGCCTTAGTCCTCGTCAGGCTCAAGCCCCTTCAACGCCACCAGCACGGCGCGCTGGGAAAAGCCGCGCTGCATCAGGAAGCGCATCTGCTTGCTGCGCTGCTCGGCATCCTGCGCCACTTGCCCAAACTTGCGGCGCCACACTTCGCAGGCGCGTGCGGTCTCGCCCTCGGCCAGGCCCGCCTTGAGTTCCTGCAACGCCTCGCCGGCGATGCCATGGCTTTGCAATTCCGCCATGATGCGGCTGTTGCCGAAGCGGGCCGAGCGGCGGTGAATCAGCGACTCGGAAAAGCGCTCCTGCGACAGCCAGTTGGCCTGCTCCAGGCTGTCAAGCAGGGCTTCCACATCGTCGCCCTCCTGCGCATGCCGCTGCAGCTTGCGCCGCAATTCCATGCGGCTATGCTCGCGCATCGACAAAAAGCGTAGCGCCCTGCCCTTCAGGCTCAGTTGTACCGCTGCCATCATTCCACCCTATCGTTCAACACATCAGGACAATTCAAATAAATACAACATCAACTCAAGACAAGACAAGACAAGACAAGACAATTCAAACACGACATCAACACAACGGCTGTGCCGCCCGACATGCCGTCAACAATGCCGTCAAAAAAACAAATGCCGCCTGGCGCACAGGCGCAAGGCGGCATTCATTGTAGATCTTTTGGACGGCAAACCACGGCGCAAAGGGCCGTCACGTGTCGCAACGCGTCGCAGGCAAGACCAGCTGCAGCTGCAGCTGGCCATGCCAGCGCAGCCGAGCTGCGCTGCCTTCTTACTCGGCCGCTTTCGCTTCCGCAGCCTTGGCAGCCTTGTCGGCAGCCTTATCCGCTTTTTCCGGCTTTTCAGCAGCCAGCGGCGGCAGTTCGCGCACGCCCAGCGAGGCGCGGACCTTGTTTTCGATTTCGCGGGCCAGCGCCGGACGCTCTTGCAGGAAGGCGCGGGCGTTGTCCTTGCCCTGGCCGATGCGTTCGCCGTTGTAGCTGTACCACGAACCGGATTTTTCCACGATCTTGGCATCCGAACCCAGGTCCAGGATTTCGCCTTCGCGTGACGTGCCGGCGCCGTACAGGATGTCGAAGTGCGCTTCCTTGAACGGCGGCGCGATCTTGTTCTTGACGACCTTGACCTTGGTTTCGTTGCCGATCACTTCATCGCCGGACTTGATCGAGCCGGTGCGGCGGATATCCAGGCGTACGGACGCATAGAATTTCAATGCGTTACCACCGGTGGTGGTTTCCGGGCTGCCGAACATCACGCCGATCTTCATGCGGATCTGGTTGATGAAGACGACCAGGGTATTCGTGCGGTTGATGGAACCGGTCAGCTTGCGCAGGGCTTGCGACATCAGGCGCGCTTGCAGGCCTGGCAGGGAATCGCCCATGTCGCCTTCGATCTCGGCGCGTGGCGTCAGTGCGGCCACGGAGTCGATGACGACGAGGTCGACGCTGCCCGAACGCACGAGGGCGTCGCAGATTTCCAGAGCCTGCTCGCCCGTATCCGGTTGCGAGATCAGCAATTCATGCAGGTTCACGCCCAGCTTTTGCGCATAACCGACGTCAAGCGCGTGCTCGGCATCGATAAAGGCGCAGGTGCCGCCCAGTTTTTGCATTTCGGCGACGGTTTGCAGGGTCAGGGTGGTTTTGCCCGACGATTCAGGACCGTAGATTTCCACGATACGGCCACGCGGCAAGCCGCCCACGCCCAGCGCGATATCGAGGCCGAGCGAACCGGTCGACACGACTTGCACTTCTTCGATCGGTGCGCTGGCATCCATGCGCATGACCGAACCTTTGCCAAACTGCTTCTCGATCTGCGCCAGTGCGGCGGCGAGCGCCTTGGCTTTTTCCGATGCGGGTACTACAGCTTTTTTATCGTCCATATGTTCTTTCAGCCGTTCTACAGTCGACGATTCACATGAATCGGTCGGCCTGCGATAGCGCCAGTGGGTTAAATTCTTTACACAGACAGTACTGTATAAAAAAACAGTGATCAATGCAAGCGGAACGTGGATTTGTTTTGAAACAGATCAATACAACCCTGTTTTTCACAAAAATTCGCCACCTTGCGGAAAATGAAACACAATACAAGCTTCTACCGCCGCAAGCATAGGAACTGCACCATGCGTATTTTACTTGCCGAAGATGACAGCGTGCTGGCCGATGGCCTGACCCGCTCGCTGCGCCAGTCCGGTTATGCGATCGACTACGTCAAGACGGGGCAAGAGGCCGATACGGCCCTGTCCACCCAGGAATTCGACTTGCTGATCCTCGACCTGGGCCTGCCGAAGATGTCCGGCCTGGAAGTGCTGCGCCGCCTGCGCGCGCGCGCCTCGCTGCTGCCGGTACTGATCCTGACGGCCGCCGATTCCATCGAACAACGCGTCAATGGCCTCGACCTGGGTGCCGACGATTATATGGCCAAGCCGTTCGCGCTGTCGGAACTGGAGGCAAGAGTGCGCGCCCTGACGCGCCGCGGCGCCGGCGGCGGCGCCACCATCATCAAGCACGGCCCCCTCAGCTACGACCAGGTGGGGCGCAGCGCCTACATCAACGACCAGATGCTCGACCTGTCCGCGCGCGAACTGGGCTTGCTGGAAATCCTGCTGGGCCGCACGGGCCGCCTCGTCTCGAAAGAGCAGCTGGTCGACCACCTGTGCGAATGGGGTGAAGAAGTGTCGAACAACGCCATCGAAGTGTATGTGCACCGCCTGCGCAAGAAGATCGAGGTGGGCGGCGTGCGCATCGCCACCGTGCGCGGCCTCGGCTATTGCCTGGAAAAATACTCGGAAGCGGCGCGCCTGAACGCCGAAGCGGGCGAGTCGGCAGGCCTGGCCAACGGACCCGCCAGCAAGTGAAGGCACGCGAGGCGCCAGCGGACGAGGCGGACGACGACGACTGGTTCGAGCCGCCCACCACGGAGCAGGATGACACCATCGAGCATTCGCTGTTCGGCGAAATCCTCGACTGGATGCTGGCGCCCCTGCTGCTGCTGTGGCCGATGAGCATCGCCATCACCTATCTGGTGGCCAAGAGCATCGCCAATCAACCGTTCGACCATGCGCTGGAAGACAGCGTGACGGTCCTGACGCAGCAGGTCAAGCAAGCCGATGGCGCCGTGCTGCGCCACGTACCGGAAAAAAACGGCAAGGGCCGCGACTTCCTGCGCGGCGACGATGTCGACACCCTGTATTACCTGGTGGTGGGCGCGCGCGGCGAATACCTGGACGGCGACCGCGACTTGCCGCCGCCCCAGGACCCCGACAAATACCGCAGCGGCATGGTGCTGTTTCGCAACGACACCATCCATGGCACGCCCGTGCGCGTGGCGTTCACCTACCTCGACATGCCGTCCAGCACCGACGACGACCCGCGCCGCGCGCTGGTGCAGGTGGCCGAAACGCTGGAAAAACGGGCCCAACTGGCGAATGAAATCATCAAGGGCGTGATCTTGCCGCAGTTCATCATCCTGCCTGTGATCCTGGCCCTCGTCTGGTTTGCCCTGGCGCGCGGCCTGTCGCCGCTGGCGCAGTTGCAGGAGCGCATACGCGCCCGGCCGCCCGACGATTTATCGCCCATCGAATCGGGCCAGGTGCCCGAGGAAATCACGCCGCTGGTCGGCTCGCTCAACGAAATGCTGGCCCGTCTGTCGCTGTCGATCGACATGCAGAAACGCTTCATCGCCGATGCCGCGCACCAGATGAAGACGCCGCTGGCGGGCATGCGCATGCAGTCGGAACTGGCCCTGCGCCAGACAGACCACGACGAGATCCACCGCTCGCTGCTGCAGCTGGCGAAAAGCTCGGAAGCGGCCACGCGGCTGGTGAACCAGCTGCTGGCCCTGGCACGCGCGGAAAACCAGCCGCAGGCGGGCACGGCGTTCGAACCGATCGAGCTGAGCGAACTGGCGCGCGGCGTGGTGCAGGACTGGGTGCAAGCCTCGTTTGCCCAGCATATCGACCTGGGCTTCGAACAGCCCGCGTATTCGATCATGATTTCCGGCAATGCCATGATGCTGCGTGAACTGCTGAGTAATCTGATCGACAATGCCCTGCGCTACACGCCGGCCGGGGGCAGCGTCACGGTGCGCGTGCGCAGCACCCTGGAACTGGCCATCCTGGAAGTGGAAGATACGGGCCCCGGCATACCGCCGGCCGAGCGGGCGCACGTATTCGAGCGCTTTTACCGTATTCTCGGCAGCAATGTCGACGGTAGCGGACTGGGCCTGGCCATCGTGCGCGAAATCGCCCAGCAGCACGGCGCCGAAGTCGATATTTTCAATAATCCCCGCGCACACTCGCCGAAGCTGCCGGGCACCCTGCTGCGCCTGAGCATCGCCCTGCTGTTGCCGGATGCGCCAGAAGAAGATGAGATCACATATGGATAAGCCCAGCCCTCCCGCGCCGCCGCTGCGGCCCGCGCGCACGCCCGGCCCCGGGTTGCAGGCGCGCCTCGATACGCACTGGCGCAAGACGCGGCGCCTGACGGCCATCCTCCTGCTGATCTGGCTGCTGACGGGCTTCCTGACCGTGTTTTATGCGCGCGAACTGCTGCACCTGAACCTGTTCGGCTGGCCCCTGCCCTTCTATATGGCGGCCCAGGGCGCTTCGCTGGTCTACCTGGCCATCATCGCCTTCTACGCCTGGCGCATGCGGCGCCTCGACAGGGCTTTTCATGCCGAGGAGCAAACATGACCGGGCAGCGCAGCTTCTTTGCCCGGCTGAGCCGTTACTACCTGCTGTTTACGGGCGGCTTCGCCGCCTTCCTGCTGGCCCTGGCCGTGCTGGAACAGGAAGGCATGCCGCGCGCGTGGATCGGTTACCTGTTCATGCTGGTCACCATCACCCTGTATGCCACCATCGGCGTCATCAGCCGCACCTCGAACGTCACCGAATACTATGTGGCGGGGCGCCGGGTGCCGGCCATGTTCAACGGCATGGCCACGGCCGCCGACTGGATTTCGGCCGCCAGCTTCATCAGCCTGGCCGGCGGCCTGTACCTGAACGGCTTCGACGGCCTGGCCTTCATCATGGGCTGGACGGGCGGCTATTGCCTGGTGGCGCTGTTGATCGCCCCCTACCTGCGCAAGTTCGGCCAGTACACGATTCCCGATTTCCTCGCCGCCCGCTACGGCAGCGGCGCGGACGGCCGCGGCGCCAGCGTGCGCGTGGTGGCCGTGGCCGCCACCATCATCGTGTCGTTCACCTATGTGGTGGCGCAGATCTACGCCGTCGGCCTGATCGCCTCGCGCTTCACGGGCGTGGATTTTTCCGTCGGCATCTTCCTGGGCCTGGCCAGCATCCTCGTCTGCTCCTTTCTGGGCGGCATGCGCGCCATCACCTGGACGCAAGTGGCGCAGTACATCATCATCCTCGTCGCCTTCCTGATTCCCGCCATGTGGCTGTCGGTCAAGCATGCGGACAATCCCGTGCCGCAGATCGCCTACGGCAAGGTGCTGCCGCAGCTGAGCGCGCGCGAACACGTGCTGGAAACGGACCCGAAAGAAAACGAAGTGCGCGCCATCTTCCGCCAGCGCGCGCAAAGCTACCAGGCGCGCATCGACGGCTTGCCCGGCTCCTGGGAGCAAGGCCGCCTGGCGGCCCAGCGCCAGCTCGACAGTTTGCGCCAGCGCAATACCTCGCTGTTCGACATCCGCAACGCGGAGCGCTATCTGATCGCCTATCCGAAAAGTCCGGACGAGGCGCGCGTGCTGTGGCAGGCGGCGCAGGCGCAGAACCAGAAACGCGCCGAGCCGATCATTCCGCATGCGCAGCCGTTTCCCGCCGCGGACCGCGCGCAGTCCGACATCAAACGCAACAATTTCCTGGCCCTCGTGTTTTGCATGATGCTGGGCACGGCTGCCCTGCCCCATATCCTGATGCGATCCTACACCACGCCGTCCGTGCACGAAACGCGCGTATCCGTCTTCTGGACCCTGTTCTTCATCTTGTTGATCTACCTCACGATTCCCGCGCTGGCCGTGCTGGTCAAGTACGATATTTACTCGGCACTGGTGGGCACGCAATACGCGAACCTGCCCACCTGGGTGTCGTACTGGGCCAACGTGGACAAGCTCAGTCCCCTGATCAGCATCGTCGACGTCAACCGCGACGGCATCGTGCAACTGGCGGAAATTTCCATCGACGCCGACGTGCTGGTGCTGGCCACGCCCGAGATCGCCGGCCTGCCCTACGTGATTTCCGGCCTGGTGGCGGCAGGCGGCCTGGCTGCCGCCCTGTCGACGGCCGACGGCTTGCTGCTGGCCATTTCGAATGCCCTGTCGCACGACATCTATTACAAGGTGGTCGATCCCAGCGCCTCGACGCAAAAGCGCGTGACGATTTCCAAATTGCTGCTGCTGGCCGTGGCCTTCATCGCCGCCTATGCCGCCTCGCAAAAGCCGGCCGACATCCTGTCGCTGGTGGGCGTGGCGTTTTCCCTGGCCGCCTCGACCCTGTTCCCGCCGCTGGTGCTGGGCGTATTCTGGCAACGCACCAATTACCAGGGCGCACTGGCCGGCATGTTCACGGGCTTTGGCGTGTGCCTGTATTACATGTTGCACACGAGCACCATGCTGGGCGGCAATGCCAGCGGTCAATGGTTTCATATCGCGCCCATTTCCGCCGGCATCTTCGGCGTGCCTGCCGGCTTGGCCGCCGCCGTGCTGGTCAGCTGGCTGACGCCCGCGCCGGGACGCCGCAGCACAGGACTGGTCGAGCATATCCGGGCGCCGGAATGACAGCATGCTGGATGAAACGTAAAAACAATGATACCCTCAAGAAATAGTGCATAAATAGATACCTTATTTATTAACTCATCAGAGGTAAAATGACACCTGGCCGTATCCCCCCTGTACGCCATGCAGCGCTCGTGCGCGCCGCGACTGCCTGCCTGTTGCTGGCCTTTGTATCGCCGCAGGTGTCGGCCGAAACGGCAGCGGCCAGCACCACGGCTAGCGTGCCGTCGGGCATAGGCGCTGCCGTCTTCTTTGACGAAGATCACATCAGCAAGGTGGAACTGTCGCCCGATGGACGCGCGGTAGCCATTTTGCTGATGGGCGACAACCAGCGCCGGCGCCTGGCCGTGCTCGATGTGGCTAGCCAGGAAGTCAAGATCGTGGCCAACTTTAGCGACCGCGATATCGGCAATGTGGCATGGGTCCATGCCAACCGCTTGGTATTCGATACCAACGACACGCACGCGGCAGACGGCCAGCGCAAATATGCGCCGGGCATGTTCGTCGTCGACCGCGATGGCCGCAATTACCGCCAGCTCGCTTCCATGGATGGAACAGCGGACGACCCGCGCTTTGCTTCCAGGAAGTTGCCGGCCTCCGTATTTCTGCTGGAGCAGCCGGGAGCCCAGGATTCCGACACCATCTATGTCCGTAAGGCCGCCGTGCTGAAGGAACGCAATGAGAATACGGCAGAGGTCGGGCAATTCGACTTGCTGCGCCTCGACACCACGACCCAGCAGTGGGAAAAAGTGGCCCCACCAGCCAAAGGCGTGCGCCACTGGATGCTGGACCAGCAGGGCAAGCCGCGCCTGGCAACAGCCGTGGAGGGCCGGCGCAAGACGTTTTACTACCTTGAACAGGACGAGCGGCGCTGGCGCGCCATTGCCAGCCAGGATCTCCATGACAGCGGACCCGATACCATCACGCCCGTGGAATTCGGACCCGACGGCACCCTGTATGTCAGCAGCCGCAACGGTAGCGACAAGCGCGCCCTGTACGCGTTCGACCTGGCGGCCAGCCGCGTCGCGGGCAAGCCGCTGGTTACGCTGGCCGGCTACGATTTCGCCGGCGGCATCCTCACGGACCAGCAGCGCCTGCTGGGTGTCTACTACACCAATGACGCCACCACCACCGAATGGTTCGACGCCGAGTGGAAGGCCGTGCAGCAAGACATCGACAAGCAACTGCCGGCCACCATCAATCTGATCGCCATGAATGCCAGGGGGGATAGCCAGCAGCTCATCGTGACGGCATATTCGGACCGCCAGCCCAGCGCCTTCCTGCTCTACAACAAACAAACCCGTCAATTACAAAAGATCGGCGATGCCCGTCCCGCCATCGATGCGCGGCACATGGCGCAAACCGACTTGATGACATATCGCGCACGCGACGGCCTGGATATTCCCGCCTGGCTGACCTTGCCCAAGGGTGGCGGCAAGAAGCTGCCGCTGGCGTTGCTCGTGCGCAGTGCGCCAGCAGAACGTGGCAGCCTGTGGTACTGGATGAGCGAGCGGCAATTCCTCGCCTCGCGCGGCTATGCCGTACTGCAACCGGAGTTTCGCGGCAGCGGCGGGCGCGGCGACCAGTTCCTGCGGGCCGGCTGGAAGCAATGGGGCCTGGCCATGCAAGATGACCTGGCCGACGGCGCGCGCTGGGCCATCGCGCAAGGCATTGCCGATCCGCAACGCATCTGCATCGTCGGCGGCGGCGCCTATGGCGGCTACGCAGCGCTGATGGGCTTAATCAAGAATGGCGATCTGTTCCGCTGTGGCGTCAGCTGGAGCGGCATCACCGACTTGCCGCAAATGTACACCCAGCACTGGAGCGTCGGTCACCGGCTGGGAGAGGAAGCAAGACAATATGTCATGCCGCAACGCATCGGCGACCCCGTGCACGATGCTGCCCAGCTCAAGGCCAGCTCCCCCATGTACCAGGCCGAAAAATTGACGCAACCCCTGCTACTGGCCTACGGAGGAGCCGGCCACAACGTTCCCCCATACCAGGGCACGCAATTGCGCGACAAGCTCAAGCTGAGCAATTCCCGCCTCGAGTGGCAGTTGTATGCCGACGAGGGCGACCATTGGGACCTGGCGGCCACGCGCGTGGACTTCTGGCAGCGCGTGGAAAAATTTCTCGACAGGAATATCGGAAAAGACAGCGCCCCGGCAAAAAAGGAGTAGGCTGGAGGGCCGTTCCATTTACGAGGAAATCCCATGCCGTCTGGAAAAATTCTTGTCGCCCAGGGAGGCGGTCCCACCGCCGTCATCAACCAATCGCTGGTGGGTGTGGTGCTCGAATCACGGCGCTTCCAGCACGTCACGCGCGTGTATGGCGCGCTGCACGGCGTGCGCGGCATCATCAATGAAGAGTTCGTCGACCTGACGCAGGAAACCAGCCACAACCTGGAACTGGTGGCCGCCACGCCGTCCTCGGCGCTGGGCTCCACGCGCGACAAGCCGGACATCGCCTACTGCCAGCAAATCTTCGAAGTGCTGCGCGCACACGAGATCGAACACTTCTTTTACATCGGCGGCAATGACTCGTCCGACACGGTGCGCATCGTCAGCGAGGAAGCGCACAAGGCCGGCTATCCGCTGCGCTGCATCCACATCCCGAAAACCATCGACAACGACCTGGTGGGCAGCGACCACACACCGGGCTTTCCTTCGGCCGCGCGCTTCGTCGCGCAGGCATTCGCGGGCGCCAACCTCGACAACGCGGCCTTGCCCGGCGTCTACGTGGGCGTGGTGATGGGCCGCCACGCGGGCTTTCTGACGGCCGCCTCGGCGCTGGGCAAGAAGTTCCCCGACGACGGCCCGCACCTGATCTACCTGCCCGAGCGCGTCTTCGTGCTCGATCACTTCCTCGCCGACGTGAAAGCCGCGTATGCAAAATATGGCCGCTGCGTGATCGCCGTCTCGGAAGGCATCCACGATGCGTCGGGCGAGCCGATCGCCAGCCTGCTGGCCAAACAGGTGGGCAATGAGGTGGAGCGCGATGCGCACGGCAACGTGCAGCTGTCGGGCACGGGCGCGCTGGCCGACCTGCTGTGCGACGAGATCAAGGCGAAGCTGGGCATCAAGCGCGTGCGCGGCGATACCTTCGGCTATCTGCAGCGCTCCTTCATCGGCTGCGTCTCTGATGTAGATCAACGCGAAGCCCGCGAAGTGGGAGAAAAGGCCGTGCAGTTCGCCATGTGGGGCGACCGCGACGGTTCCGTCGCCATCAAGCGCACGGGCTTTTATTCCGTCGATTACGAGTTGCTGCCCCTTTCCGATGTGGCGGGCAAGACGCGCACCATGGAAGATGAATTCATCAGCGCCAGCGGCACGGACGTGACGGATGCCTTCCGCCTGTATCTGCGTCCGCTGCTCGGTTCCGGCATGCCCGATGCGTTCCGCCTGCGCGCCGCCAAGGTAGCGAAAGTCTTGAAGCCTTAGTGGCTTTCCGCCAGCAATAGCGGCCGCAGCTTGACGGCCGCCTCCTTCAGCTGCGGCACGTGCTGCATCAGTTGCTCCACGGATTTGCGCGCCACGGGCGCGTGGCAGGCCACGGCCGCCACGATGCGCCCGTCGGCCGCGCAGATGGGCACGGCCACGGCCACCATGCCGTGCACGAATTCCTCGTCATCGATGCCGATGCCCAGGCGGGCGATGCGCACGATCTCGCGCTCGAGCAGCACGGGGTCCGTGATGCTTTTCGGCGTGCGCGCCTGCAAGGTCAGCATGGCCAGCAATTCGCGCCGCTCCAGTAACGTCATGTGCGCCAAAAACAGCTTGCCGCTGGCCGTGCAATGCATGGGCGCGCGCGTGCCCAGCACCAGGTGCAAGCGCAGCGGTTCCTGGGTTTCCACCCGGTCCACATACACGATCGCATTGCCCTCTGGAATGGCCAGATTGCACGTCTCGCCCGTGGCCGCCACCAGGGTGCCCAGGATGCTGCGGCTGACGCGGATCAGGGCATTGTTGCGCAAGGTGGCCAGCGCGAGGTTGGTGGACGCGGCGCCGGGCACGTAGCCGCGCCCCACGGGCGTGCGCAGCACATAGCCGTGCTGCTCCAGCGTATCGAGCAGGCGCATCATGCTGGCCTTGGGCACCTGCATGCGCGCGGCCAGCTGCGACAGGGTCAGCGGCTGGCTGGCGCTGGCCAGGTGCTCGATCAGGCGCAGCACGCGCAAGCCCCGCGCCTCGTCGCCATGACTGGCCGCGGCAGCGGCGCCTGCCTGTCCACCTGCCGCACCACTCTCTTCGGCCTCGGCCGGCCGTTTTTGAAACGCATCATGCATGTTCTGTTTCACCTCTCGCGTATGCGGTGGTTTCCGCTTGTCCCGGTGCCGCACGTCTTTTATAAATGGAACCAGATGTTCCAAAAATAATCAATAAAGACCAGTGTATCGCAAAAAACGCCCGCCGAGGCGGCTCGATACCGCAACGCAGGAGACAAGAGCAATGTTGCAAACACACTACGATTACATCGTCGTCGGTGCCGGTTCGGCCGGCTGCGTACTGGCCAACCGCCTGTCGCACGACGGCAATAAGCAGGTATTGCTGCTGGAAGCGGGCGGCAAGGACAACAATCCCTGGATACACGTGCCGGTCGGCTATTTCAAGACCATGCACGACCCGAACCTGGACTGGTGCTACCGCACGGAAGCGGACGCCGGCATCGCCGGACGCCAGTTGCAATGGCCGCGCGGCAAGGTGTTGGGCGGCTCCAGCTCGCTCAACGGCTTGCTGTACGTGCGGGGCCAGAAAGAGGATTACGACCGCTGGGCCGAGCTGGGCAATGCAGGCTGGAGCTATGCCGAGGTGCTGCCCTACTTTAAGAAATCGGAAGACCAGGAACGGGGCGCCAGCGATTACCACGGCGTGGGCGGTCCCCTGAAAGTGTCGGACCTGCGCCTGCGCCGTCCCATCGCCGAACATTTTATTGCGGGCGCCACGGAAAGCGGCATCCCCTTCAATGCCGATTACAACGGCGCCACGCAGGAAGGCGTGGGCTACTTCCAGCAGACGGCCAGCAAGGGCTTGCGCTGGAGCACGGCGAAAGCCTTCTTGCGTCCGGCCCGCAAGCGCGCCAACCTGCGCGTGGAAGTGCGCGCGCAGATCACGCGCGTGCTGTTCGAGGGCAAGCGCGCCGTCGGCATCGAGTACAGGCAGGATGGCCAGCTGCGCCAGGCGCGTGCCGACGGCGAAGTGATTTTATGCGCGGGCGCCATCGGCTCGCCGCAAATCCTGCAATGCTCGGGCGTGGGACCGCGCGCCCTGCTGGCTGACGTGGGCGTGCCGCTCGTGCACGACTTGCCCGGCGTGGGACAGAACCTGCAAGACCACCTGCAGATCCGCCTGGTCTTCAAGACGCGCCTGAAAACCCTGAACGATGAAGTCAACAGCCTGTGGGGCAAGCTGTGGGTGGGCATGCAATATGTGTTTTCCCGCTCCGGCCCCCTCACGTTGGCGGCCAGCCAGGTGACGGTATTTACCAGGTCTTCGCCCGAGGTGGAGCGGCCCGACATCCAGTTCCACATGCAGCCGCTCAGCGCCGACAAGCCGGGCGAGGGCGCGCATCCGTTTTCCGCGTTCACGTCGTCCGTGTGCCAGCTGCGCCCGCACAGCCGCGGCCACGTGTCGATCAAATCCAGCGATCCCCTAGCCTACCCGGGCATCTACCCGAACTACCTGTCCGATCCCCGCGACCAGCAGACGGCGATTGCCGCCCTGCGCGTGGCGCGCCGCATCGCCGCCGCCCCATCGCTGGCGCCGCACATCATTTCCGAGTTCGTGCCTGGCCCGCAGTTCGAGACGGATGCGCAGCTGCTGGACGCGGCGCGCCGTTTCAGCCAGTCCATCTACCACCCCAGCGGCACCTGCAAGATGGGCCACGACGCCATGGCCGTCGTCGATGACCGCCTGCGCGTGCATGGCTTGCAGAACCTGCGCGTGGTCGATGCGTCGATCATGCCGGAAATCGTCTCGGGCAATACGAATGCGCCCACCATCATGATCGCCGAAAAAGCGGCCGACATGATCCTGGCGGACGCCGTGCGCCTGCCGCAGGCGGCCTGACCCACCCGTTCCATTCCCAGCAAGGAGGAGGCCAACGGCGGGCAGAGCGGCCCGCCTCCAATGACTCGGCAAGCAGCCCAGCATCAAAAAACACATAATCGATATCGATTGGAGACTAGATATTATGGATAACAATCCGCACAATCCGAAAAAGGCCAAAGAGCTACGGAAAGTCGTGATGGCCAGCGTGATCGGCGCCACCATCGAGTGGTACGACTTCTTTTTATACGGCGTGGTGGCCGGCATCGTGTTCAGCAAACTGTATTTCCCGGGCGGCGATCCGCTCGTTTCGACCATGCTGGCCTATGGCACCTTTGCCGTGGGCTTCTTGTCGCGTCCCATCGGCGGCGTGATCTTCGGCCACTTCGGCGACAAGATCGGCCGCAAGAGCATGCTGGTCATGACCCTGATGATCATGGGCATCTCCACCTTCCTGATCGGCGTGCTGCCCACCTATGAGCACATCGGCTACTGGGCGCCAGGCCTGCTGCTGTTCCTGCGCGTGCTGCAGGGCATCGGCCTGGGCGGCGAATGGGGCGGCGCCGTGCTGATGGCGTATGAATATGCGCCGCCGAAGGAGCGCGGCTTCTATGCGAGCCTGCCGCAGATCGGCCTGGCCATCGGCCTGTGCCTCGCTTCCGGCGTGGTGGCCATCCTGTCGTACAGCTTGAGCGATGCGCAGTTCCTGTCCTGGGGCTGGCGCGTGGCCTTCATCCTGTCGGCGGCCCTCGTCTTCATCGGCATGTGGATACGTTTGAACGTGATGGAAACGCCGGAATTCCAGGCCGTCAAGGAAAAGAACGCGGAGACGCAGATCCCGTTCTTCGACCTCTTGAAACGCTATCCGGGCAACGTCTTGAAAGGCATGGGCGCGCGCTACATCGACGGCGTGTTCTTCAATATCTTCGGCGTGTTTTCCATCACCTACCTGACCAATACCATCAAGATAGACCGCACGGAAGCGCTGATGGGCGTGATGGCGTCGGCCGTCGTGATGTGCTTCTGCATCCCGTTCTTCGGCCGCCTGTCGGACCGCATCGGCCGCAGCAAGGTGTTTTTCTGGGGTTCGCTGATCACGGGCGTGTCGTCGATTCCCGCCTTCTGGATCATGCTCAACCACGCCGACAATCCGCTGCTGCTGTGGTGTTCCGTGATCATCCCCCTGGGCGTGCTGTATTCGGCCGTGTACGGCCCGGAAGCGGCCCTGTTCTGCGACCTGTTCGACGCCAAGGTGCGCTACACGGGCATCTCCTTCGTGTACCAGTTCTCCGGCATCTTCGCCAGCGGCCTGACGCCCATCATCGCCACCTACCTGCTGAAGACGGGCAATGGCGAACCGTGGCACATCGTCGGCTACATCCTGTTCGCCTCCCTCGTCTCGGCCGTCAGCGTGGCCATGATCGGCAAAGGCGGCGCGCAGCCGGAAGGGGGCATGAAGCCGGCGCACGCAAGGTAGGCGCAGGCACGTAAAAAAAGGCAGGCCTCTTGCGAGTGCCTGCCTTTTTCATGCGAACGACAACTTAGATGACGATGGTCTGGTGCTCGTCGCCCACGCGGGCACGGATGGTGCCGATGCGCGAGACGCTTTCGCCGGCCGCTTGCAGCTGGGCGATGGCGGCGTCCGCGTTTTCCTGCGAGACGATGACGGTCATGCCGATGCCGCAGTTGAAGACGCGGTGCATTTCGGCGTCAGCCACGCCGCCATGCTGTTGCAGCCATGTGAACAGCGGCGGCATGGTCCATGCCTTCGAGTCCAGCTCGGCCACCAGGCCAGGTTGCAGCACGCGCGGGATGTTTTCCACCAGGCCGCCGCCGGTGATGTGCACCATGCCCTTGACTTCCATGGCATCCATCAGCGCCAGCAGCGGCTTGACGTAGATGCGCGTCGGCTGCATCAGCACGTCGGCCAGCTTGCGGCCGTGGAAGTCGCCTTCCAGGTCAGGTTTCGCCACTTCGATGATCTTGCGCACCAGCGAATAGCCGTTCGAGTGCACGCCCGACGAGGCCAGGCCCAGCACCACGTCGCCCGGGGCGATCTTGGTGCCGTCGATGATTTTCGATTTTTCCACGGCGCCGACGGCAAAACCTGCCAGGTCGTATTCGCCGGCCGGGTACATGCTCGGCATTTCCGCCGTTTCGCCGCCGATCAGCGCGCAACCGGCTTGCTCGCACCCCTGGGCGATGCCCTTGATGACGTCGGTGGCGATGGCCACGTCCAGCTTGCCGCAAGCGAAGTAGTCGAGGAAGAACAGGGGCTCGGCGCCTTGCACCAGGATGTCGTTGACGCTCATGGCGACCAGGTCGATGCCGACCGTGTCATGGCGGTTCAGTTCGAATGCCAGGCGCAATTTGGTGCCCACGCCGTCGGTGCCCGAAACCAGCACCGGCTCCTTGTACTTCTTGCTGATTTCAAACATGGCGCCAAAACCGCCCAGGCCGCCCATCACGCCTTCGCGCAGGGTGCGCTTGGCAAACGGCTTGATTGCTTCGACTAAAGCGTCGCCTGCGTCGATATCGACGCCAGCGTCACGGTAGGAAAGGGAAACATTAGAAGTCTGGTTCATGGTGTGGTGGCAGCGGAGGCGGTAAAATAGAAGGCGGATACCCGCAAGCACGCGCGCGCATGGATGTTTTTGACATCCTGCGACAGGCGGCCAGCCGGTGAATTCGGTCGATCAAGACGCTATTTTATCAAACTGCCCCCGCGATTTCGTAATTAACTGCCTTTTTTTAACGCAACAACACAACTCCATGCCATTTCCGATCAGCGCCGAACAGAAGCAAACAGCATTTTGGATCGCGGTCTGGCTGGCATTTTTGCTGTTGCTCGTCAGCCTGGGCCCCATCCTGACGCCCTTCCTGGCCGCCGCCATCCTCGCCTACGTGCTCAATCCCGGCGTGGACCGCCTGCAGCGGCTGCACTACCAGCGTTTTTACCTGCCCCGTCCCCTGGCCGTGCTCATCGTCGTAGTGTTGTTTTTCCTCGCGATTACGGCGCTGGTGCTGATCGTCGTGCCCGTGCTGCAGAAGGAAATCCCCCTGCTGCAGGCGCAGATTCCCCAGTTTCTCAGCAAGGCCAACGAATTCCTGGCGCCCAAACTGCGCGACCTGGGCATCCGCGTGCGCCTGGACGGCACGGGCATCAAGCGCATGCTGAGCCAGCAGATGGCCACCAGCGGCGATGAAATCTGGAGCACCGTGCTGGCCTCGGCCCGTATCGGCGGCACGGCCGTGCTGGGCTGGCTGGCCACCGTCGTGCTCATCCCCGTGGTGCTGTTCTACCTGTTGCTGGACTGGCACCCGATGCTGGCGCGCATCGCCGGCGCCGTGCCGCGCCGCTGGGTGGGCCGCACGGTGGGCATGGCGCAGGAAGTCGATACCCTGCTGGCGCAATACCTGCGCGGCCAGCTGCTCGTCATGCTGGTGCTGGCCACGTACTACTCGGTGGCGCTGGCCATCGCCGGCTTCGAAGTGGCATTGCCTGTGGGCATCATCACGGGCTTGCTGGTGTTTATACCCTACCTGGGCTTCGGCCTGGGACTGATGCTGGCGCTGATTGCCGCCCTGCTGCAGTTTGCCGACTGGAGCGGCGTGATCGCCGTGGCCGTCATCTATGGCTGCGGCCAGGTCATCGAGGGCTTTTTCCTCACGCCGCGCCTGGTGGGCGAGCGCATCGGATTGAATCCGCTGGCCGTGATCTTCGCCTTATTGGCCTTCGGACAACTGTTTGGTTTCGTCGGCGTTCTGCTGGCTTTGCCCGCTTCTGCCGTCCTGATGGTCGCTTTTAAGCATCTAAGACGCCACTACCTCTCCAGCAGCTTCTATAATACCTAATAAAAGCGGATATCATATCAACCTAGCAATACCACGATGCACATGCAGTAATGAAAAACAGGACAAGGCGTACGCCATGAAACAACTGGTGCTCGATTTAGGCACAGACCAGGCGCACAGCCTCGATACCTTCGAGGTGGGACAGAATGCCGAAGTGGCGCAGCTGATGCGCCACTTCGCCGCGCGTACCTCGCGCGAACATTTTGCCTACCTGTGGGGCGAACTGGCTGCCGGCAAGAGCCATCTGCTCAAGGCCCTGGCCAGCACCGAGCGCGCGCGCTACATTTCGCCATTCTCGATCGAGTCCGAATTCGTGTATTCGCCTGACGTGGATCTGTACCTGCTCGACGACTGCGAAAAGCTGTCGCCGCTGGCGCAGATCGACGCCTTTGCCCTGTTCAATGAAATCCGCGCCAACAAGGCATTCATGGTATGCAGCGGCGCCGTGCCGCCGGCCGTGCTGCCCGTACGCGAAGACTTGCGCACGCGCATGGGCTGGGGCCTGATCTATCAAATCCACGGCTTGACGGACGATGAAAAAATCGCCGCCCTGACCCAGGCGGCCACCACCCGCGGCTTGACCTTATCGCCGGGCGTGTTACCCTATCTGCTGTCCCATTTCCGGCGCGACATGCGTTCGCTGTCGACGATGCTGGACTCTCTCGACCTCTACTCCCTGGAAACCCAACGCCCGATCACCTTGCCTTTATTGCGCGAGTTGCTGCAGGCGGAAGCGAAAGAATGATGAATCTGGCCCTGTTTGACCTCGACCACACCCTGCTGCCCATCGACTCGGATCACGAGTGGGGCGAATTCCTGGTACGCATCGGTGCCGTGGACGCCGCCGAATTCACCCGCCGCAACGACGAATTTTTCGCGCAATACCAGGCCGGCACCCTGGACCCCGTGGAATACCTGGAGTTTTCCCTGGGCACCCTGGCGCAGTTCCCGCGCGAACGCCTGGAAGCGCTGCACAAGCAGTTCATGGCCGAAGTGGTCTTGCCGGCCATCCGCCCCGAAGTCGTGGCCCTGCTGAAACAGCACCAGGACGCGGGCGACCTGCTGGCCATCGTCACGGCCACCAACCATTTCATCACCAAGCCCATCGCCGATGCGCTGGGCGTCGAGCACCTGCTGGCCGCCATGCCCGAATATGACGCCGAGGGCAATGTCACGGGCAAGCTGCTGGGCACGCCGACCCTGGGCGCGGGCAAGCTGACCCACACCCATGCCTGGCTGGAAAAGATGGGCAAGGACCTGGGACAGTTCGAGCGCAGCTATTTTTACAGCGATTCACACAACGATATTCCCTTGCTGTCCGTCGTTACCCACCCTGTCGCGACCAATCCCAACACCGCTTTGAGCGCACACGCATCCCTCCACGGCTGGCCATCACTCCACTTATTCAATGATTAAAAAATTCATCCGCAAGATCCTCGGCGTTAAAAAAGAGGCAGCGCGCGACACCACGGCACCCGTGGTGCTCGGTCCTGCGCAACACGGAATCGACCCGAAACTGGTGTCGTCGAATGCCATCCGCGTCACCAGCAGCCTGCAGGAAGCGGGCTTCGAGGCCTTCGTCGTCGGTGGCGCCGTGCGCGACCTGCTGCTGGGCGTCAAACCCAAGGACTTCGACATCGCCACCAACGCCACGCCGGAGCAGGTCAAGCGACTGTTCCGCCGCGCCTTCATCATCGGCAAGCGCTTCCAGATCGTGCACGTGATGTTCGGCCAGGATCTGCTGGAAGTGACGACCTTCCGCGGCGCCGGTGCCGACTCGGCGCCCAAGGATGAACATGGCCGCGTCCTGCGCGACAATACCTTCGGCCTGCAGCACGAGGATGCGCTGCGCCGCGACTTCACCATCAACGCCATGTACTACAATCCGGCCACGCAGGAAGTGCTGGACTACCATGGCGGCGTGGAAGACATCCGCGCCCAGACCTTGCGCATGATCGGCAAGCCGGAAGAACGCTACCGCGAAGACCCCGTGCGCATGCTGCGCGTGGTGCGCTTTGCCGCCAAGCTGAAATTCACCATCGAGCCGGCCACCGCCGCGCCTATCCCCGTCATGGCTCCGCTGATCAACAACGTGCCCGCGCCGCGCGTGTTCGACGAAATGCTGAAACTGCTGATGAGCGGCCACGCGCTGGCCTGCCTGCAGCAGCTGCGCAAGGAAGGCTTGCATCACGGCCTGCTGCCGCTGCTCGACGTGGTGCTGGAGCAGCCGCTGGGCGCGAAATTCGTCACCCTGGCGCTGGACGCCACGGATGCCCGCATCGCCGCCGGCAAGACCGTCTCGCCGGGCTTTTTGTTTGCCTCGCTGCTGTGGCACCAGGTGCTGGAAAAATGGACGGCCTACCGCGCCGCCGGCGAGTCGACCATCCCCGCGCTGCACCTGGCGGCCGACGACGTGCTCGATTCGCAGACGGAAAAACTGGCCCTGCAGCGCAAGATCGGCTCCGACATGCGCGACATCTGGTCGATGCAGCCGCGCTTCGAGCGCAGGGTCGGCAAGGCCCCGTACAAGCTGCTGGAGCACCTGCGCTTCCGCGCCGGCTACGACTTCCTGCTGCTGCGCTGCGCCTCGGGCGAGATCGACATGGACATCGGCGAATGGTGGACGGCCTTCTACGAAGGCGACGAGGAAACGCGCGAAGCGCTGCTCGTCAGCGCCAATGCCGCGCCGGGCGCCGTCAAGAAGAAGCGTCCGCCACGCCGCAGCACGCGCAGCAAGACGGGCACCGGCGGCTCGACCACCGGCAGCACCAGCGGCGAGTAAACGCAGTCATGCAGACAGCAACGGAAGTTATCGCTTACATCGGCATCGGCGCGAACCTGGGCGACGCGCGCGCCAACGTGCAGGATGCGCTTGCGCGCCTGGCGCGCCTGCCCGGCGCCAGCCTGCTGGACGCCTCGGCCAGCTACCGCACGGCGCCCATCGATTCGAGCGGCGACGACTACATCAATGCCGTGGCGCGCATCGCGACCACCCTGCCGGCAGGGGAGCTGTTGCAAGCCCTGCACGCCATCGAGGCGACGCATGGGCGCGAGCGGCCCTACCGCAACGCCCCGCGCACGCTGGACCTGGACTTGCTGCTGTACGGCGACGAGCAGATCGCCAGCGCCACCCTGACGGTACCGCATCCGCGCCTCACCGAGCGCGCCTTCGTGCTGGTGCCGCTGCTGGCCCTGGCGCCCGACATCGCCGTGCCCGGCCTGGGGCCCGCGCAGGACTACCTGGCAGCCGTGGCCGGCCAGTCCATCAGCCAGCTCTGAGCCGTTTCGCTCGCATCCTCTACAATGCCGCTCCTGCAGCGCGCCGCATAAAGTACTACACTAGCGGCGTCGCAATCGCATCACCCCCTTTCACTCTAGAGAATACCTATGTCCGCTTATTTGCAAGGAACAGATCTGGCCGCAAAAGACAAGGCCGCCGCACCGGTGCCGGCGCCGTCCAAACCTGTCGCCAACAAAGCCGTGACCATCCACACCCTGGCCACGCTGCGCGCCGCCGGCGAGAAGATCACCATGCTGACCTGCTATGACGCCAGCTTCGCGTCGCTGATGGACCGCTGCGGCGTGGAGATCCTGCTGATCGGCGATTCGCTCGGCATGGTCTGCAACGGCCACAACTCCACCCTGCCCGTCACCGTGGCCGAACTGGCCTATCACACGGCATCCGTGGCACGCGGCTGCAAGTCGGCCATGATCATGTCGGACCTGCCGTTCGGCGCGTACGGCACGCCCGAAACAGCCTATGCCAACGCCGTCATCCTGATGCAGGCTGGCGCGCACATGATCAAGATCGAGGGCGGCGCGTGGCTGGCCGACACCGTGAAGTTCCTCAGCGAACGCGGCATCCCCATCTGCGCCCACATCGGCCTGACGCCGCAATCGGTGCACCAGCTGGGCGGTTATAAAGTACAGGGCAAGAGCACGGAAAGCGCCACGGAGCTGAAGAACGACGCGCTGACGCTGCAGAACGCGGGCGCCGCCATCGTGCTGATGGAAGCGATGCCGTCGCAGTTGGGCAAGGAAGTGACCGAGATGCTGACGATACCGACCATCGGCATCGGTGCAGGCCCCGACTGTTCGGGCCAGGTGCTCGTCATGCACGACATGCTGGGCGTGTTTCCAGGCCGCAAGGCGCGCTTCGTGCGCAACTTCATGGAAGGCGCGGCCAGCATCGACGACGCCGTCACCGGCTATGTGAAAGCCGTCAAGGATGGCAGCTTCCCGGCGCTGGAACACTGCTTCTGATCTAGCCTATTGAGGTGATATCGCCCCGGCACTCGCCGGGGCGATTTTTTTTTCGCGCAGCGTTTCTGTCCGTACAAACGCCACCTCCAGTCCAAAGAACTGCCCGATGCGGTTCAGCGTGTGGATGGTCGGATTGCCCTTGCCACCCTCGATCTCTTTGATGACCTTCGTACTCACCCCGCGGTGCGCCGCAAACTCTGCCTGCGTCATGCGCGAGATGGCGCGCATTTCCTTGACGGCGTGCTGTAGCGTGACTGCGCCTGCTTCTATGGCTTCGTAAAGCACCGCCCTGCGCTGCCGCAACTCTTCCTTGTCAACGGTCTTTTTCGTACGCGCCATGTCAGTGCTCTCCCAATGCCTTGAGCTGTTCGATCTGCCCGGCGATATGTGGCCGAAGGAAAGCAATGATGTCATCATCCACGCCTGCCTCCTGCATATGCTGTTCCAGCGCAAGCAGGTGCTGGGAAAATCCGTATAACGCGAGGCGGATCTGCTTGCGCTCCACGTCCGGCATGCCAATCGTGGCCAGTATCGTCGTCCAGTCATGCAACTCGTTTTTGGTGTCCGGGTGATACCAGCGCGCCGCGCGTGGTATGCCATCCGGGTCCAGGTACATGGGCGCAAAATCGAACAGCGGCGTGAGGCGCACCTCGGCGCCGACTTGTTGTACCGCCGTATTGCGTGCATGATTGTCGGTATTGCGCATGGCCAGGTTCAAAATATCGCGTTTAAGAAATTCAATAGTTTCCGCCGTCTTGTCGCTGACGACGGCACGCAGCGCCTGCAATAGTACGAACTGGCTGGGCGTGGCGTCAAAACCAACGATACCTGCCAGCGAAGCGGCGCTTTCCTGATGCAGTCGCAGCACTTTTCCATCCCGGATACGGCGGTCAAAACGGGGAATGAACAAGGTATCGTCCTGGTAGCGCAGCTGGCCTTCGGTGCGCAAGCCCATCGCGCGTGCCACAGTCATGTATGCGGCTTCATTTCTCAATACCTTGGCGTCGCTGGCGGTCTTTCCACGCGGACGCTTGACGATGAAATGGGCAGCCGCGTCCTGATCCGCCAAGGCGCCATCGGCATGCCAGAGACCGGCATGGTCAGTGGTCAGCAGATATTTCGGCGCCGCTCCTTGCACCCCCAGACTGCCGGCGGCCAGCATGCCATGTATCAGCATGCGCTCATTGAAGGCATCGCCGCGACCTATGATCTCGTCCAGTGAAAAGCCGGCCAGCGGCTTGCCCTTGTCATGGCGATTCATATGTTGTACGTAGTACTGCACGGCCTCGGCGATGCGCACGCGCCCGACGGGATTGAATGCGCCGGCACACGCCAGGGGAAAGTCGGCAGCCGGACCATCGGCCAGTTGAAGCTGCCCAAGCAGATATGTCCGTCCGCTTCCCTGGGGAATCAGGTCAAAAAGGAAAGCTGGCCATTGCGCCAGCTTCTGCATCGCTGCCGTGACGGGGAATCGCAGCGAGACGGGTCCACTCTCGAGCTTGAAGAAGGCGTAATCGAGGTCATACTCAAACAGGGCAGTGGTGCGTGGATTGCCGCCTGCAGGTTCAAGCAAAGTCAGCGATGCGCAATCGTGCCACGCATCATCATGAAAAATTTGAAAATGGCACTGCATGGCGGCTCCACTGGGTCTTATAGTAGCTAATTGTGTTCAGTTTATCCTTAAATTAGCACTTATACGATCCAAATTTCATCAAGCACATTGCCGCACAAAAAAACAATAGACCTTAAAAGAACTATTTTAAGCCATTAATGCCAATAATTAGTCCTTTTAAGTGCCCTTATAGAAATTAACCCACCTGTATCCACGTCGTCTTCAGTTCCGTGTATTTATCCAGCGCGTACAGCGACTTGTCGCGCCCATTGCCCGACTGCTTGTAGCCGCCGAACGGCACGGTGATGTCGTCGCCGTCGTACTGGTTCACGTGCACGGTGCCGGCGCGCAGCGCGCGCGCCGTCTGGATGGCCTTGCTGATGTCGGAAGTCCACACGGCAGCCTGCAAGCCGTACGGCGTGGCATTTGCCTGCTTTACCGCCTCGGCGATGTCCGTAAAGCCAAGCACGGACAAGACGGGTCCGAAGATCTCCTCGCGCGCGATCGTCATGCCGGCATCCACGCCGAAGACGGTGGGCTGCACGTAGTAGCCGCCCGTCTCCGTGCGCACGGCGTCGCCGCCGCCCAGCAGTTGCGCGCCCTCGTTCTTGCCCGCCGCGATATAGCCCATGACGGTACTCATCTGCGTGGCGTCGACGATGGCGCCCATGACGGTGGCTTCGTCGAGCGGGTCGCCCGGCTGGAAGCGGGGCAGCATGGCCAGCGCCTTGGCCAGGAATGCGTCCTTGATCGACTCTTCCACGAACAGGCGCGACGGCGCGTTGCAGCTTTCGCCCTGGTTGAAAAAGATGGCGCCGACGGCAGTGGCCACGGCCTTGTCCAGGTCCGGGCAATCGGCGCAGACGATGTTGGCGGACTTGCCGCCCAGTTCCGTCCAGGCCCGTTTCAGGTTCGACTGGCCCGCCATCTGCACGATCAGTTTCCCCGTGCGCGTGGACCCCGTAAAGCCGATGCAATCGACATCCATGTGCAGCGCCAGTGCGGCGCCCGCCTCGTTGCCGTAGCCGGGCAGCACGTTGAAGACGCCTTTCGGCACGCCCGCTTCCAGCGCGATATCGGCCAGGCGCAGGGCCGTTAACGGGGATTTTTCCGACGGTTTCAATATCACGCTGTTGCCGGCCGCGAGCGCGGGCGCGATCTTCCAGGCCGCCATGATCATCGGGTAGTTCCACGGCACGATGGCGGCGACCACGCCCACCGGTTCGCGCGTGATCAGCGCCAGGCTGTTGGCCGGCGTGGGCGCAATTTCATCGTAGATCTTGTCGATCGCCTCGCCATACCAGCGCAGGCAGTTGGCCGTGGCGCCCACGTCCACGCTCTGGCTGTACTTGATCGGCTTGCCCATGTCCAGGGTTTCCAGCAGGGCCAGCTCGGGAGCGTATTTCTGCACCAGGTCGGCAAACTTGATCAAAATCCGCTTGCGCTGCGCGGGAGACTTGCCCGCCCAGCGGCGGTCGTCGAAAGCGGCGCGGGCCGCCTGCACGGCCGCATCCACGTCTGCGCCATCGCAGCGCGCCACCGCCCCCAGCGAGCGCCCATCGATGGGAGACAGGTTGTCGAACGTCTGGCCGGAATTCGCCGCCATCCGTTCGCCATCGATGAAGGTACGGCCATCGATTTTGATCTCTGCGGCACGTGCGTGCCAGCTGGTGTTTTCCGTCATCGCCGTCTCCTGAAAGGTGAAGACGCCAGCTTACTCCTAGTCCGCCGAATACGCCGCAGACATCTGCTTGCGGCGTCTGCGGTCGGCGCGCGCCAGCATCACCGCGTACACGATTACGGCGATCGTCACGGCGAGGATGGTGAGCGCGGCGATGGCGTTCACGCGCGGGTCCAGCCCCAGGCGCGCGCGCGAAAAGATCACCAGCGGCATGGTCGTCGAGCCGGGGCCGGACAAGAAGGCCGACAGCACCACGTCATCGAGCGACAGGGTGAACGTCAGCAGCCAGGCCGAGGCGAGCGCTTGCGTGATGTTCGGCAGGGTCACGAGGAAGAAGACCTGATGCGCGCGGCAGCCCAGGTCCATCGCCGCCTCGGCCAGCGACTTGCTCATCTCCTGCAGGCGCGACTGCACCACCACGGCCGCATACGCCATGCCCAGCAGGGTGTGGCCCAGCCAGATGGTCAGCACGCCCCGCTCGGGGAAACCGAAGACCTTCTGCATGGACACGAGCATCAGCAGCAAGGACAAGCCGATGATCACTTCCGGCATCACCAGCGGCGCGCTGACCATGGACGAAAACAGCGTGCGGCCGCGGAAGCGCTGGTAGTTGGTCAGGGCAAAGGCGGCAAACGTGCCGAGGATGACGGAAGACGTCGCCGACATGAAGGCGATCTTCAGGGACAGGCCAAAGCCCGAGATGATTTCCGTGTCGCTCATCAACTCGCTGTACCAGCGCAGCGAAAAGCCGCTCCACACCATGTCCTGGCGCGAGCTGTTGAACGAGAAGACGATCAGCACGATGATGGGCAGGTACAGGAACAGATAGCCCAGCGAGAGCCAGCCGCGGCCGAACCAGCGCTGCAGGAAATTACGTCCGTTCATGCTTGTTTCTCCGCGTCCTGGTCCGTCTTGTATTTGTTAAAAATCGCCATCGGCACGAGGATCAGCAGGATCACCAGCACCGTCACGGACGAGGCCATTGCCCAGTCGTTGTTCGTGAAGTATTCATCCCACAGCACCCGGCCGATCATCAGCGTTTCCGGGCCGCCCAGCAGCTCGGGGATCACGTATTCGCCCACGGACGGAATGAACACCAGCATGGCGCCGGCGATGATGCCCGACTTCGACAGGGGCACGGTGATGCGCCAGAATGCCTGCAAGGGCGTGGCGCCCAGGTCGGCCGCCGCTTCCAGATAGCGCATGTCCATTTTGACCAGATTGGCGTACAGGGGCAGGATCATGAACGGCAGGTAGGCGTACACCATGCCGACGACCAGCGAGAACGAGGTATTCATCATGTGCAGCGGTTCGCTCACCACGCCCAGCGCCAGCAGCAGGTCGTTGAGCAGGCCGTGGTTGGCCAGGATGCCCTTCCACGCATACACGCGCAGCAGGAACGAGGTCCAGAACGGCAGCATCACCAGCATCATCAGCACGGGGCGGATCGACGGCCTGGCGCGCGCCATGAAGTAGGCGAACGGGTAGCCGATAAACAGGCAGATGGCCGTGGTAATGGCCGCGTACTTGATGGAACTGAGATAGGTAAGCAGATACAGTTCATCGGCGGCGATGAACAGGTAATTGGCGACTTTCACCTTCAGCACGACGATGCCGTCGACGTACGACAGCAAGCCGCCGAACGGACTGCCCGCCGTATCCATGTCGGACAGGCTGATACGCAGCACGATCAGGAACGGCACCAGGAAGGCGGCCGCCAGGAACAGCGAAGGCACGGCGATGACGGCATTGCGGCCCGTGAGCCAGCGCAGGGTGACGATGTGGCGCAGCGATTGCAGGAGGGACGTCATGATGGCCTCAGCTGGTCAGCACGACGATGTCGGCGCCATCCCACCATACCCACACGCGCTGCTCGCGCTCGAGGCGCGAGACATCGTGGCGGGCCGCGTTGGTGCGCGAGACTTTCACCACCGTGCCGCTGTCGAGGCGCACGTGGTAGCTGGTTTCATTGCCAAAGTACGCCATGGCGACGATCACGCCCTGGGCGCAGTTGTAGCCATGTTCGGCCGGCGATACGCGCTCTTCCAGGGCGGGGGGTTCGACCTGGATGCCGATTTTCTCGGGGCGCACGGCCACCGAGACATCCATGCCCAGGTTGCCCGTGATGCCGTGCGCGACATACTGGCGGCCGTCGGGCGTGTCGATGATCACGTGATCGGGTTCGTCTTCCGTGATGCGGCCATCGAACAGGTTGACGCTGCCGATGAAGTCGGCCACGAAGCGGCAGTTCGGCGTTTCATAGATTTCGCCGGGCGCGCCCACTTGCAGGATGCGCCCTTCGCTCATGACGGCGATGCGCGTGGCCATGCTCATGGCCTCGTCCTGGTCGTGCGTGACCATCACGCAGGTGACGCCCACCTGTTCGATGATGTTCACCAGTTCCATCTGCGTGCGCTCGCGCAGTTTTTTATCCAGCGCGCCCAGCGGCTCGTCGAGCAGCAGCAATTGCGGCCGCTTGGCCAGGCTGCGCGCCAGCGCCACGCGCTGCTGCTGCCCGCCCGACAGCTGGTGCGGCTTGCGCTTCGCGTATTGGCCCAGCTGCACCAGCGCCAGCATCTGCTCGACCCGCGCCGCCACTTCCGCTTTCGGCAAGCCATCGCGGCGCAGGCCGAAGGCGATGTTGTCCCACACGGACAGGTGGGGGAACAGCGCATACGACTGGAACATCATGTTGATGGGGCGCTGGTGCGGCGGCACATCGACGATGCTGTTGCCCGCCAGGGCGATACGCCCCGACGTCGGCGTCTCGAAACCGGCCAGCATGCGCAGCAGGGTCGACTTGCCGCAACCGGAACTGCCCAGCAAGGCGAAAATCTCGCCCTTGTTGATCGTCACGGAAATCGCATCGACGGCGCGCACGCCGTCGAATTCCTTGACCAGCTGATCAATCAGCAGAAAAGGCGCTTGGGCGTCGCTGGCCGACGCGGCAGGTGTTGCTATCGTCATGTGTGGGTAGCTTCTGGGTAAGAGGGTGTCAAAATGAAAAACTGGCCGCTATAGTAGCGGCCAAGATGGAAGTTTAGCGGAACTGCCGCGATTCTGGTCCAAAAAATGCGCAGATGGCGGCAATATTGGGCAAAAACCGACACCAGCCCAGGAGCAAACCCCGGGGTACGACCCCGGCCCTTGCGCTTGGGTGCAACGATCAGCTACACCCAGCCCTTCGCTTTCACTTCCGCATGCGTCCTGTCCAGGCACACCCGTATCAAGCCCAGCATCTCGTCGATCTGCGCACGCGTCATGACCAGCGGCGGGGCGACGATCATGCGCTCGCCCACGGCGCGCATGATGACGCCATTGTCGAACATGTGGCCGCGGCAGATCATGCCCACGCCCTGGTCCTCGTCGAACAGTTCGTTGTCATGCACGGTGGCGCCCTTCCGACGCACCAGGTTCAGGCCCGCGACCAGGCCGCAGCTGTCCGCGTAACCCACCAGCGGATGCTCGCCCAGGCTGGCGAAGCACTGCTTCAGGTACGGCCCCGTATCGTCGGCCACCTTGGCCACCAATTGTTCTTCCTCGATGATGCGGATGTTTTCCAGCGCAGCCGCGCAGGCGACGGGGTGGCCGGAATACGTGAAGCCGTGCGTGAATTCGCCGCCCTGTTCGATCAGGACCTTGGCGACGCGGTCGCCCACCAGCACGCCGCCCAGTGGCACGTAGCCAGAGGTGACGCCCTTGGCAAACGTGATCAGGTCGGGCCTGATGCCGAACAGCTCGGAGCCGAACCAGCGCCCCAGGCGGCCGAAGCCGCAGATGACTTCATCGGCAATCAGGAGGATGCCGTACTTGTCGCAGATGCGCTGGATCTCGGGCCAGTAGGTCGAGGGCGGGATGATGACGCCGCCGGCGCCCTGCACCGGTTCGCCGATGAAGGCGGCCACCTTGCCGGCGCCGATCTCGAGGATTTTGTCTTCCAGCCAGCCGGCCGCCTTGATACCGAATTCTTCGGGAGTCAAGCCATGGCCAGCCTCCAGATAATTGGGCTGGCCGATATGCGCGATGCCGGGAATCGGCAAGCCGCCCTGCGCATGCATGCCATCCATGCCGCCCAGCGATGCTCCCGCCACCGTGCTGCCGTGATACGCATTGTGGCGGCTGATGACGGTATGGCGCTCCTTGTGGCCAAGGATGTCCCAGTAGCGGCGCACCATGCGCAGATTCGTGTCGTTGCCCTCGGAGCCGGAACTGGTGAAGAACACATGCTGGAACTGCGGCGGAGAGATCTGCGCCAGCTTGGCCGCCAGCTGCGCGGCCGGCACGTTCGTCGTGCCAAAGAAGCTGTTATAGAACGGCAGCGTCTCCATCTGCCGGTACACGGCTTGCGAGATCGACGTGCGGCCATAGCCCACGTTGACGCACCACAGGCCCGACATGCCGTCGACGATCTTCCTGCCCTGGCTATCCCACAGGTAGACGCCGTCGCCGCGCACCATCACGCGCGCGCCCTTGCCGGCCAGGTCCTGGAAATCGGTGAACGGGTGCAGGTAGTGGGCCGAGTCCATCTGCTGGATGACGGCCGTGTCGTACACCTGCGGCGCCGCGTTTTTCTGCGCCACGGAGGCGACCAGCGCGGCGCCGGGCGCCAGCGGATTGTTTGTTGTGCTCATTGCGATCCTTTCCTAGACGTGGAGCAGCAGATGCTCGCGCTCCCACGGACTGATGACAGTCATGAATTCCTGGTGCTCGAGGTCCTTGATGGCCGCATACACGTCGATGAAGCGCTCGCCCAGCACCGTGCGCAGCTTGTCCTCCGCACGCAGCAGTTGCAATGCTTCGGGCAAGCCTTGCGGCAGCTCGAATTTCAGGTCATACGCGCTGCCCACCATCATCGGCGTCGCTTCCAGCTGCTCCGTCATGCCCAGGTAGCCGCAAGCCAGGGTCACGGCCAGGGCCAGGTAGGGATTCGCGTCGGCGCCGATGATGCGGTTTTCCACGCGGCGGTCCTGCACGCCCGACTCGGGCACGCGGAAGCCCACGGTGCGGTTGTCCAGGCCCCACTGGATGTTGATGGGCGCGGCCGTGTGGCGCACGATGCGGCGGTAGGAATTCACGTAGGGCGCAACGATGGCCATGGCCGACGGCATGTAGCGCTGCAGGCCCGCGATGTAGTGCTTGAAGATGGGCGCAGCCGAGCCATCCTCGTTGCTGAAGATATTCAGGCCCGTCTTCGCATCGACGACGCTCTGGTGCACGTGCATGGCGGAACCCGGTTCGCCCGCCATGGGCTTGGCCATGAAGGTGGCGTACATATCGTGTTTCAGGGCCGCTTCGCGCAGGGTGCGCTTGAAGAAAAACACCTTGTCGGCCAGGCCCAGCGGATCGCCGTGCAGGAAGTTGATTTCCATCTGTCCCGCGCCGATCTCGTGGATCAGGGTATCGACGTCAAGGTTCATCAGTTCGCAGTAATCGTAGATATCCTCGAACAGGGGATCGAACTCGTTGACGGCGTCGATGCTGTACACCTGGCGGCTCGTCTCGGCCCGCCCGCTGCGCCCGATGGGCGGTTTCAAGGGCAGGTCCGGGTCCATGTTCTTCGCCGTCAGGTAAAACTCCAGCTCCGGCGCCACCACGGGCTTCCAGCCCTTGTCCGCATACAGTTTCAGCACACGGCGCAGCACGGAGCGAGGAGCGAAATCGACCAGCATGCCGTCGGAAAAATAGCAGTCATGGATGACTTGCGCGGTAGGGTCCGTGGCCCACGGCACCATGGTGATGGTGGTGGGATCGGCCTTCAAGATCATGTCGCGGTCGGTGCTGGAAATGGCGCGGTCATAGCCGCCGTCGTCGACCGGGTAATTGCCCGTCACCGTCATGCCCAGCACCGCTTCCGGGATGCGCATGCCGCGCTCCTGGGTAAATTTCCCGCGCGGCAGGATCTTCCCCCGCGCCACGCCTGTCAGGTCGGGCACCAGGCATTCGATTTCCGTGACGCGCTTTTCATTGAGCCACAAATCCATGTCCGTATAAGTGAAATTTTCGCGTATTGCCATGTTTCCCTCTCGCTGGTCTTGCGCTTCTCTTGATCAAACGCCGCGTACCGCGGGCGGCGCGCCTGTCATCCTGCCTTCCTGTGCTGCTCCCGGTAATCGCGGCACGCCTGGCCGAAGGCATCGAACAGGCGCATCGACTGCGGGTTGTCTTCCACCTGCCATTCGGGGTGCCATTGCACGGCCAGGGTAAAACCGGCGGCGCTGGCCACCGTATAGGCTTCCACCAGGCCGTCGTCGGCCAGGGCTTCCACCAGCAAGCCGTCGGCCAGCCGGGCGATGCCCTGGCCATGCAGGGAATTGACCAGCATTTCGCTCGCGCCGCCCAGCAGCCGCGACAGCAGGCCTTCGGGCATCAGCTTGATGCGGTGCGCGGGCGCGTACTGGCGCGCCAAAGGATCGAACACGTTTTCGCGGTGGTCCTGCATGCCCGGCACCGCGTGCACGGCCTGGTGCAGGCTGCCGCCCAGCGCCACGTTGACTTCCTGGAAGCCGCGGCAGATGGCCAGCAGGGGCAGCTGGCGCGCCAGCGCGGCGCGGATCAGGGGCAAGGTGGTGGCGTCGCGCGCGGGGTCTTGCGGCAGGTCGGGATGCAGGATGTCTTCGCCATACAGGCGCGCATCGACGTTCGAGGCGGAACCGGTCAGCATGACGCCGTCGGCGATATGCAGCGCCGCTTCCAGGTCCGCAGCCGCGCCCAGGGCGGGCAGCAGCAGCGGCATGCAGCCGGCGCCGTGCAGCACGGCGTGCAGGTATTTGTCCTGCGCCATGTGCCAGGCGTGGCTGCCGAGCTGGCGCTGGCAGGCGGGGACGAGAACGATGGGACGGCGCATAGAGTGCTACCTCGCTGGCGTGACGATCCAATGACAGCGCATGACGGCGCTGCCGCTCGCTTCACTGTACCGCAGAGCCGCAGGCAGCGGCCACACCGATGGGCGTGGCCAGCGGCGGCACACATCGCCTACACTACGGCTTTGCAGTATTGCCTTTATTAAAATCATCATATGCCCGTCCGGCGCCAAACACCAGCGCCGCAGGCAAAGTCGCCCTTTTTCACATGCATCCACGCCACTTCCACGCCCTCCAGACCCCGTTTTCTCCCGTGCGGAGGCCAGCATGAAGCACATGCCATGGCGCGACTTCTTTGCCCTCGTGGTCAGCATCGGCGTGGTGGGCCTGGGCCTGGGCGCCACCATGCCGGTCACTGCACTGACCCTGCACCAGCGCGGCGTGGGCACGGACATCATCGGCATGATCACGGCCGTCAGCGCCCTGGGCATCCTGGCCGCCTCGCCGTTCGTCTCGGGCTGGGTGGGGCGCTTCGGCGCGCGCGCCACCATGCTGGGCGCCGTCTGGGCGGCGTCGCTGGCGACAGTCGCCATGCAGTTCACCGACCATCTGCTAGCATGGAGCGTGCTGCGTTTCCTGTTCGGCGGCGCCATGGGCGTGCTGTTTACCATCGGCGAGGCGTGGGTCAACCGCCTGGCGCCTGACAATTCGCGGGGCCGCGTGGTGGCCATGTACACCACCAGCTTTACATTTTTCCAGCTGATCGGCCCTGCCCTCGTGGCCCTGTTCAACGACAAGATCAGCTGGAGCTTCGCCGCCTGCGGCCTGCTGTTCCTGCTGGCCGTGCCGGGTCTGATGCTGATCTCGAACAGCGGCCCGGAAAGGGAGCCGGAAGAGCATGGCGTGCAGTGGACCCTGATCCTGCCGCGCATGCCGATGATCGTGCTGGGCGCCGCCTTCTTCGCCCTGTTCGATACCCTGGCATTGAGCCTGCTGCCCCTGTATGCGATGGAGCACGGCATCGGCACGGACCTGGCCCTGCTGTCGGCCACCGTGGTGCTGGTGGGCGACACGGGCCTGCAATTTGCGCTGGGCTGGATGGCCGACCGCTTCGGACGCGCCAGGGTGCACGCCGGCTGCGGCGTGGCCGTCTGCCTGCTGCTGCCGCTGCTGCCGTTCGCCGTCGGCACGCCGTGGCTGTGGTGGACCTTGCTGTTGCTGCTGGGCGCGGCGGCGGGCGGCATCTACATGCTGGCGCTGGTGGCCTGCGGCGAGCGGTTTACGGGCCTGTCGCTGACCAGCGCCAGCGCCATCGTCAACGCCACCTGGGGCATCACCAGCGGCGGCGGTCCCCTGCTGACGGGCGTGCTGATGCAGTCCGTGGGCGTGAACGCCTTGCCGGCCGTGATGTGGGTGTGCGCCGCCATTTTCGTGGGCAGCGCCGTGTGGGAGCGCAGGAAGGGGATCGTGTAGCCTGCGCGACCTTCTGCTCTACTTCTTTTCCAGCCGGTGCCGGAGTTCTTCGGCCACAGGATAATCGGGATACGCCTGCCTGAACGCGGCCCATTCCTCCTGCGCCAGCGCGCCTTCGCCTGCCTTGAGCAAGGCATCGATCTTCACCAGCCACACGGAGGCATCCAGTTTTGCCGGCGGCGGCAGCGGGATCGTACGTGCTGCAACGGGCGCGGGCATGGCCAGCGCGCGTTGCGCGGACGCCTGGCGCTGCAGGCCCGATTCGGCCTGCATGGGTTGCTCCATCGCCGCGGCAGGCGCCGGCGGGGGCGGTGGTGCAGGAGGAGCGATGGGTACCGTCGCCGTCAGCCGGGGCTCTGGCCGCAAGACAGGCGCCGGCGACGGCTCGGCCTGCGCCGGCGGCCTGGGCGCCATCTTGGCCAGTGCGCGCGGTGCCGGCGCTGCCGGCAATGGTGCTGGCTGCGGTGCTGGCTGCGGCGCCGCGTCGGCGGCCAGCGACGCAACAGACGCCGTGGCGGCAGGCGCGGGCATCACATCCTGCGTGACCGGTTCCCCCACTACGGGAAATTGCGCCGGCTTCGAGCCGAACCAGTCCACGCCGATCATGTTCACCGTCAGCAGCACGGCGGCGGCCAGGCCCAGCGGAACGCGCCAGCGCTGCAGGGAATCGGGCGCCTTTTTCGCCGGCAGGATGCGCAGCACGCCATCGGCGCTGTCGTTGGCCGCTGCCGGCTGCTGCAAGGCCTTTTCCGCATCGGCCAGGATGGCCGCATCGAGCGCGCTGGAAGGCGCCGGCTGCGGCAGGCTGGCCAGCAACGCGTTCAATTCCTCGTCGTGCCGTTCGTCGTTATCTTGATTGTGCGTATTCATGCCTGTCCTCCCGCGCCATTGGCACTGTCCAGTCCCGCCCGCAGCTTCTGCATGGCGTAGCGCAGCCGGCTCTTGACGGTTTCCGCTTCCGCCCCCGTCACCACGGCGATATCCTGGATGCTCATGCCGCTGAACTGCTGCAGCACCAGCGCTTCCTTTTGCTCGGCCGGCAGCGCCGCGATGGCCGCATGCAGCAGCGCGTGCTGCCGTTTCTGCTCCAGCGACTGCAGCGGCGATGCGCCCTCGTCCGCCAGCTCGCCCGTTTCCTCCTGTTCCTGCCCTTCCCGCTGGCGCAGCAGGTCGATCAGGCGGTTGCGCGCGATCTGGTACAGATAGGTGCGAAACGCGGCCTGCGGCTGGTAGCCCGTGCGCACCGCATGCAGGCTGGCCCAGGCATCCTGCACGATCTCGTCCACCCACGCGCGGCGCGGTGCGCGCCAGGCCACGAAGCGGTACAGGCCCTGGCTATGGCGCCGGTACAATTCGCGGAACGCCGGCAGGTCGCCGGCGCCGTAGCGCAGCATCAGGTCTTCATCCGTGGCAGTGAGTAGGGTGTCGGGCATGCGATCCAGTGTAGCCGAACTGCGCGGCAGCGACAAATGCCGCGCGTCGCTCGCCATCGCGTCAGCGTGCGGCTGGTGCATAGCTGATGCGGCGCACTTCGCGGACCTGCCCCTCCTTGAGCGCGCCTTCCACCAGTTCATAGCCGAGCAAGGCAAAGACCCGGCCCTGCAGGAACAGGGGACGCGCATTGCCATACCAGTCCACGCAGGACGCGCGGCAGCCATCGTCCGGGGGCTGGCCGGGCCGCGCCGCCAGCGCGCCCAGCTCCGTCAATTGCAAGCCGCTGTTGCGCAGGTACAGCACGGACGCCGATGACTTGTTCAAGCCTGCCCGCTCGTCCGCACCCAGGATGGGCAGGCCGATCACGCCCTCGTTTGCCGCTTGCGGCTTGTAGAAAAAGCCGTGGCTGCGCGATTCGCCCTGCGCCGCATCGGCGCGGATATAGCGCGTGGCAACCGCCGCCTGCGTCCCCAGGCGGATGCTGCTGAAATGCAGATCCTTGCCCTGTGCGCCGATTACCACGGCGTCATCGCCCAGCGCTTCGATGCGTTCCACGCCATGCGGCAGGGACAAGGCTTGCACGCTGCCCCCATCGGCCCAGCGCACGGCATACAAGGGCTGGCGCGGCCAGGCCTGGTCCGCCTTGCGGCGTCCGGGATTGCCCGGATTGCCGTACAACAGATACGCGCCCACATAGCGGTTCTGCAGTCCATAGCCGCCACCGCCGGGCAGCGGCTGGTAGCTGCCGGCCGGCGCGCTGTCGCGGCCATCGGAAAACGAGGCCAGGGGCACGCGCAGCAAGGCCATGTCGCCCTGGCCCCGCGTGCCATCCCACATGGCGTCGCCCTGCCCTTCGGCGCGCAGCAGGACGTTCAGGTGGCCGTCAGCGCTTTCCAGGAACGAGAACTGGTCGACGGGTGCGCCGGCCACTTTGAGGGCGCTGGGCGCGCTGCCGTCGAGGGGGATGCGGAACAGGCCAGAATCGCTGCCCCGGCGCGTCGTCCACACGTACACGGATTCGCCCGAGACGTAGAACACGCGCCCCTGCGGCCCCATGACGACGGTGGCTTCGCAGCGCATGTCGCGCTGCGCCAGGTCGCACACGGTGACCGTGTGCAGGGCCAGACTGGTACCCGGTTCCGGTTCTTCGTCGGTGCGGTAGATGCGCGTGGCCGGGGCGATGCGCTTGAAGTCCGATGGCACGGCATCGGGACGCCAGCGGCGCAGCGCGGGAAAGCCGCCGAACGGGTCGCCACGGCGCAAGTGCAGCGACAAGGGCGAATAGAACACCAGCTTGCTGCCGATCAAACGGCTGGCGTAATTGCGCGAGGAATAATAATCGTTGGAGCGCAGGTGGTAGGTGGAACGGTAGGCCAGCTTGCCGTCTGCCGCGATGTCGAACAGGCCGATCTCCGTGCCGCCGCGGCTGTAGCTGTAGCCGATCACCACCACCGTGTCGCCATCGATCAGCATCTCGTCATACCAGCTGCCCGACGGGTCGCTGCCAGGCGCGAACGCGTCGAGCGAGGCGACGGGCTGCAAGGCATTGCCGCCCACCTGCACGGTAAACAGCTTGCCGCGCCGGAGCATCACCAGGTGCTTGCCATGCAGCTTGACGATGCCGCCTTCGTCCACGCCCGCCGTCTGCACATTGGTGACCGATTCGGCCGCCTCCGCCGATGCCGCCGGTGCCGCTTTCGCCGCCATGGGCGCGGCCGGCGGCGCCGGCGGGGGCGCGGCCATGTACTGCGCCGTGGCGCGCTGCAGTTTCTGCTGCTTCAGCAGCAGCGCCTCCTGGCGTGCCTGCACTTGCTGCAGGTAGCTGCTCAGCGCCTGCTCGCTGACAAACGGCGCCAGGGTCTTGCGCGGCGCCGTGCCGGCGGCATGGCAGCCTGCCGACAGCAGCAGGGACAGTATCACGGTGATCTTGAGGGCGCTGGACATCGCTTCTTCTCCGCTTGGCTGGGGTGTCCAACATGAAACGCGGCGGCGGAGAAAAAGGGGTTAAATGCGCGTAAAAATAGTCGCGCAGCTGCCGCTACTCGAAACCCCGGATGCGGTCGCCGTTAAAATTCGGCAGGCGCCACTCGAAATGCAGGGCCAGGAAACGGAACAGGAAGCCGGCGCCGATGGATGCCAGCTGGGCCACCGAGCTGTCGACCTGGAAGTACAGCAAACCCACGTACAGGCTGCCCGTAAACAGGGCCACGGTGGCATACACTTCGCGCTGCAGCACGAGGGGAATCTGGTTGCACAGGATGTCGCGCAGCAGGCCGCCGAAGACGCCCGTGATCATCCCCGCCAGCACGACGATGGCCGGATGCATCTTGGCCGACATGGCGATGTCGCAGCCGATCACGCAAAACGCCACCAGGCCCAGGCCGTCGACCAGCAAAAAGACGGCGCGCAGGTGGTGCAGGTAGCGCGCGACAAAGGCCGTGACGATGGCCGCGCCGATGGTAAACAGCAGGTACTCGGGATGCGCGATCCAGCCCAGCGGATAGTGCCCCAGCAGCACGTCGCGCACGGTGCCGCCGCCCAGCGCCGTGACGGTGCCGATCATGCAGATGCCGAACAAGTCCATGCCGCGCCGCATGCCCATGATGGCGCCGGACATCGCTTCGGCGACAATCGCCACCAGGTAAATCGTATATAACAGCATGGTCTTACTCTTCCGAAAATGATTTGAGAATTTGTTCGCGTTCGCGCGCTTCGCTCAGGGCCCGCGCCTCATGGCCGGCGCCGCTGGTGCCGCGCTGTTCGCCGTTCGCCAGGCGCGTGTCGGCGCCCAGGCTGCCGGGCGCGCCGCTGCCGCAACTGACGCTGCTGTGGATGAAGGCATGGCTGTCCTGCAGGCAGTCGCCGGCCAGGTATTCGGCATACACGTAGTCGCCATCGAGCAGGGCCAGGCCCTGCGGTTCGGCCAGTACCTGCTCGCGGCGGCCTTGCACGGCCACCTGCATGTAGTCGCGCCAGACGGGCAGCGCCAGCGTCCCGCCCGTGGCGTTGCCCAAGCTCTTAGGCTGGTCGTAGCCGAGCCAGACGACGGACACGAGGCCCGAGGAATAGCCCGCGAACCAGGCGTCATACGCATTGTTCGAGGTGCCCGTCTTGCCGGCCGCGTCGCCCCTGCCCAGCGCCAGCGCGCCGCGTCCCGTGCCGCTCTTGACGACGTCGCGCAGCATGCTGTCCATGACGTAGGCATTGCGCGTGGAGATGACTTGCGTGCCGGGTGCCGGCTCGCCCTTGGCGCGGGGCGCCGCATCGCTATACAGCACCGCGCCGCTGCGGCTGCGCACTTCCTTGATCAATGTCGGCGGCATCTGCACGCCGCCATTGGCAAACACGGCATACGATTGCGCCAGCTGCAGCGGGGTGACGGCGCCCGCGCCCAAGGCCAGCGGCAAGGAGACGGGATTGCGCGCGCTCTCGAAACCGAAGCGCGTGGCGTAGTGCTGCACGTAGGCGGGACCGGCCGCCTGCATCAGGCTGACGGCCACCAGGTTTTTCGAGCGCACCAGGCCGCGCCGCACGCTGATGAAGCCTTCATAGTTGTTGCCGTAATTGCGCGGCCGCCACGGCTGCGCGCCCGTTTCCTGCGGCAGCAGCAGGCGCTGCGTATCGTCCACGGACGTGCCGGGAAAGTATCCCTTTTCCAGCGCCGCCGAATACACGAAGGGCTTGAAGCTGGAACCGGGCTGGCGGTAGGCCTGCGTGGCGTGGTTGTAGTGGTTGCGGTAGAAATCGAAACCGCCCGCCATGGCGACGATCTCGCCGCTGTGCGCATCGACGGAAATGAGCGCGCCTTCCATCTCGGGCAGCTGGCTCACCAGCCAGCGGTTCTTGGCCCCGTCATGCACCACGCGGATCACGCTGCCCTCGACGATGGCGCGCTTGCCATCCCACTGCAGCTTGCCGCCCAGGCGCGCATCCGAGGCCGTGAGCACGATCTCGTCGCCATTGCGCAGCTGCGCCTTGATCTGGCGCGCACCGCTGCTCTCCACCTTGCGCACCAGCGCGGCGCGCAGCTCGCCGCTGTCCGGATAGGCGGCCAGCTGGCGCGCCACGCTGTCTTGCGAAGCAGCCAGGCGCGCTTCCGGGCCGCGGTAGCCGCGGCGCGCCTGCGCATTCAGCAAGCCGTCGCGCAGCGCCTTGTCGGCCGCCCGCTGCGGCGCCATGCGGATGGTCGTCGTCACGTCCAGGCCCATGCTGTAGGCGCCTTCGGGATAGCTTTGCAGGATCAGCTGGCGCGCTTCCTCGACCGCATACGCGGCCGCGTGCACGGAACTGTTGCGGTCCTTGTTCAGGGCCAGCTTTTCCGCCACGGCGGCCTCGTATTCGGCTGGCGTGATGTAGCCCAGTTCGCGCATGCGCTGCAGGATGTAATGCTGGCGCACGGTGGCACGCTGGGGATTGGCGACGGGGTTGTAGGCCGATGGCGCTTTCGGCAAGCCGGCCAGCATGGCCGCCTCGGCGATGCTGACCTCGGCCAGGGGCTTGTCGAAATAGATGTTCGAGGCGGCGGAAAAGCCGTAGGAACGCTCGCCCAGGTAAATCTGGTTCATATACAGTTCCAGCAGCTTGTCCTTGCCGTAGTGCTGTTCCAGCTTGTAGGCGAGCAGCATCTCCGTCAGCTTGCGCTGCACGGTCTTTTCGCGCGACAGGAAGAAGTCGCGCGCCACCTGCATGGTGATGGTGCTGGCGCCCTGCGCATGGTGGCCCGTGACGACGTTGGCCAGGGTCGCGCGCGTGAGGCCATAGAAGTCGACGGCACCGTGTTCGTAGAAGCGCGCATCCTCGATGGCCAATAAAGCCTGGCGCATGCGCAGGGGGATATCCTTCAAGGGCAGGAATTCGCGGCGCTCTTCGCCGTATTCAGCCAGCAGCTCGCCTTCGCTGGAAAAAATCCGCAGCGGCAGCGCGGGCTTGTACTGGGCCAGATGCTCGACGGCCGGCAGATCCTGCCATACCTGGCGCAGCCAGTAGCCGCCCGCCAGGGCTGCGGACAAGCCCAGGCCCAGGGTCAGTCCCAGGCCGAATTTCAGATTGCGCGCCAGCGTCGATGGCGGCTTGCGGGCGGCGCCGCTGCCGTCTTTCGCGCTGTCTTTCGCGCCGCTTTTTTCACTGTCCTGCGCCGTATCTTGCGTGTCCATATGGTCATTCCTTTGCTGCCAGGAGGCCCCGCGCCTGCGCGCGGCACCCCATCAAAGAAGCATTGTGCACTGCAACACACCTATCCTTATGAAAAGTAAGTATTATTTAGTATTGATAAATTTTTCTTATGTTAGGCACGTACCATGAACCTGAATCCCAAGCACACGGAAGCGTTCCGCGCCGTCGTCGAAACGGGCAGTTTCGAACAGGCGGCGCTGCAGCTGCACCTGACGTCGCCCGCCATTTCGCAGCGCGTGCGGGCGCTGGAAAGCCAGCTGGGCAATGCCTTGATCGTGCGCAGCCGTCCCGCGCGCGCCACGCGCATGGGCCAGCGGCTGATGCAGTATCTGAAGCGGGCCAAGCTGCTGGAAGCGGACTTGCAGGCGGAACTGGCGGTGCAGCAGGATGCCCCGCTGACCCTGGTGCTGGCGCTGAACGCCGACTCGATGGGCACGTGGTTCTTCCCTGCCCTGTCCGAAGTGCTGATACGCGAGCGCGTGCTGCTGGACCTGACCGTGGAAGACCAGGACCACACCTATACCTTGCTGGAGACGGGCATGGCCATCGGCTGCATCAGCACGGAAGCGAAACCCATGCGCGGCTGCACGGCCGAGCCGCTGGGCGTGATGCGCTACTGGCTGGTGGCCACGCCCGCGTTCCGCCAGCAGTGGTTCGCGCATGGCCTGACGCGCAAGGCGGCGCGCACGGCGCCCGTCGTCGCCTACACGCGCAAGGACACCCTGCAGTCGTCGTACCTGCAGGAGGCGCTGGGCTTGCCCGAAGGCGCCTACCCCTGCCATTACGTGCCGGGCGCCACCTCGCACTTCAACGCCATCCGCTACGGCCTGGGCTACGGCATGGTGCCGGAATTGCTGCTCAAGGCGAACGCGGACGGCGAACTGGTGGAAATGCTCACGCCCAAGACCCCGGCCGACGTGGCCCTGTACTGGCACACGTGGAAAGTACAGTCGCCGCGCCTGGAACAGCTGTCGCGGCAAATCGTCGCGGCGGCGCGCAGCATGCTGAAGTAACTGTCAAGTAACTATCGCTGCATGCCCCAGCGTTTCAGGGTGACGCGTTCCAGGCTGCGAAAACCGATGTTTTCCACCAGCAGACCGATGACGATGACGGCTGCCAGGCCCGCAAACACCTTGTCCGTGTAGAGCTCGTTGCGGTTCTGGAAAATGTACCAGCCCAGGCCGCCCTGGCCCGACGTGGTGCCAAATACCAGTTCGGCCGCGATCAGGGTGCGCCAGGCAAACGCCCAGCCAATCTTGAGGCCCGAGACGATGGACGGCAAGGCGCCCGGCACGAGGATGTGCAGCACCAGGCGCAAGCCGCTCAGCCCGTAGTTGCGGCCCGCCATGCGCAGGGTCTCGGGCACGCCCTGGAAGCCCGCATACGTATTCAAGGCCAGCGGCCACATCACGGAATGGACGATGACGAAGATCAGGCTGGCGCGTCCCAGGCCGAACCACAGCAAGGCCAGCGGCAGCAGGGCGATGGCCGGCAAGGGATTGAGCATGGCCGTCAGGGTTTCCAGCACGTCGCGTCCGATGCGGCTGGACACGGCCAACAGGGTCAGCACGAAGGCGGCCAGCACGCCCACCGCATAGCCTTGCAGCAACACCACGAGGGACGCGGCCGTACGCGTGAGCAATTCGCCGCTGGCGATGCCGCCGATGAACGCCTGCGCCGTCTGCAGAAAACTGGGCAACAATAAATCGTTGTGCGTCCAGCGCGCCGCACCCTCCCACAGCAAAGCGAGGCTAAGCAAAATGAAGGCCTTGCGCCACAGCGCATGCTGGCCCAGGCGCTGCCAGCGCGACAGCGGCCGCTCGGCGGCCACGCCGGCCGGCGGCGGCGCCGCGTACACGAACTCCTGGCGGATCGGCGGTTCCAGCAGCGCGCTCATACGGCCTCCCGCTGCGGCTGCTCCGCTTGCTGGACGCTAACAACATCCTCATCGAACAGCAGACCGTGGATGCGCCTGCTGGCGGCCTGGAATTCCGCGCTGCCCCCGCTGTGCAAGCCGAACTGATGGCTGTTCAGCTCGGCGCGCACGCGGCCCGGATGGGGCGACAGCAGCAGGATGCGGTTGCCCACCACCAAGGCTTCCTCGATCGAATGCGTGACGAACACGAGCGTAAAACGCAGCTCTTCCCACAGGCGGCTCAGCTCTTCCTGCATCTTGCGCCGCGTGAGGGCGTCGAGGGCGGCAAACGGTTCATCCATCAGCAGCACTTCCGGCTGCATGGCCAGCGCGCGCGCGATGGCCACCCGCTGCTTCATGCCGCCCGACAAAGTATGCGGATGGGCATCTTCAAAACCGGCCAGGCCCACCTTGGCGATCCAGTGATGGGCACGCTCGCGGGCCGCCACCTTGTCCAGCCGCTTGCTGGCAAGCAAGGGGAACATGACATTTTCCAGCACGGTTTTCCAGGGCGGCAACTGGTCGAATTCCTGGAACACGACGACCCTGTCCGGCCCCGGCTTCGTGATGACTTTTTCCTGCATGGCGATGCTGCCCGCGCGCGGCGCAATGAAACCGGCCACGGCTTTCAACAGGGACGACTTGCCGCAGCCGGACGGTCCCAGCAGCACGAACCGGTCGCCCCGGAACACGTCGAAACTGACGTCGTGCGTGGCGCGCACGGTGCGCTGTTCGGTCCGGTATTCCAGGCTGACATTCCTGACGCTGAGCAAGGGCGCCACCGCCACGGGCGGGCGCACCAAATGAAAGGCGGGTGCGTTCACGTCAGCCTCCTTGCGTGATGGCAGGGTCGTCAAAGAAATAATCGCGCCAGCTGTCGGGCAAGTTGCGGATGGCGTTCACGCGGTGCAGAAATTGCGCCAGGCCATAGGTATTTTGCGGCGCGATCTTGAACTGCACTTGCGGGTTGGCAAAGATTTTCAGCAGCAGGTTACGCTCCACCTTGCTCTTGTTTACCTTGATATAGATGTCGACCGCTCCCTGCGGATTGCTGCTCGCATACTGCGCCGCTTCCGCCAGTGCGGCGATGAAGGCGCGGTAAGTCTTGGGATTGTCCTTGCGGTATTTTTCCGTCGCATACAGCAAGGTCGACGAGCTGGGCCCGCCCTGCACGTCATACGAATTCAGGAGGATATGGGCGTTCGGGTTGTGCGCCAGCTCCTGTTCCTGGAACGGCGAATTGCCGAAGTGGCCAGTCAGCTCCGTGCCGCCGGCGATGATGGCGGCCGCCGCGTCCGGGTGCGGCAGGGTTTGCGTGATTTTATCGAGACGGGCGAATTCCTTGTCGCCCCACTGTTTCGCCACCGCCATCTGCAATATCCTCGCCTGGACGGAGACGGACACGGCGGGCAAGGCGATGCGGTCCTTGTCCGTCAAGTCTGCCAGGGTTTTCACCTTGGGATTGTTGCTGATCAAATAGTAGGGAAAATTGCCCAGCGACGCCACGCCGCGCACATTCTGCCGGCCTTTCGTGCGGTCCCAGATCGTCAACAACGGCCCCAGGCCCGCGCCCGCGATATCGATATTGCCGGACAACAAAGCGTCATTGATGGCAGGGCCGCCGGACAGGGTAATCCATTCGACTTTGACGTCCACGCCCTGCTGCTTGCCATGCTTTTCGATCAGTTTCTGTTCCTGCGCAATATTGAGCAGCAAGAAGGTGATGCCGTGCTGGCCCGCGATGCGGATCTGTCCTTCGGCCCGGGCCATGGGCATCGCCATGCACAGCAGGACGAAGGCGGCGAGCAGGCGACGGGGAAAGGTAGAGATCTGCAACATGGACACTCCTTGGGTCAGGCTACGGGGAAAAATCAGTACGGCGCATCGCCTTCGATGGTGGTGCGGTAGAGTTTGCGGCGCTGGTCGGGCGGGCAACCGGTGGCCAGGTGCATCAGGGAACGGTTGTCCCAGAACACCAGGTCATGCGGCTGCCAGCGGTGCACATACAGGTGCTCGGGGCGCACGCTGTGGGCGAACAGCTCGTCGAGCAGGGCGCGGCTTTCATCGTCGGGCAAGCCGACGATGCGTGTGGTGAAATGTTCGCTGACAAACAGGGTGCGGCGTCCCGTTTCCGGGTGCACGCGCACCACCGGGTGCGTCACGGGTTTGACTTCCTCGATCTGCGCCTGCGTCAGGGCGGGCCGCCATGGGTTGCGGCGGCGCAATTCCTCATACTGGCTCAAGTAGCTGTGTTCGGCACGGGCACCGCGCACGGCGTGGCGCAGCGCGGCCGGCAAGCTTTCCCACGCCAGGTGCATGTTGGCAAACACGGTATCGCCGCCCTCGTCCGGCAACTCTTGCGCGTGCAGCATGGAGCCGAGGCTGGGCACTTCCTTGTTCGACAGGTCCGAATGCCAGAAATGGCCCGCATCGCCCAGGCCGATGGGCTGGCCATCCTCGACGATGTTGGAGATGATCAGCACTTCCGGTTGCGCGGGCAGCTGGAACTGGCGCAGCACGTGGATTTGCAGGGGACCGAAGCGGCGGCTGAAATCCACCTGCTGCTGCGGCGTGATGCGCTGGTCGCGGAAGACCAGCACGTGATGGTCGAGGTGAGCGTGGTGCAGGCGCTGGAAGTCGCCCAGCGACAGCGGCTGCGACAAGTCCAGTCCCAGCACTTGCGCGCCGAGCGGCGCATCGAAAGTTTCGATACGGAAGTGGCTGCTGGAAAGCACGGGTTTCAGGACGGCCGACATAAGAATCCGCAAATAGTCAGGGGAAGTCCACTGTATGCCGGCCGGCCCTGCCTGCAAACGAAGCATTTACTATATGGATATGCGGGGCGCGTTGCGCCGCGCCGCAACAGCCGCTGTCCCGAATTGGCACAGCGGCGGCACGTTCCCGCATCGATCGCTCCTGGACTGCGCTAGCACGCAACTTGCTTGCCTACCAAGCTTCAACCGATTCCCAGGAAAACCATGTCCCCCTACGCCCTGCTGCTCGCCTTGCTGTTCGCCGTTCCCGTCCATGCCCAGGATAGCCAGGATGAAGGCGACCTCAGCTACAAAGCCTATGTGCGCAGCGACAAGCGCATCAAGTGCTTGTACGGCTATGCGGCCGACAAGACGGGCGACCATGCGGCGGCCGTCGCCATCTTTGAAGACTGCATCCGGCGCTGGAACGATGTGTATTCGATGATTTGGCTGGCCCAGCTGTATGAAACGGGCGTGGGCGTGCCCAAGGACCTGGTGCAGGCGACGGCGCTGATGCGGCGCGGCGCCCACACCAACGACGATGCCGCCTATGCGCGGCTGGCCCGCTACCACTATGGCGTGGCGCTGGCCGAAGGCCGGGGCACGCCCCAGGATCTTTCCCAGGCCAGGACCTGGCTGCGCCAGGCGGCGCAGGAGGGAGTACAAGAGGCGGCCGATTACCTGGCCCGCCTCGCCGGCGCCGCGCCGTAAGCGCTGCGCCGGCGTTGCTTACGCCGTTGCTTCGTAGCGGGCCAGGCGGGCCGCCATGCGCGGCGCCAGCTCATGGCCAGCCGTGACGGTCACTTCCAGGTCGTTCAGCAAGCCATCCTTCAAGCCATAGACCCAGCCATGGACGCTGAGTTCCTGGCCCCGTTCCCACGCATCCTGCACGATGGTGGTCTGGCACACGTTCAAGACCTGTTCCACCACGTTCAGCTCGCACAGGCGGTCGCCGCGCTGGCGGCTGGTCAGCACGTCGCCCAGGTAGCGCTCGTGCTTCTGGCCCACGTCCTGCACGTGGCGCAGCCAGTTGTCGACCAGGCCGATGCGCGTGCCCGTCATGGCCGCGTGTACGCCCTTGCAGCCGTAATGGCCGACGATGATGATGTGTTTGACTTTCAGCACGTCCACGGCAAATTGCAGGACGGACAGGCAATTGAGGTCGGAATGCACGACCACATTGGCGATATTGCGGTGCACGAACACGTCGCCAGGCGCCATGCCCAGCAGTTCGTTGGCGGGAACGCGGCTGTCGGAACAGCCGATCCACAGGTATTCGGGCGAGGTCTGCGCTTCCAGGTTTTTGAAGAAATTCGGGTCTTTCGCCACCATCGAGTCGGCCCAGCGGCGGTTACGCTGCAGCAGTTCCGCCAGGGCCAGGCCGCTTTTCTGTTCGGTCATATCGCTCCCATTCTGTGAGTTCGGTTGAGCAGCGCGCCGATCGCCTGCGTTAGCGTGCGATGCGCGCAGATGCCAGTCAACCTGGGTAAAAAAACGCCGGGATGTGTGAGCATCCCGGCGCATGGTCTTACGTGTGCTTACTCAAAAAAATCCTTGACCTTGTCTTTCCAGGTCTTGCTTTGCGGACTGTGCTTGGCACCGCCCTCGGTCGTCGACTTTTCAAAGTCGCGCAGCAGGTCTTTCTGTTTTTCCGTCAGTTTCACGGGTGTTTCAATGGCCACGTGGCAGAACAGGTCGCCCGCGTAACCGGAGCGCACGCCCTTGATGCCCTTGCCTTTCAGGCGGAAGGTCTTGCCCGACTGGGTGCCTTCAGGAATCGTGAACGACACCTTGCCGTTCAGGGTAGGCACTTCGATTTCGCCGCCCAAAGCCGCCTTGGCAAACGAGATCGGCATTTCGCAATGCAGGTCGTCGCCTTCGCGCTGGAACACGGCGTGCGGCTTGATGTGGATTTCCACATACAGGTCGCCCGACGGACCGCCATTCGTGCCCGGTTCGCCGTTGCCGGACGAACGGATACGCATGCCGTTGTCGATACCGACTGGAATTTTCACTTCCAGGGTCTTGTTGCGCTTGATGCGACCGGCGCCGCCGCATGGCGTGCACGGGTCCGTAATGACCTTGCCGCTGCCATGGCATTTCGGGCAGGTTTGCTGGATGCTGAAGAAACCTTGCTGCATGCGCACCTGGCCGTGGCCACCGCAAGTACCGCAAGTGGTGGGCGAGGTGCCCGGCTTGGCGCCGCTGCCGTGGCAAGTGTCGCACTTGTCCCAGCTCGGCACGCGGATGGTCGTGTCGAAGCCGTGAGCAGCTTGCTCCAGTGTAATTTCCAGGTTGTAGCGCAAGTCAGCGCCACGGTACACCTGTGGACCCGCATTGCGGCTGCGTCCACCGCCGCCGCCAAAGATGTCGCCGAAGATATCGCCGAAGCTGTCGGCAAAGCCGCCAGCACCGCCGCCGAAGCCGCCTCCGCCGCCCATGTTCGGGTCCACGCCCGCGTGACCGTAGCGGTCATACGCATCGCGCTTTTCCGGATTGGTCAGCATCTCGTAGGCTTCTTTGACTTCCTTAAACTTTTCTTCCGATTCCTTGCTATCCGGATTGCGGTCCGGATGGTATTTCATCGCCAGTTTACGGTAAGACTTTTTGATCTCTTCTTCCGAAGCATTTTTTGCGACACCGAGTGTCTCGTAAAAATCACGCTTTGCCATGTTGTCGGCACCTTGCAGTCTATCTACTGATGTAAAAATTACACGAAAAAGCCGAGTCGAGTGCTGCGCTAGGCGCAGCGACTCGGCTCGGCCGGTCTTCGCGGCTAATCCCGCGATGTAGCGTTCAGCCCGGCTGCCCCCAGTTCATGGGAGCGCAAGACAATTACTTGCTGTCTTTGACTTCTTTGAAGTCAGCGTCGACAACGTCGTCTTGCTTGGCGCCTGCATCGGATGCGCCAGCAGCTTGCTGTGCACCTTCCGCGCCGCCGGCAGCTTGCTGCGCTTGCATGTCGGCATACATTTTTTCGCCCAGTTTCTGCGATGCGCTCGACAGTGCTTCCACCTTGGCGTCGATCTCAGCCTTGTCGCCCGCCTTGATGCTTGCTTCCAGGTCGGTGATCGCCGCTTCGATCTTCTCTTTCTCGCCCGCGTCCAGCTTGTCGCCGTATTCGGTCAAGGATTTCCGGGTCGAGTGTACCAGAGCATCGGCCTGGTTGCGCGACTCGGCCAATTCTTTGACCTTCTTGTCTTCTTCCGCGTTCAATTCGGCGTCTTTCACCATCTTCTGGATTTCCGCCTCGGTCAAGCCGGAATTGGCCTTGATCGTGATCTTGTTTTCCTTGCCGGTGGCCTTGTCTTTCGCGCCGACATGCAAGATGCCGTTGGCGTCGATGTCGAAGGTCACTTCGATCTGTGGCGTACCGCGTGCTGCTGGCGGGATGCCTTCCAGATTGAATTCGCCCAGGCCCTTGTTGCCGGCGGCGATTTCGCGCTCACCCTGGAAGACCTTGATGGTCACCGCAGGCTGGTTGTCGTCGGCCGTCGAGAAGACCTGGCTGAACTTGGTCGGAATCGTCGTGTTTTTGTGGATCATCTTGGTCATCACGCCGCCCAGGGTTTCGATACCCAGGGACAGAGGAGTAACGTCCAGCAACAGCAAGTCCTTGCGTTCGCCCGACAGGACCGAACCCTGGATCGCGGCGCCCACGGCGACGGCTTCGTCCGGGTTCACGTCCTTGCGTGGCTCCTTGCCGAAGAATTCCTTCACTTTTTCCTGCACCTTCGGCATACGGGTCATACCGCCGACCAGGATGATGTCATCGATGTCCGACACTTTGACGCCCGCATCTTTGATAGCGGTGCGGCAAGGTTCCATCGTTGCCGTGATCAGCTCTTCCACCAGCGACTCCAGCTTGGCGCGGGTCATCTTCAGGTTCAAGTGGACCGGTGCGCCGTTCGCCATGGCGATGTACGGTTCGTTGATCTCGGTTTGTTGCGACGACGACAGCTCGATCTTCGCGCGCTCGGCCGAAGCCTTGATGCGCTGCAGAGCGATCGGATCTTTTTTCAGATCGATGCCGTTGATCTTCTTGAACTCGTCGATGATGTAATCGATGACGCGCTGGTCAAAGTCTTCGCCGCCCAGGAAGGTGTCGCCGTTGGTCGACAGCACTTCAAATTGTTTCTCGCCATCAACATCCGCGATTTCGATGATCGACACGTCGAACGTACCGCCACCCAAGTCGTACACGGCGATTTTACGGTCGCCTTTTTCAGCCTTGTCCAGGCCGAACGCCAGCGCTGCCGCGGTTGGCTCGTTGATGATGCGCTTGACGTCCAGGCCAGCGATACGGCCGGCATCCTTGGTGGCTTGACGCTGCGAGTCGTTGAAGTACGCAGGCACGGTGATAACGGCTTCGGTGACTTCTTCACCGAGGTAGTCTTCTGCCGTTTTCTTCATCTTGCGCAGCACTTCAGCCGAAATTTGCGGCGGCGCCAGTTTTTTGTCGCGTACGCCGATCCATGCATCGCCGTTGTCGGCTTTCATGATTTGGTACGGCATCAGCGCGATGTCTTTTTGCACTTCTTTTTCGTCGAACTTGCGACCGATCAGACGCTTCACTGCGAACAGCGTGTTTTTCGGATTGGTCACGGCCTGGCGTTTCGCCGGCGCGCCGACGAGAATTTCGCCATCTTCTTGATAAGCAATAATCGACGGCGTCGTGCGTGCGCCTTCAGCGTTTTCGATTACCTTTGGTTGACCGTTTTCCATGATGGAAACGCAGGAATTCGTGGTTCCCAGATCGATACCGATAATTCTACCCATGATTTTTTTCCTTTTATTTGCTAGATTTCAGATGGTTCTTATATGTGGCAAAGCGGCATGGTTTCAAGGCTTGCTTGATGCCGCCCTCTGATTATTTTGCTTGCGCGGTCGTTACAATGGCTGGACGCAGCAGGCGGTCCGCAATCATATAGCCCTTTTGCAGGACTGACACGATGGTATTGGCTTCCTGGTCCGCTGGCACCACGGCAACGGCCTGGTGTTTCATCGGATCGAGTTTCTCGCCCTGCACTGGCAAGACTTCCACCAGGCGGTTGCGCTCGAACGCAGCGTTCAATTGCTTCAGGGTCATCTCGACGCCTTCTTTCAGCGACTCGACGGTCGGTGCTTCCACCGTCAGCGCCGTTTCCAGGCTGTCTTTCACCGGCACCATGGCTTCGGCAAAGCTTTCCACTGCGAATTTATGCGCTTTAGCAACATCTTCCTGCGCACGGCGGCGAATGTTTTCGCCATCGGCCTTGGCGCGCATGAAGGCATCGTGCATCTCTGCAAGACGCGCCTCGGTACTCGCCAGCTGCTCTTCCAAAGTAGGCTCTGCGGGAGTCGATGGGGCAGTCGCCGCGGCGTCCGCTTGCGGATTAGGTACAGCTTGGTTTTCCTGATCTTGCATCTAGAAAGCTCCTACAATCAATGACTTAAATGAGTTAGTCTAAAATCTTTACAACACTAACGGGCAGATGGGGCTATATCCTATTGTTTCAAGGGGTATTCATGGCAAAACCGGGGATTACCTCGTTCCATGTTACAGCTTATTACAAAGCGCTTCCCGTTTCGGGCAGCGATCCGTGCGCACCCCCCTTGATTTTCCTGGCTTCCCACGGCAAAGCGGGCATTCTACCAGCCCCGCCGCCGCCATCGCCACTGGCAGCGTTGCTATCTGGATAGTTCCGTGGCCACGCCAAACATGACAAAGCCGCGCAAGCGCGGCTTTTTATTGCATAAAAATAATTATTTCAGTTCGCGCCGCCCAGCGCCAGGGCCGCCGCGCGCGCCTGCTCGCCCGCTTTCCTGTCGCCCTCGCGCTGCGCCGCCGTCTTCATCGTCGGCCAGCCGATCATGTGTTGCTCGGCGATTTCTGCCAGTCCCGCGATCCAGGCCGGCGTTTCATTCAAGCAAGCGATGTAATGAAACTGCTGGCCGCCGGCCGTTTCGAAATCATGCTTGGCTTCCATGGCGATCTCTTCCAGGGTTTCCAGGCAATCGCTGGTAAAGCCCGGGCACAGCAGGTCGACGCGCTTGATACCCTGTTGCGCCAGCGCCACCAGGGTGGGCGCCGTGTACGGCTGCAGCCACTCGGCCTTGCCAAAGCGCGACTGGAAGGTCACCACATATTGCTCTTTGGTTAATTTCAACTTTTCCGCCAGCAGGCGCGCCGTTTTCAGGCATTGGCAGTGATACGGGTCGCCCAGCAGCAAGGTGCGCTTGGGCACGCCATGAAAGCTCATCACCAGTTTATCCGGACGGCCATGCGCTTCCCAGTGGTTCAGCACGGAATCGCGCAAGGCATCGATATACGTGTCGTGCTCGTGGTACTGCTTAATAAAACGCAATTCCGGCACATTGCGCACCGTGGCGTAATGGGCAAACACGGCATCGTAGATGGAACCTGTCGTCGTGCCCGAATATTGCGGATAGGCGGGCAGGATGGCGATGCGCTCGCAGCCTTCGCTTTTCAAGGTGGCCAGTACCTCGGGCAAGGAAGGCGAACCGTAGCGCATGGCCATGGCCACCGTGACGCCGTCGTGGCCCCGTTCGGCCAAGGCGCCCGCCAGCAGTTTCGCCTGCTTTTGCGTGTGCACTTTCAGGGGCGAGCCTTCGCGCGTCCAGATCGACGCATATTTCTTGGCCGACTGGCCCGAGCGGAATGGCAGGATGATCAGGTTCAAAATGCACCACCAGACGGCGCGGGGAATTTCCACCACGCGCGGGTCCGACAGGAATTGCTTCAGGTAGCGCCGCACGGCCGACGACGTGGGCGCATCGGGCGTGCCCAGGTTGACCAGCACCACGGCGCTGCGGTCGATGCTGCCATGCGTGTACGGCGGTTCTGTTTGAAATGACATGAAGGCTCTTTGAAGGCGTTGGATGGATAGCCACTTATTATAGTTGCATTGAGTTAATAGCGAGGCACTGGGGTCAGACCCTCAATGCCGCTAACGCCAAGCTCAGCGCTAACGCATCCGGGGGTCTGACCCCGGATTTAAGCCTGCGTTTAAATCGCCAGCAATTCGCGCGCATGCTTGCGCGTGGTGGCCGTGATTTCCAGGCCGCCCAGCATGCGCGCCACTTCTTCCACCCTGGCCTTGGCATCGAGCATGTCGATGCGCGAGGCCGTCTTGCCGTTGTCCAGGGTGCTTTTTGCCACCTGGAAATGCTGATTCGCCTGGCTGGCCACTTGCGGCAAGTGGGTCACGCACAGCACTTGCCGCCCCTGTCCCAGGCGTTTCAGCAAGCGCCCCACCACTTCGGCGACGGCGCCGCCGATGCCGCTGTCGACCTCGTCGAAGATCAGGGTGGGCGTGGTGGTGGCGTGCGAGGTGATGACGGAGATGGCCAGCGCGATGCGCGCCAGCTCGCCGCCGGACGCCACTTTTGCCAGCGAGCGGGGCGCCGTGCCCGCATGGCCGGCGACGAGGAACTCGACCTGTTCGAGGCCGTGGGCGGCCGGTTCGCAGGGATTGAGGGCAATCTCGAAACTGCCGCCCGTCATGCTCAGTTCCTGCATGGCACGCGTGACGGCCTGCCCCAGCTCCAGTGCGGCGGCGCGGCGCGTGGCGGACAGGCGCTCGGCCACGGCGCGGTATTCGGCCTCGATCTTCGCTTCCTGGCGCAGCAAGCCTTCGATATCGGAAGCGTCGGCCAGGTGCTGCAGCTTTTCCGACAGCTTGGCGTGCTCGTCGGGCAATTCTTCGGGCGTGACGCGGAATTTGCGGGCCGTGCTGTGCATGGCTTCCATGCGCGCGTCGAGCTGGTGCAGGCGTTCCGGGTCCAGCTCCACGCGGTCCAGGTAATTGTTCAGCGCATACACGGATTCCTGCAGCTGGATGCGCGACGAGTCGATCAGGTCGACAATCGGCTGCAATTCCGCATCGACGGATACCAGCTTGCCCAGCTTCTGGTTCAGCGCCGACAGTTGCGACACGATGGGATGGTCTTCCTGCTCGGAAATGATCGACAGGGCTTCCTGCGCCCCCTCCAGCAGGCTGGCCGCATGCGACAGCCGGCTGTGCTCGTTCGTGATGTCCGTCCACTCGCCGGGCTTGGCGGCCAGTTTTTCCAGTTCGCCCACTTGCCATTCCAGGCGTTCGCGCTCGTACAGCACGTTGGCGGCATTCGTTTCGAATTCTTCGCGCTGGCGCACGAGGGCGCGCCAGCGCTTGTGCAGCGCCGCCACCTGCCGCGCATCCTGCTCCGCGCCCGCTTCGCGCGCCGTCGCCTGGCCGTCGAGCAGGGCGCGCTGCGCTTCGCTCTTCAGCAAGGACTGGTGCGCGTGCTGGCCGTGGATGTCGACCAGCATGTCGCCCAGTTCGCGCAGCTGCGCGGCCGTGGCGGGGATGCCGTTGATGTACGCCTTCGAACGGCCCGCATTGTCGATGACGCGGCGCAACAGGGCGCCGCCATCGTCGTCGGCGAATTCGTTGGCCGCCAGCCACGCCTGCGCCACCTCGCTGACGGAGAAATCGGCCGTGATGTCGGCCTTGGCCGCGCCTTCGCGCACCACGCTGGCATCGCCGCGCCCGCCCAGCGCCAGGGTGAGCGCATCGATGAGGATGGACTTGCCGGCGCCCGTCTCGCCCGTCAGCACGCTGAAGCCGGCGGAAAATTCCAGTTCAATGGTATCGACAATGACAAAATCGCGAATGGACAGTGTATGGAGCATGGCTTCTGTGGTTAGGCGGCGAACCGCGGGTGAACGTGGAGAAAATGTTAGCTGAGCTTGCCCTCGCCCGACGGATACTCATTCCAGTGCAATTTTTCACGCAGGGTGTTGTAGTAACTCCACCCTTCCGGATGCAGGAAGGTAATCGTGTGCGGCGAACGGCGGATGAGGATGCGGTCTTGCTGCACCAGGCTGGCAAAAGTCTGCATGTCGAAATTGACGCTGATATCGCGCCCGCGCACGATTTCCACGACGATCTGGCTGGAATCGGGCAGGACGATGGGACGGTTCGACAACGCGTGCGGGGCAATCGGCACGAGCACGATGCCGCCCAGGGTCGGGTGCAGCAGGGGGCCGCCGGCCGACAGCGCATAGGCGGTCGAGCCCGTGGGCGTGGCGATGATCAGTCCGTCAGAGCGCTGGTTGTACATGAAGTGACCGTCAACCTCGACGCGCAATTCCGCCATGCCGGCACCGCCGCCGCGCGAGACGACGACATCGTTGACGGCCATGCCCACGTGAATCGACTCACCGTCGCGCAGCACGCTACCTTCGAGCAAGGTGCGGCGTTCGGCCTTGAAACGGCCGCCGAGAATTTGCGCCAGCACGGGCAGCATGCGCTCGAGCGGGATATCCGTCATGAAACCCAAGCGCCCTTGATTGATACCGATCAAGGGCACGTCGAATGGCGCCAGCTGGCGCGCAATGCCCAGCATGGTGCCGTCGCCGCCCATGACGATGGCGCAATCGGCAGCGGCGCCGATCTCGGCCGGCGACATGGCGCGCACGCCGGGAAACGCCAGGTTCAGGTGCGCTGCCGTCTCCGCTTCAAAGACGACCGTGTGGCCCAGCACTTGCAGGAAATCCACGATGCTTTTAACGGGCTCGGCAATGCCATCCGTATTCTGGCGCACGACCAGGGCGATGGTCTTGGCGCCCAGGTTGAAGCGCTCGCCCGGGGCTGGCAAGGTCGCGGCTGGCTGTTCGGCATGTGTATCGACGGGCATAAGAGTCTCGGAAAATAAATTCAGTGGCAAGCCGCCCCAGGCTGTCGCGTCGCACGCCGCCATCGCATGATACTGTATATATGCACAGTATAGTGCGGCTGCCGTGTGCCTGCAAGGGGCGTTCTCGGTGTTGCACGCAGTGTAGCGCAGAAAAAGAATCGTCCATGCGTGCGCCAGCGCTCCCAGCGTGAACCAATCCGCTTGCGGGCGGCCCCGCGCGGCAGGACACTGGTTGCACGTCATTTTTACTGTCAGGAGGCCATATGGCTAGCCAGCCAAGCGAGCGCAAGATCAATACCGATGAAAAGGTCGGCAATGACGGCGTTGACCGCCTGCCGCACGAGCGCGATGCATCGCCCGATGCGCAGAACGTGCGCCCGCGCAACATCATGCGGCAGGCGGCCAGCGACCTGGAACGGGGCCTGGTCGATACGGACCGGCACGCCCAGCCTGGCGTGGAAAAGGTCAAGCCTGCCGCGCCGCAGCAGGCCCGCCCCGACGCAGAACTGGAACCAAAGAAGGCGCGCTGAATCGAACTGTCGTGGGCCGCGCATGCTCCCGCAGTGTGACGCAACGAACGGAAGTGCAAAGGGGGCACGCGCATGATGGATGCTCGAACCACGCAAGGAGTACATCATGAAAAAAACAGGATCAGCCGTCTGGAGTGGCGGCCTTAACGATGGCAAAGGGTTTATTTCGACCCAAAGCGGCGCGCTCGACAATGTGCCCTACGGCTTCAACACGCGCTTCGAAGACGGTCCCGGCAGCAATCCCGAAGAACTGATCGGCGCGGCCCATGCCGCCTGCTTCACGATGGCCCTGTCCGGCCAGCTGGGCGAGGCGGGCCTGCGCGCCACGGCCCTAAAAACCACGGCCGATGTCAGCCTGGAAAAGATCGGTGGCAGCTATGCCATCACGGCCGTGCACCTGACCCTGGTGGCCAGCATTCCCGGCGCCACCGACGAAGCGTTCCAGGATGCGGCCCTGCGCGCCAAGCTCGGCTGCCCAGTCTCCAAGTTGCTGGCCACGGAAATTACCCTGGACGCCCATCTGGAATAAATCCGGGCGCATCGACGCCACCGTCCGCCGCCCCTGCGCCGGCGGGCGGCTGGAGCGGTCTCGGCACGAAAGCCGTAAAACGCATAAAATCCTGCCATTCCCCTATCATCATCAAGGATTTACGATGCGTATTTTGCACACCATGTTACGGGTCGGCGACCTGCAGCGCTCCATCGATTTTTACACCAGGGTCCTGGGCATGAAACTGCTGCGCACCAGCGACAACCCCGAATACCAGTACACCCTGGCCTTCGTCGGCTATGGATCGAACCCCGACCATGCGGAACTGGAACTGACGTATAACTATGGCACCACCAGCTACGAGCTGGGCACGGCCTACGGCCACATCGCCATCTCGGCCGACGATATCGTCGCCGCGTGCGATGCGGCGCGCGCAAATGGCGGCAACGTCACGCGCGAACCGGGCCCCGTGAAGGGCGGCAACACGGTCATCGCCTTCATCACCGATCCGGACGGCTACAAGATCGAATTGATCGAGCGCAAGTTCGACGGCCAGGGCGGCGGGCTGTAAGACGTCAGCCTGGCTCCGCGGCCGTGGCGATGGCCGCGCGCAGCCAGGCAATCCCCGCATCGCCGTCCGTGCGGCGGTGCCGTATCGCTTCAAACGCAAACGGTGCGATGGCAAATGGCGCGGCATGCCGTGCCAGCCCCTGCGCCGCGCTGCCGCGCAAGGCGCGCCGGGCCACCGTCAAGATCAAATCCGTTCCCATCAGCACGTCCGGTGCGACCGTCCAGTACGGCACGCGCACGGCGATGCGGCGCGCCAGGCCCAGCTGGGCCAGCGCCGCGTCGACTTCGGCGGCCATGCCCCCTTCGCTGGACGCCACCAGCACATGGGGGCGCGCCAGATACGTGTCCAGGCTCAATGTTTCGCCGGCGGCCAGGCTGGCCGGGTCCAGCGCGCAGACGAACATTTCCTCAAACAAGGTTTCCCTGTGCAACTGTTCGGGCAGTTGCGGGAACACGCCCAGCGCCACGTCGATGTCGCCATCCTGCACGCCAGCCACCACGGCAGGACGGCTGGCGTAACTGACGGCCACGTCGATGCCGGGCGCCTCCATGCGCAAGCGGCGCAGCAAGGCAGGCAGGATCAACGCCGCGCCGTAATCGGACATGGCCAGGCGAAATACGCGCTGCGCCGTGGCCGCCTCGAAAACGGCGCCACCGAGCACGGAACGCACGCTTTGCAGGGCTTCGGCCAGGGGCCGCGCCAATTCCAGCGCGCGCGCCGTGGGCTGGAAGCCCCCCTTGCCGCGCAGCAGCAGCGGATCGCCCAGCAAGTGGCGCAAGCGTGCCAGCGCATGGCTGACGGCAGGCTGGCTCATGTGCAAGCGTTCCGCCGCGCGCGACAGATGGCGTTCGCTGAGCAGCGCTTCCAGGATCACCAGCAGGTTCAAGTCGACGGCGCGCAGATTATTCATTTGCTGCATAGTTGAATGATAAAGTACGAATTGGATTTAATCATGACAGCATAATACGATGACCCCGTCAATTCAAAGTGATGGAGTCAAACATGCATGGATGGATTACCCTGTTTGCCCCGCTGGCCATGCTGGCGGGTGCCGTCGTCCCGTTCCAGGCGGGCGCGAATGCTGCGCTGGGCCGCAACCTGGGCCACCCGTTGTGGGCCACGCTGGCTTCGCTGGCCGTCAGTGCCGTGCTTGCGTCGCTGCTGATGCTGGTCTGGCGCGTGCCGGCGCCCGATGTCCACCTCGCCGTGCGCGGACCGGGCTGGTCCTGGCTGGGCGGCGCGGCCGGCGTGTTTTATATTACGGCCGCGCTGATGCTGGCGCCGCGCATGGGTTCCGGCCCCTTCATGGCGGCCGTCATCGGCGGGCAAATGCTGGCCGCGCTGGCCATCGACCGCTACGGCTTGCTAGGCTTTGCCGTCAAGCATATTTCTCCATTGCACTGGGCAGGCGCGGGCCTGGTAGTCGCCGGCGTCGTGCTCACGCAAGTTGCCAACGGCCGCGCAGCGTGATCCTGCGCGGGACGAAAAAAAACCAGCGCCGTCGCCGGTGCTGGTTTTGGTCTGGCGAGTACCGGATTATTTTTCCAGCAAGGCGTTGACGGGCATCAAGTCCGTTTCCTTCAAGGTACCGGCCGCCGACTTCAGGCGCAAGCCGTTCATGATGGTGTCGTAGCGCGCTTTCGACAGGTCTTTTTGCGTCGAGAACAATTGTTTCTGCGCATTCAAGACGTCGATATTGATGCGCACGCCCACTTGATAGCCGAGCTGGTTCGATTCCAGCGCCGACTTGCTCGACACTTCCGCCGCTTCCAGCGCCTTGACTTGCGCCAGGCCGCTGTTGACGCCCAGGAAAGCCTGGCGCGCGCCTTGCGCTGCCGTGCGGCGCGCCGTTTCCAGGTCGTTGCGGGCCTTGTTTTCCAGCGCGATCGATTCGCGCACCTTGCTGGTGACGGCAAAGCCGCTGAAAATCGGAATGCTCCACTGCACGCCGATGGCATTGTTGTTGCTGCCGTTGCCATTGCCGCCGCCGGAAGAATAGGTATGGCCCGCGTTGGCGATCAGGTCCAGGGTCGGATAATGGCCGGCGCGGTTGCGGCCGATGTCGCGCTTGGCCGATTCCACATTGAACTGCGACGTGACGACGCCATAGTTCTGCTCTTCGGCCGATGCCACCCACGGCTCGACGGCAGCCGGTTCCGGCGCGCTGAGAACCACGCCCGTGCGCATGGGCGCCAGCGAGGTTGGCGCTTCGCCGATGATGGTTTGCAGCGCGCTGCGCTTGTTCGCCAGGTCATTGATGGCGGCAAATTCCTGCGCCACCACCAGGTCGTACGCCGCCTGCGCTTCATGCGTGTCGGTAATCGTTTGCGTGCCGACTTCGAAGTTGCGCTTGGCCGATGCCAGCTGCTCCGTCGTGGCGACTTTTTGCGCCTGCGTGGCGCCCAGGTTGTCCTGCGCGCTCAGCACGTCGAAATACGCCTGTGCCACGCGCGTGATCAGGTCTTGCTGCACCTGTGCAAATTGCGCTTCGGCAATCGCCTGCGCCAGCTTGCTTTGCTGATAGGTTTCCCAGCGATCCCAGCGGAACAGCGGTTGCGCCAGGGTCAGGTTGTAGGCATTCGTGCGCACATTCACGGACGGCGAGGTGATCTTGTTGCCGCCATTGTTCTGGACGATCTGTTCCTGATTACCACGCGTATTGCTGCCCGAAGCGGACACTTGCGGCAGCAAGCCGGCCAATCCCTGCGGAACCCGCTCCATCCCGGCCGACAGGGCCGCGCGCGCGCTGGCATACTGCGCGTCATTGGCCAGCGCCTGCTGGTACACCTGGATGAGATCGGCCGCCTGCGCTTGCAGCGAGCATGTCATCGAGACAAAGGCGCTGGTCATCAGCACGGCGATAAGGGGTTTCCGCATTGCATTTCTCCGTTGGAGTCGTCAAAAGTTGATGGAATCAAAAATCTGCTACCGCTTGCCTTGCGCCCGCCGGATGAGCGGGGTACAGGCCTCCGCAGGCATGCAGGAAAACATGCCTGGGTGCATCTACTGCAAAATAACTTAGTATTTAGGCATTGCGCTGTCGACTTGCAGCGCCCAGGCATGCACGCCGCCCGTCAAATTACTGATCTTGCCAAAGCCATTGCGCTCCAGGAAGGCCGCCACTTGCATGCTGCGCGCGCCGTGATGGCAGATGCAGACGATCTCGGCGTCTTCATCGAGGTCATCGATGCGCGCAGGAATCGAGTTCATCTGCATCAAGGTGGCACCCTCGAGGTGGCACAGGTCGAACTCCCACTGTTCCCGCACGTCCAGCAGGAACGGACGGGGGCGGGAAGGGTCAGCCAGCCAGGCGGCCAGCTGCGGTGCACTCAAATGCTCCATCGAATCGGTCGCCTCAGAACTGGAAATGCGACGGTGCCACGGCTTGCAGCGGCGTGACATTGGTTTCAAACAGCTTGCGCGTGTCGTAAGCCTTGTCCGAGCTGCGCGTGATCAGATGCGCCGACATGATCGGCGCTTCGCCGATGATGGCCAGGATGCGGCCGCCGACTTTCACCTGCTGCAACAGCGCTTCCGGCAACACGGCCAGGGCACCGGAGACGACGATCACGTCGTACGGCGCACCCTTGCTCCAGCCCTGGGCGCCATCGCCCAGTTCCACGGTCACGTTCGTCACGCCGTTGGCGGCCAGGTTCTGCTCGGCCAGCGCTTTCAATTGGGGAACGATTTCCACGCTCGTCACGTGACGCGCCTTGTGCGCCAGCAAAGCGGCCATGTAGCCGCTGCCGGTGCCGATTTCCAGCACATTTTCATGCTTCTTGACGGCTACGTCTTGCAAGATGCGCGCTTCCAGCTTCGGCGTCAGCATGCATTCGCCACCGCCCAGTGGGATTTCGGTATCGACGAAGGCCAGGTTTTTATAGGCGGCCGGCACGAAATCTTCACGTTTGACCACGTTCAACAGCTCCAGCACGTCGATATCCAGTACGTCCCATGGACGGATCTGCTGTTCGATCATATTGAAGCGGGCTTGTTCGATATTCATCTTTGGACTCGGTAAGTGAAGTAATAATCCGCCATTTTATCGTTGAACTGGCTGAAAGCACATGTTAACCATAAAGGCGGGGAATGGAGGAAATTTGCGACGATCTGCAGATTTGGGGGGGCGAACCTTGGAAAAGGGGCAACTGAACGGTATTGGCCGGGCCCGCGCATCAGCTTTTCCCGGGCGCCTCCACCTGCAGGCTGCGCAAGCTCATGTCGATAAACGCATCCATGTAGGCCAGCGGATCGATATTCTTGACCTCGCACGGCAGGAAGGAATGCGTCCACATCATGAGCATGGTGACGGGCGCGCTGAGGATGGTGCTGACCAGCACGGGATCGACCTGGCGGAATTCGCCCCGCTGCATGCCCCGTTCCAGCAGGGTGACGACCAGCGCATTGCCACGCGCGACCACCTCTTCGTTGTAAAACTGCGCCAGTTCGGGGAAATTGTTCGCTTCAGCCAGCATCAGCTTGGTCAAGCCGGCCAGCTTGGTAGCGCCGAATTCTTCCCACCACTGCATCATCACCTTGCGCAACAACTCGGCGCTGCTGCTCTCCGAGGCGGCCATGCTGTCTTCCGCCTCGCCGATCGATTGCACGATATTGTCGCGCACCACGGCCTTGAACAGCTCTTGTTTATTCTCAAAGTACAGGTACAGGGTGCCTTTCGACACGCCGGCCCGCTTGGCCACATCCTCCAGGCGCGTCGACGCGAAACCCCGTTCGACAAACAGGTCGAGGGCGGCGGCGAGCAACTCCTGCGGGCGGGCATCCTTGCGCCGCTCCCAGCGGGGCTTCGTATCAATCGGGGCTTGCATGTATCATTCCAAGTAACTTACTTTTGAGTCATTAATAGTAGACCTGTCTACAGGTCAGGTCAAGCGCTGGCCGCCGGCGCAATGCTGGACATGTTGCCGTACAACACAGGCATTGTACCCTCAGCACCGGGGCCATCCGCGTAGCGGCCCCCAGCCAGCTCCCGGTGCGGCAAACTGCATGAGGGCATGCCGGATTTCAAACACCTAATTCATGCAATCTTGCACCGGCACACATACGGTTCATAGTATACCAACGCGTCAGCCTGCCCGATGACGGAGCGCTACGCCTGCATGCAGCATCGCGCCAGGGACTGCCCACCGATGCGCTGCACACGGACGACGAGCTTATCCGGGCCCCGACGCGCCAGCGCCCATTCCAGGCGCGGCCCCGGGCGGGGCAAAATGCAGTTCATTCCGTGTTTTACGCAGTTCGTCGCATTTCCATTCAGGCCACTTCGCCGCTTTGCTATCTTGTCATCGACAGCACGGCAGCCGCGGCGCGGCAGCCGGCTTTTTTCTTGTCCCGAACTAAAACAATCATAAAGGAAACACCATGCGTACCTTGCTGGCCCTGTGCTGTGCCGTTGCCCTTGGCGGTTGCGCCATCGTCATCAACCCCAACGATAGCGAAGGACGCTATGCCGACTCGGGCGGCAATGCCATCCAGGGCAACGAGCAAGTGAGCCGCGACGTGCGCCAGGTCAGTACCATCACCGCGCTCGACATCGACAGCATGAAGCGCATCGATATGAAGATCGACGTGCGGGTCGGCCCGGCAACATCGCTGGTGATCGAAGCGGACAGCAATCTGCAGCCGCGCATCCACAGCGAAGTAAGCGGCAATACCCTGCGCATCTGGAGCGATGCGAACATTCGCAGCAGCAATGGCATCCACGTCATCTATACGACGCCGCAATTGAGGAAGATCAATATTTCCGGCTCCGGCCGCCTGGTGGCCAGCGGTTTCAATGGCGAGGATTTCAGCCTGGAACAGCGCGGTTCGATGAAGAGCGAACTGTCGGGCACTGTCGGACGCTTCGACGTGGCCAACAACGGCTCGGGCAGCATCAACGCGGCGGCCCTCGTCAGCGGCAACACGGACGCGGTGCAGAACGGCTCGGGCAGCATCCAGGTGGGCAGCGTGCGCGGCGAACGCATCAACGTGGCGGTCAACGGCTCGGGCAACATCAGCGCCAGCGGCGCCGTGCAGCGCCTCGACGCCAACGTGAATGGCTCCGGTGACATCAACCTGGCCGCCCTGCGCAGCGACGTCGCCTATCTGGCAAGCAACGGTTCCGGCGACATCGATGTCACCGTACAAAATGAAGTCAACGCCCGCGCCAGCGGTTCCGGCCGCATCACCGTGCATGGCGATCCTGCCCGCCGCACCCTGTCGGGCAAGCGCGTCAGCATCGTGCGCTAGGCGCGCTGCCCGCAACGCGCGGGGGCCGGCTTGCTATACTGTCGGCCCCTGATCCTTTTCCAGCCCACCGCCATGCCGTCCCCCGCCGCTACCCTGGCATGCCGCCCATCCTGCGGCGCCTGCTGCACCGCACCGTCCATCACCAGCCCGATTCCCGGCATGCCGGATGGAAAACCGGCAGGCGTGCGCTGCGTGCAGCTGGCCGACGACAACCGCTGCCTGATCTTTGGCAAGCCGGAGCGGCCCGCATTTTGCGGCGGCTTGCAGCCGTCCGAGGACATGTGCGGCAGCAGCCGCGAACATGCCATCGGCTGGCTGGCAGAGCTGGAACGGCTGACGGCGCCCTGAACGCCGGCGCCAGCCTTCTCCCTCTAGCGGCCGTCTTCGGCGGCTGCCGATACGTCCTCCGCATCGCGCAGGCGCTTGTGCTTGTATTCCAACAGCATGGCAAGGCCCAGCAGGGTGGCCAGCAACGAGGTACGTGACTGCATGCTGTTCCTTTATCCGGTCTATTTTTTACAGCACTAACAGAAATTATGCATTTCTGACAATGCCAGTCCGAAAATGACATCCGGCTTGACTCTGGCTGCACGTTTGCATATATTCATGCACATTCCTGCACGTTTCAAGATAACTCCATGTCCGCCACCTTGCTTCTCAAACAACGCCATGCGCTGATCCAGCAACAATTACAGGCCGACGGCCGCGTGCTGGCGCTGGACCTGGCGCGCCAGCTCGACGTGTCGGAGGACACGATACGGCGCGACTTGCGCGAGATGGCGGCGGCCGGCCTGTGCCAGCGCGTGTATGGCGGCGCCCTGCCGCTGGCGCCCGACGCCGGCAGCACCCTGAGCCAGCGCAAGCAGGAAGCGCCGGAACGCAAGGCGCGCCTGGCGCAGGCCGCCGTGTCGCTCGTGCGCGCGGGACAGGTGCTGTTTCTCGACGCGGGGTCGACCAACCTGGCCATCGCCAGCGCCTTGCCCGAGTTAGCGCTCACTGTCATCACCAACGCCCCGTCCATCGCCATGCTGCTGATGGAACGCCCGGAAATCGAGCTGATCATGGCTGGCGGCAGGGTCGACCGCCGTGCCGGCGCCAGCCTGGGTCCCCAGGCCTTGCGCACGGTCGAGCGCATGCATCCCGACCTGTGTTTCCTCGGCGCCTGCGGCGCCGATGCGGAGGCGGGCGTGACGGCGTTCAACTACGACGAGGCGGAATTCAAGCGCAGCATCGCCGGCGCCAGCAAGGCGGTGGTCGTGGCCGTTACCAGCGACAAGCTGGGCACGGCCGCGCCATTCGGCGTGCTGGCCACGGGCTTGCTGCAGCACCTGGTGCTGGAAGCCGATGCCGATGCGGCCCATGCGGCCGCCTTTGAACGGCAGGGCGTGCAGGTTTTGCGCGCCCGCGCCTGACTTTATCCATCTCCGACTCTTAAAAAGCTCCCCCATGCAACTCACCGGTACCCTGCAACAACGCGCCACGCGCCTGGTCTTCTTCGCTGCCGGCCTCGGCATGGCCGCCTGGGCCCCGCTGGTTCCCTACGCCAAGTCGCGCCTGGGCCTGGACGAGGCGACCCTCGGCATTTTGCTGCTGTGCCTGGGTGCCGGCTCGCTGTGCGCGATGCCGTTTACGGGCATGCTGGCGGCCCGCTTCGGCTGCCGCAAGGTCATCTCCTGCGCCGGCCTGCTCCTGACCGCCATCCTGCCCGGCCTGGCGCTGGCAGCCACGCCGCTGCAGCTGGGCCTGGTGCTGCTGGTGTTCGGCGCGGCCATGGGCACGTTTGACGTCGCCATCAACATCCAGGCCGTGATCATCGAAAAAGCCAATGGCGGCGCCATGATGTCGGGTTTTCATGCGCTGTTCAGCGTGGGCGGCTTTGCCGGCGCCGCCTGCATGGCCCTGCTGCTGTGGCTGGGCCTGACGCCGGCCTGGTCCTGCGTGGTCGTGATGCTGCTGCTGTGCGGCGTACTGGGCGCGGCGCAAGGCCATCTGCTGCCGACGGCGTCCAGTTCGGGCGAAAAGACGCCGCTGTTCGTCATGCCGCACGGCGCCGTCATTTTCATCGGCCTGTTGTGCTTTATCGTCTTCCTGGCCGAAGGCGCCATCCTCGACTGGAGCGCCCTGTTCCTCACCACCACGCGCGGCGTGGAGGAAACCAAGGGCGGCCTCGGCTACGCCGCCTTTGCCATCGCCATGACGCTGGGCCGCTTCACGGGCGACAAGGTGGTCAGCCGCTTTGGCGGCAAGCGCGTGCTTACTTTTGGCGGCCTGTGCGCAGCAGCGGGCTTCTTCCTGGCCGTGCTGGCGCCGCACGCCAGCCTGGCCATGCTTGGCTTCGTGCTGATCGGCCTGGGCGCGGCCAATATCGTGCCCATCCTCTTCACGGCGGCAGGCAGCCAGCATGCCATGCCGGCCAGCCTGGCGGTGGCGGCCATCACCACCATCGGCTATGCGGGCATCCTGGCCGGCCCGGCCGTGATCGGCTTTGTCGCCCACGCCACCAGCCTGAACATCGCCTTCGCCATGCTGGGCGCCGCCCTGCTGCTGGTGGCGGCCAGCGCGCGCCTGGTGGTGCCGGCAAAACAAGTATCCTGATCCTTCCTCCTGCCTGTCGGACGGCGCCAAAAAAGCGCCGCCCGACTGCGCCCAAATAAGGTCCGCGGGCCTGCGGCATGGTAAGCTTCGACCCCGCGCGCATTGCTGGCGCCACGCGGTTATCCCATCCTGTCACTTATACCCGTTTATACATCTATGGATCTCATTCTTGCGTTAAAAGCCATCATCATGGGGCTGGTCGAAGGTTTTACCGAATTCTTGCCGATTTCGTCCACAGGACACCTGATCCTGGCCGGCAGCCTGCTCGACTTTACCAAGGATGTCTCGAAAGAAGTCATGGATGTCTTCGAGATCGCCATCCAGGCCGGCGCCATCCTGGCCGTCTGCTGGGAATACCGCCAGCGCATCGGCAGCGTGCTGTCCACCTTCGGCACCGAAGTCAAGTCGCGCAAGTTCGTGCTGAACGTGGCCATCGCCTTCATTCCGCTGGCCGTCATCGGCCTGGCCATCGGCAAGATGATCAAGCATGCGCTGTTCAAGCCCGTGCCCGTGGCCATGGCCTTCATCATCGGCGGCATCATCATCTTGCTGGTGGAGCGCCGCGCGCGCACCAATCCCGTCACCGTGCGCGTCAACTCGGTTGACGAAATGACACCGTTCGATGCCTTGAAAGTGGGCTGCGCGCAGGCATTTGCGCTGATCCCCGGCACCAGCCGTTCCGGTTCGACCATCATCGGCGGCATGCTGCTGGGCCTGTCGCGCAAGACGGCCACCGAATTCTCGTTCTTCCTGGCCATCCCGACCCTGCTGGCGGCTACCTTCTACTCGCTGTACAAAGCGCGCGACATCCTGTCGGCCACCGACGTGCCCCTGTTTGGCGTGGGCACCGTGGCCGCCTTCATCTCTGCCTTCCTGTGCGTGCGCTGGCTGCTGCGTTACATCAGCTCGCACGACTTCACGTTTTTTGCCTGGTACCGCATCGTGTTTGGCTTGCTGGTGCTGGCCAGCGCCCACTTCGGCTGGGTTGTTTGGGCAGAATAAGGCACTATGAATCAAGATCTTAACCAGCGCGCGCTGCACCTGCTGCAAACCGTTTTCGGCTATCCGGCCTTCCGCGGCCAGCAAGCCGATATCGTCGACCACGTCAGCCATGGCGGCGACGCGCTGGTGCTGATGCCCACGGGCGGCGGCAAATCGCTGTGCTACCAGATTCCCGCCCTGCTGCGCGATGGCGTGGGCGTCGTCGTCTCGCCGCTGATCGCGCTGATGCAGGACCAGGTGGACGCGCTGGAGGAAGTCGGCGTGCGCGCCGCCTTCCTCAATTCCACGCAGACCTACGAAGAAGCGAGCCGCATCGAGCGCCTGGTGCGCACGGGCGGCATCGACGTCGTCTACGTGGCGCCCGAGCGCCTGATGACGCAGCGCTGCCTGGACCTGTTCCAGGCGTCGAAGATCTCGCTGTTCGCCATCGACGAGGCGCATTGCGTGGCCCAGTGGGGCCACGACTTCCGCCCCGAATACATCAAGCTGTCGGTGCTGCACGAGCAGTTCCCGGACGTGCCGCGCATTGCGCTGACGGCCACCGCCGATCCGCAGACGCGCGCTGAAATCGCCCTGCGCCTGCAGCTGGAAGACGCGCGCCAGTTCGTCTCGTCCTTCGACCGGCCGAACATCCGCTACCAGATCGTGGAAAAGGCGAATGGCCGCAAGCAGCTGCTCGACTTCATCAACACGGAACATGCGGGCGACTGCGGCATCGTGTACTGCCTGTCGCGCAAGAAAGTCGAAGAGACGGCGGAATTCCTGAACCAGAGCGGCATCCGCGCCCTGCCCTATCACGCGGGCATGGAGTACGCGAAACGCAGCGCCAACCAGGCGCGCTTCCTGCGCGAAGAAAACATCGTCATGGTCGCCACCATCGCCTTCGGCATGGGCATCGACAAGCCCGACGTGCGCTTCGTCGCGCATCTGGATCTGCCGAAAAGCATCGAGGGCTATTACCAGGAAACGGGGCGCGCGGGCCGCGACGGCATGGCCGCCAACGCCTGGATGGCGTACGGCTTGCAGGACGTGGTGCTGCAGCGGCGCATGATCGACGAATCGGAAGCGGACGACACTTTCAAGCGCGTGCTGGGCGTCAAACTCGACGCCATGCTGGGCCTGTGCGAAACGCTCAGCTGCCGCCGCATGCGCCTGCTCGAATACTTCGGCGAACCGGCTTCGCCGTGCGGCAATTGCGACACCTGCCTGCTTCCGCCCGTGTCGTTCGACGGCACGGTGCCCGTGCAAAAACTGCTGTCGGCCATCTACCGCGTCGACCAGCGCTTCGCCGGCGGCCACGTGATCGACGTGCTGCGCGGCGTGGAGTCGGAACGCATCAAGACCTGGCACCATGACTCGCTGTCCGTGTTCGGCATCGGTTCGGACCTGGGCGAAGCGGAATGGAAATCGATCCTGCGCCAGGCCATCGCGCTGGGCCTCGTCTCGGTCGACCATGAACAATACAGCTCGCTGAAACTGACGGACGCCTCGCGCCCCGTGCTCAAGGGCGGCCAGAAGGTGCAGCTGCGCCAGTACCAGAAACCGGTGAAAACCAGCAAGCGCAGCACCAGCGTGGCAAAGGGTTATGTCGAGACGGACCTGTCGACCAGCGAACAGGCCATCTTCGACAAGCTGCGCTGGTGGCGCGTGGAGACGGCGCGCACGCACAACGTGCCGGCCTACGTGATTTTCGTCGACGCCACCCTGCGCGAAATCGCCAAGGCCAAGCCCACCTCGCTCGAGCAGATGCGCGGCGTGAGCGGCGTGGGCGAGAAAAAACTGGCCTCGTACGGCGACGAAATCGTCGCCATGATCCTGGAGATGATTTGATGGAAGATTTGATGGAAGCACTCTCGTCCGACCTGATCTATCAGGCCGTGAAAATTCTCGGCGCCCAGCCCGACGCCGAAGATGCGGTGGAAGCGCAAGTACGGTTACTGGTGCAGGACGATCTCACCGTGCGCCGCCTGGCCGACGTGGTGCCGGAAGCCTTCGGCCTGGTGCTGGCGTCGCACCTTCCCGGCGCCGAAAAGATGACCCTGCCCCATACCTTCTGCGCCCAGGACGAGGACGGCGAGTGGGTGGAGTTCCCCATGCGCCGCGAGCCGATCTTTGTCGTCGCCGCGGATATCGCCCAGCATACCTTCCACAACGGCCCGCGCGCGCTGATACAAAATCTGGCCAGCCGCAGCTCCCTGCTGTCGGCCATCAACAAGGCCTTGAATGCGGGCGGCTCGCTCGAAGGCACGACCCTGGGCCCGCCGTCCTTCTTCGGCCTGCCGGCATCGCTGTACCAGCCGGCAGCATCACCCGCTACGCCCTGAGCACTTCACTTTGCCTTTGTCCTTGATAACGGAACGCTGCCGCGATGGAAACCAAATGGCTGGAAGACTTCATTTCGCTCGCTGAAACGCATAATTTCAGCCGTTCCGCGGCCCTGCGCCACGTCACCCAGCCGGCATTCTCGCGGCGCATCCAGTCGCTGGAAAACTGGCTCGGCATCGACCTGGTCGACCGCACCTCGTACCCCACGCGCCTGACGCCGGCCGGCGCCGTGTTTTACGAGCAGGCACTGGAAATGCTGGGACAGATCAACGGCGTGCGCGCGCTGTTGCGCGGCAAGCGGGCGGCCACGCAGACGAGCGTCGATTTCGCCGTGCCCCACACCCTGTCGCTGACCTTCATGCCGAAGTGGCTGACGGCCCTGGAAGAAGGTTTTGCGCCGATCAACAGCCGTTTGATGGCCCTGAACGTGCACGACGCCGTGCTGCAGCTGGTCGACGGCGGCTGCGACCTGCTGCTGTGCTATCACCATCCGCGCCAGCCGGTGCAGCTGGACCCGGGCCGCTACGACATGCTGGTGATGGGCCGCGAAACCCTGCGCGCCTATGCGCGCTGCGGCCAGGACAAGGTACCGGACTTCGTCCTGCCGGGCAGCGCCAAGGAGCCGCTGCCCTTCCTCTCCTACACCAGCAACGCCTATCTGGGACGCATGGTGGAACTGCTGGTGGCCGACGCCAAGGTGCCCCTGTTCCTCGATACCTGCTACGAGACGGACATGGCCGAAGGCTTGAAAATGATGGCGCTGGAAGGGCGCGGCATCGCCTTCCTGCCGGAATCGGCCGTCATGCGCGACGTCAAGTACAAGCACCTGGCGCGCGCCGACGGCGGCGCGCCGGGCTGGGAAATCGAGCTGGAAATCCGCCTGTACCGCGAACGCCCATCGAGCCTGCGCCCCGGCAAGCAGATCGTCGAAAGCCTGTGGCAATACCTGGTGCAGTCGCAGGACGGCAAGACCCGCATGGGCAAGCGCCGCAAACGCGCCACCGGGACCGCGCCATCCTGACTGGCAATCCTGGCAACACAACTATGCATTAAATGCATAACCGGATGCGCACAAAGCATTGGCCGGGGCATGAGGCTATCGCCTACGATGCGGTTCCGCTGCGCGCAGCCTTCAGGTGCGCCTACCACAGCATTTTTGAACGCCAGAAAAATTCATCGCGATGCTCTGCGGATTTTTCGGCGTTACACCACCGTTTTGTCCAGGAGCTTATCAAGCATGACCAGCAAGCACGCACTTCCTTCCTACCTCAATTCCGAAGATCTGGGCCCATGGGGCGTCTACCTCGAGCAGATCGACCGCGTTACGCCGTATCTGGGCAACCTGTCGCGCTGGGTGGAAACGCTGAAGCGTCCAAAGCGCATCCTGACGGTCGACGTGCCTATCGAGCGCGATGACGGCACCATTGCCCACTACGAAGGCTACCGCGTGCAGCACAACCTGTCGCGCGGCCCGGGCAAGGGCGGCGTGCGCTTCCACCAGGACGTGACCCTGTCGGAAGTGATGGCCCTGTCGGCCTGGATGACGGTCAAGAATGCCGCCGTCAACGTGCCATACGGCGGCGCCAAGGGCGGTATCCGTGTCGATCCGAAGACCCTGTCGCGCGGCGAGCTGCAGCGCCTGACCCGCCGCTACACGAGCGAGATCAGCATGATCATCGGACCGAACAAGGATATCCCGGCGCCGGACGTCAACACGAATGAACAAGTCATGGCGTGGATGATGGACAGCTACGCCATGATCGGCGGCAATATGTCGACCGGCGTGGTGACGGGTAAGCCGATTTCGCTGGGCGGCAGCCTGGGCCGCCGCGATGCGACGGGCCGCGGCGTGTTCGTCGTCGGTTGCGATGCAGCCGCCAAGGTCGGCATGTCGCTCGAAGGCGCGAAAGTCATCGTGCAAGGTTTCGGCAACGTGGGCGGCGTCGCTGCACGCATGTTCGCTGAAGCCGGCTCGAAAGTGGTGGCGGTACAGGATCACAAGACCACCGTCGTGCATTCCGGCGGCTTGAACATCCCGCAGCTGCTGGCACACGTGGCCGAAGTGGGCAGCGTCGAAGGCTTCCCGGGCGCCGAGGCATTCGTGCCACGCGAAGATTTCTGGGGCATCGATTGCGACATCCTGATCCCGGCCGCGCTGGAACAGCAGATCACCGCAGAACGCGCACAAGTGATCCGCGCCAAGATCATCCTGGAAGGCGCCAATGGCCCGACCCTGCCGGCAGCGGACGACATCCTGACCGACCGCGGCGTGCTGATCGTGCCGGACGTGCTGGCCAACGCCGGCGGCGTGACCGTCAGCTACTTCGAGTGGGCGCAGAACTTCTCGAGCTTCTTCTGGACGGAAGAAGAGATCAACAGCCGCCTGACCCGCATCATGCGCGAAGCGTTCGACGCCGTATGGCAAGTGTCGCAGGAGAAGAAAGTATCGATGCGTACGGCCACCTTCATCCTGGCGTGCACGCGCGTGCTGCAAGCCCGCGAAGTGCGCGGCCTGTACCCATAATGGCTGCCTGAGAAAATGCCTGGGGCGTTGTTGCCGGCCCCTCGCCATACTGGCGTACTGTCTTCGGGGCGGCGCCTGGCCTCAGACATTTTTCAGGCGCCATTGGTTTGCTGGCGCTCTAAAAAAAATCCCGCCACACTGACGTGTGAGCGGGATTTTTTGTATCTGGCGGACTTTTTTTACGCCGCGTAACCTTGCGGGTTCTGGTGCTGCCAGCGCCAGTGGTCGCGGCACATGTCGTCGATGTTTTTCTGCGCTTGCCAGCCCAGCAGTTCCTTCGCCTTGCCGGCCGAAGCGTAGCAGCTGGCGATGTCGCCAGGGCGGCGCGGCACGATGTCGTAGGGGACCTGGCGGCCGCTGGCGGCCTCGAAGGCGCGCACGGTATCGAGCACGCTGTAGCCGTGGCCCGTGCCCAGGTTGACGGTAAAACCGCCCTCGCTGGAAAACAGGCGGTTCAACGCCGCCACATGGCCCAGCGCCAGGTCGACCACGTGGATGTAGTCGCGCACGCCCGTGCCGTCCGGCGTATCGTAGTCGTTGCCAAAGACAGCCAGGCGCTCGCGGCGGCCCACTGCCACCTGGGCGATGAACGGCATCAAATTGTTCGGAATACCGGCCGGATCTTCGCCGATCAGGCCGCTGGCATGCGCACCGACCGGATTGAAGTAACGCAACACACCTACTTGCCATTGAGCATCAGCATGCACGAGATCGGCCAGGATCTGCTCGACCATCAGCTTGCTGCGGCCATATGGGTTGGTCACGGACAGGCGCGACGTTTCCAGGATCGGCAAGGCTTCCGGGTCGCCATACACGGTGGCCGACGAGCTGAACACAAAACGCTTCACGTTCGCCGCCGCCAGCACTTCCAGCAGCGCCACGGTGCCCGTCACATTATTGTCCATGTACATCAAAGGCTGGGCCACGGATTCGCCCACCGCCTTCAAGCCTGCGAAATGGATCACCGCGTCGATGGCGTGCTCGCGCAGGACGGCGGCCATGGCCGTGCGGTCGCGCACGTCCGCCTCGTAGAAAGGCACGCTTTTGCCCGAGATGCGCTCCACGCGCGCCATCGCTTCGCGCGCGCTGTTGCACAGATTATCCACCGCCACCACATCAAAGCCGGCAGCCAGCAATTCGACGCAGGTATGCGAACCGATGAAACCGGATGCGCCGGTCACGAGTATTTTCTTGGACATAATATTACTCAATGCAAAAAAGATAAGACTACCGTAATTCCCCCGCCTTGCCTAGCTGGCGCACGCTAGCGCGCGCGTTAAAAAAGCCTGCGGCGTCGCCGCGGCAGGCTTGTTCTCGTGCAAACGGCACGGTGGGAAAACCGCCAGGTTACTTCTTGATGAACACCAGATCCCACACGCCATGGCCCAGCTTCAAGCCACGGTTTTCAAACTTGGTCAGCGGACGGTACGCCGGCTGCGGCGCATACCCCTCGGCGCTATTGCGCAACTGCGGCTCGGCACCCAGCACTTCCAGCATTTGCACTGCGTAATCTTCCCAGTCGGTGGCGCAATGCAGATAGCCGCCCGGCGCCAGGCGATCGGTCAATTGCTTGACGAATGGCGACTGGATCAAACGGCGTTTGTTGTGGCGCGCCTTGTGCCACGGATCGGGGAAGAACACGTGGATGCCGGCCAGCGAATTGGCCGGAATCATGTGCGTCAGCACTTCCACGGCATCGTGCTGCAGCAGGCGCAGATTCGTCAGCGACTCTTCGCCGATCAGCTTCAACAGGCTGCCGACGCCCGGCGTATGCACTTCGACGCCGATGAAATCCTTCTCCGGCATGGCTTTGGCGATATGCGCCGTCGTCGCCCCCATGCCGAAACCGATTTCCAGGATGACCGGCGCCTTGCGGCCGAACACCTGCTCGAAGTCCATCGGCTCCTTGGCGAAAGGCAACAGGAACTGCGGTCCCAGGGTCTCGAGCGCGCGCGCCTGCGCGACAGACAGGCGTCCCGCGCGGGTCACGAAGCTGCGGATGCGGTGTTCGGTCGGATCGTACATCATCGGCCGCGCCGGGCCGTTTGCTGGGGTATCAGAAGACATGGGAATGGAGAAATAAGTGGCCGCGCCGCATAAAGTCAGGCGTCAGCGAAAAATGGAGCGGGTGAAGGGAATCGAACCCTCGTCGTAAGCTTGGGAAGCTTCTGCTCTACCATTGAGCTACACCCGCGAAGCCTGCATTTTACGCGGGATGGCAAGCACTTGGCAAACTTGTGGATCGCTTTCGGATGCATCAGCAATTCCCCCGATATTTGACAAAAAACATGGGGCGCCCCCCCCCGGCAAGGCACCGTTTTTGTTGATAGAGAACAACATCTCAGGCCGTCAGACGCGCTGAATGACCGGCTATGTAGCAAATTTAGAATAAATTATTGTCGCCACGCACTGTGCGGCGCAGACTAGCAAGAGAAATGTTGCTACAATCGTGTGACAGTTTAGCATTCCCGCTGTTCAACCTAAAAGGATATCCCATGAAGAAAATTCTGATCGCTTCGGCAATCCTGTGCTTCGCTTCCGCACAAGCCATGGCTCAATCGACTCCAGCCCCTGTACCAGCCGCAGCAGCACCAGCTGCTGGCGCCGCTGCCGGCACCACCGTTGCCGGCCTGAGCGTCAGCACGATGATCGCAATCGGCGCAGCAGTTGCCGTTGTGGCCGGTGCAGCAAGCTCGGATTCGACCACCGCGCACACCACCCCAACCCACCATTAATACCTGGCTGCTCAGGCAGCAACAGGTTGGCCCATCCTGCGGCTTGATGTAGAGCCGAAAGGTGAAGGCCTGGTACCGTAGGAACTAACATGCCAAAAACATGTAATTTCTTACAACAAAAGCCCTTTTCATTTGAAAACGGGCTTTTTTACTTTTTATTAAACATCAAAAAGATCAGCATCAGTCTTTCTGTTGTAGACGAATGATGTCGTATCGTATGGCCATGCCTGCGATGCTCATCTATTCATTAAGAGATCCGCTTTCATGTTCGTGAAATACCCTGCTCCATCGCTTCAGCTACCATGAAGAACCAGTCCCTCTTCAGGCGCATGGGATTTGCCCTGAAAGGCATACATGCTGCCTTCCGCGTGGAATCGAGCTTTCGCCTGCAGTGTCTGGCCGCCCTGATGGTAGTCATCGTACTGGCCTGGTGCAAACCGCCCTTGATCTGGTGGGCTCTGCTCTTGCTCAATTGCGGCATGGTCTTAGCGGCGGAACTGTTCAACACTGCGCTTGAGCACCTGATCGATCACATCCACCCGTCCCTGCACCCAAGCATCAAAATTGCCAAAGACTGCGCGGCAGGCGCCGTGTTGCTCCTCAGTTTGACGGCACTGTGCGTGTTTGTTGCTTTTTTGGTTGAAAACGTTGTGCACTAGGAAGTGGAGCGGCCTGGCAATCTACAATGTAATACCGAATAAAATGCGTTGCTGGCAAATATGCACAGTAGCCAAAAACACAAAAATTCAATAACTTATTAGGATAGATCCCTCCCAGTATTTGACCCATGCGAACGTCCACTGTTCCCATGCGATCACAGAATACTCGGCAAATCTCTATCTATGTCGAATGACCAACCATTCAGTTGTACTAAATAATGCTGTTTATATTTATCCTGAAGCATAAATGAATACTCCCCTCGTACCTGTGATTCTTTGCGGCGGTTTCGGCACGCGTTTATGGCCACTATCGCGCGAAGCGTTTCCCAAGCAATTTTTGCGCCTTTCCGGTCAGGACAGCATGCTGCAACAGACATTGCAGCGACTGGCAGGCATCGACGATGTGGCGCCTGCGCTATTGGTATGTAACGAGTCATCGCGTTTCATCGTGGCGGAACAACTACGTGAGATCGGACTGGAGGAAAGTCGCATGCTGCTCGAGCCCATGCGCCGCAATACCGCACCGGCCATCGCCACGGCCGCCCTGCAGGCGATGGCCAACGGTGATGACCCGATACTGCTGGTACAGCCTGCCGACCATGTGATCCTGGATACACCGGCATTCCACCGCGCCATTGCACTGGCACGTACTGCCGCAGAAGAAGATAATTTGCTCACGTTCGGCATTACCCCAACGGGACCAGAAACGGGCTATGGCTATATTCGCGCCGAAGGTGACGCCAGCGAGCAAGTCCGGCGCGTGATTGAGTTCGTGGAAAAGCCTGCCTTGGCACTAGCAGAACAGTATGTTGCCAGCGGCGACTATCTCTGGAACAGCGGCATCTTCCTGTTCCGTGCCAGCCACTACCTGGCAGAGCTGGAGCGCTACCAACCCGCCGTCCTAGCTGCCTGCCGCGCCGCCTTTGCCAACGCAAAGAGTGACCACGACTTCATTCGTCTGGATAGCGACGCGTACGCGGCCAGCCCCGACATTGCCGTCGACTATGCTGTCATGGAACGCACTGATCTTGCGGCAACCGTCGCCCTTGATGCTGGCTGGAACGATATCGGCTCCTGGGCCGCCGTCTTCGATGTCGCGGACAAAGATACCAATAACAATAGTGCGCAAGGTGATGTGTTGATGCAGGATTGCAACGATTGCCTGATCCACGGCAATAGCCGCCTGGTCACCGCCATTGGCATGCGCAATACTGTTATCGTGGAAACCGCCGATGCCGTGCTGGTCATGGATGCGGCCCAGGCGCAATATACCAAGACCATGGTCGCTCAGTTAATTGCAAGAGAGCGCCCAGAGGCCACCATGCACCGCGAAGTCTTCCGGCCGTGGGGCTCCTATGATTCTATTGGCAATGGCGAACGCTTCCAGGTCAAACGCATTACCGTCAAGCCTGGTTCTAAGTTATCGCTGCAGATGCACCACCATCGTGCCGAACACTGGATCGTAGTATCAGGCACGGCCGAAATCACCAATGGCGACAAAACCTATTTGTTGACCGAGAACCAATCCACTTATATCCCCCTCGGTGTCGTCCATTCACTGGCCAACCCGGGAAAAGTACCGCTGGAGTTGATTGAAATTCAATCAGGCAGCTATCTCGGGGAAGACGATATCGTCCGCTTTGAAGACCGTTACGGTCGCGTCTGACCGAGCGGACAAGTGGCATAGCCAGCAATTCACACTGAAGTTTATAAGGTTTAGCAAGTCATCATGAAACCAATCGAAGGCATCTTTGTACAAGAAGTGAAATGGTATTGCAGCAGCAGGGCTGAGAAATATTTCCTCACCTTGGCGGATGCACTCGCCATGTTTGCAGCATTCTGGCTCGCAGGAATATGGCTCCTCGATACCGCCGAGCTGAACAGCTGGGGCTTGGATAGCTCGCGTATGCTCAGCTACAGCCTGTTATCCGTGGTCACCTTGGCAGTCTTCAAGCTGAAGGGCCATCATGCCAAACGCCGTCCGTACTCCAATGAAATCAAGGAACTGCTGAAGGTCGCCATGGTCATGGGCCTGATCGACGCGGCTCTGGTCTTCCTCGACAAACGCGACTCCTCGCGCGAGGCACTGCTGGCTACCTGGTTGCTGGTGCCATGCTGCGTGCTGCTGCTGCGTGGCATCATCAAATACCTGCTGATGAAAGCCGGCGGCTGGATACGCCCCATGGTCATTATCGGATGGGGCGACAATGCCTTACAAACTGCGCGCGCCTTCGATGAGGAAACTTTGATGGGCTATCGCCTGATTGCTTTCCTGATTCCCGAAGGCCAGGACAGCCTGGAACATCACTATCTGAACCGCAGCAAACAAGCTGTCCCCGGCATTCCGCTCGGTGAACACCCAGAGAAAACGCTCAAGCTGCTGGGCAATCCGCATACGGTTGTCGCCCTCGAGCAGGGCGGTATCGACGCTTATCAGGGCATGATCCAGCAGGTCAGCCGTTGCGTTGCCAATATGCAAGTTGTACCCGCGGTGCGCGGCCTGCCCCTGTATGGCATGGAGGTCAACCATTTCTTTACGCATGAAGTGCTGTTGCTGACCATGCGCAACAACCTGGCGCGGCCAGGCTTGCAACTTATCAAACGCTGCTTTGACCTGACCGCCTCGATCAGTGTGCTGATCGTCGGTGCCCCCATCTTGCTGTGGATCGCCGCCAAGGTCATGGCATCGGGCCGCCCCGTCTTCTATGGCCACAAACGCGTAGGCCAGAATGGCAAGCATTTCCTTTGCTATAAATTCCGTACCATGGCCGTGAACGCGGATATCTTGCTCAAAGAGTTACTGGAGCGGGATCCTGAAGCCCGTGCCGAATGGGAACGCGATTTCAAACTGAAAAATGATCCCCGTATTACGTCCATCGGCCACTTTCTGCGCAGGACCAGCCTCGATGAATTACCCCAGTTATGGAATGTGCTGAAGGGCGAGATGAGCCTGGTCGGGCCGCGTCCTGTTGTGGATGCGGAACTGGAACGCTATGGTAACCAGATTGACTACTACCTGGAGGCAAAGCCGGGGGTCACAGGCCTGTGGCAGGTCAGCGGTAGAAACGATGTCAGCTACGATACCCGCGTTTACCTCGATGCCTGGTATGTCAAAAACTGGTCTTTATTTAATGACATCGTCATCCTGTTTAAAACTGTTAAAGTCATTTTCAAGAAAGATGGCGCGTATTAGCCCTATGTTTTATATCGATATACACGTTGAAATCCAACAACTCTGAGGTAAAAAATGAATCGACTTGAGATTGCTGACATTATTGTAAATAAAATACAGTCTTCCATTGATGAAATATCTTTGCAGTACGAAAAATCAAAGGAAAAGATCGGATATTTTTATATAGATGACTTATTGCCTGACGACATAGCAAGAAACATATTCAGTTGTTTTCCGGATGGAAAAAATATGAGACTTAAAAAAAGTCTCAAAGAGTATAAATTCATTGCAGCACAAATGGATCAATACAATCCCATTCTGGAAGAAGCGATTTATGCGTTTCAAGATCCACGTGTGGTTGAATTGATTTCAAAAATCTGCAAAATATCGGGACTGTATCCCGACGAAAACTTATACGCTGGCGGTATCTCGTTGATGGGAGACAAGCATTTCTTGAATCCGCATCTGGATAACTCGCACGATAAAGAGCGCGAGCGTTGGCGCGTATTAAATCTCTTATATTATGTTACGCCTGAGTGGCCTATTGAAAATGGCGGCAATCTTGAAATATGGCCAGATGGTCTGCAAAACCCGCAAATCACGATTCATAGCAAATTCAATCGGCTTGCCGTCATGGCGACACATGATGCTTCTTGGCACTCAGTAAGCCCTATTTCATCCAATGGCAGCGCGCGCGGTTGCGTCTCAAACTATTATTTTTCGGATAAATCGTTAAGAAGCACGGATCAATTCCACGTGACATCCTTCCGCGGACGGCCGGAACAGGTTCTACGCGATATCTTCTTGCAGGCAGATATTAAAGCACGAATGGCTGTCAGAAAAATATTTAAAAAAGGCATCGTCGAGAATCCTCACGTTTACAAAAAAGAGAAATAATTTCGCATAATTTTTCAAAAATACAAATAAGTTTCGACAATGAAGAGTTGAAAATTCGTATGTCGGACAGAAGGATCTTAATATGATTTTAGTAACTGGCGGTGCCGGCTTCATCGGTTCCAACTTTGTAAGAGACTGGCTGGCGCTCAACGATGAGCCCGTGATCAATTTTGACAAGCTGACCTATGCTGGCAATCTCAGCAATCTGGCCAGTCTGGAGCAAGACCCGCGGCATATCTTTGTGCGTGGCGATATTTGCGATACCGCGCACATCTCGCGCCTGCTGGCAGAACACCAGCCACGCGCCATCGTGCATTTTGCCGCGGAAAGCCATGTCGACCGCTCGATCCATAGCCCTGGCGAATTCATTTCGACCAACGTCAACGGCACCTTCAGCCTGCTGGAAGCGGCACGCGCCTATTGGAGCGGCTTGACGGGCGAGGCCAAGGACGGCTTCCGCTTCCTGCACGTCTCGACCGACGAGGTCTATGGCACCCTGGGGCCGAATGATCCGCCGTTCACGGAAACGACGCCATATGCGCCCAACAGCCCCTATTCGGCATCGAAAGCGGCATCCGATCATCTGGTGCGCGCGTATTTCCATACGTACGGCATGCCCGTGCTGACGACCAACTGTTCGAACAACTATGGCTCCTTCCATTTCCCGGAAAAACTGATTCCACTCATCATCAGCAATGCCCGCGCCGGCAAGGCCTTGCCTATCTATGGCGATGGCATGCAAGTGCGCGACTGGCTGTACGTGGGCGACCATTGCTCGGCGATTCGACGCGTCCTGGAAGCGGGACGTCTGGGCGAGGTCTACAACGTTGGCGGCTGGAATGAAATGGCCAATCTGGAAGTCGTGCACACCTTATGCGATATCCTCGACACGCTCGATCCCAAGGCTTCCGGCAGCTATCGCGAGCAAATCACCTATGTGCAGGATCGCCCTGGCCATGACCGCCGCTATGCCATCGACGCGCGCAAGATCGAGCGCGAACTTGGCTGGAAACCGGCCGAAACCTTCGCCACCGGCATCCGCAAAACGGTCCAATGGTATCTGGATAACCAGGCCTGGGTACGCAATGTCCAATCGGGCGACTACCTGAAGTGGGTGGAGAAAAACTACGCGGCACGCGACGCGGCCCAGGAGCAGCAATAATGGGAACCAGCATCGAACGCAAGGGTATCATCCTGGCCGGCGGCTCCGGCACGCGCCTGTATCCCGTCACCATGGCCGTATCGAAGCAGTTGCTGCCCGTGTATGACAAGCCGATGATCTACTATCCGCTGACCACCCTGATGCTGGCCGGCATACGCGACATCCTGATCATTTCTACGCCACAAGATACGCCGCGCTTCCAGGAGTTGCTGGGCGACGGCAGCCAGTGGGGCGTCAAGCTCAGCTACGCCGTGCAGCCGACTCCGGACGGCCTGGCGCAAGCATTCATCATCGGCAAAGAGTTTGTCGGCGATGCGCCATCAGCACTGATTTTGGGCGATAACATCTATTACGGCCATGACTTCGAAACACAGTTGCGCGAAGCGTCGGCACGCACCAGCGGCTCGACCGTATTCGCCTATCACGTGCACGATCCGGAACGCTATGGCGTGGTCGATTTCGATGCGCAGCGACGCGCTATCAGCATCGAGGAAAAACCGCTCAAGCCGAAATCGAACTATGCCGTCACGGGCCTGTATTTTTACGACAGCCAGGTATGCGATATCGCTGCCGGCATCGCCCCATCCCCACGCGGCGAACTGGAAATCACGGACGTCAACCGCACCTATCTGGAGCGGGGACAGCTGAACGTCGAGCTGATGGGGCGCGGCATGGCCTGGCTCGATACTGGCACGCATGAGTCCCTGCTTGAAGCGGGCCAGTTCATCGCCACCATCGAGAATCGCCAGGGATTGAAAGTTGCTTGCCCAGAAGAAATCGCCTACCGCCGCGGCTACATCGACGCAGCCAAACTGGAAGCATTGGCCCAGCCACTCAAAAAGAATGCCTATGGCCAGTATCTGCTGCGCCTGCTGGAAGAAAAAATATACTAAAGCCGAATGGCTTATCACACCATGCAAATTCAAACCACCGCCATACCTGACGTCCTGATTATCGAACCGACCGTGTTCGGCGATGACCGGGGCTTTTTCTACGAAAGTTTCAATCAGAAGCGCTTTGCCGAACTGACTGGCGCCACGCGCGATTTCGTACAGGACAATCATTCCAAGTCCGCCAAGGGCGTCTTGCGCGGTCTGCATTACCAAATTCAGCAGGCACAAGGCAAGCTGGTGCGCGTCACCGCCGGCGAAGTCTTCGACGTCGCCGTCGATCTGCGTAAAAGCTCGCCGACCTTCGGCCATTGGGTAGGAGTCACCTTGTCGGCGGCCAACAAACGCCAGCTGTGGATACCAGAAGGCTTTGCCCATGGCTTCGTTGTCACCAGCGACAGCGCCGAGTTCCTGTACAAGACGACCGACTACTGGGCGCCGGAGTTCGAACGCAGCATCCTGTGGAACGATCCGGCCATCGGCATCGACTGGCCGCTCGATGGCGAACCGCTGCTGTCCGGTAAGGACAAGGCCGGCGTTCTGCTGTCGAATGCGGACATCTTCGCCTGAGTCACGCGTATTGCCGCGCCACCATTCACGAGAAAAATATGAGTCGTATCTTAATTACAGGAAAAACCGGCCAAGTAGGCTATGAACTGCAACGCAGCCTGCAAGGGCTGGGAGAGATCATTGCACTCGACCGCAGCCAGATGGACCTCGCCGATCTGGATCAGATCCGCGACGTGATCCGTCGTGTCAAACCTACGCTGATCGTCAATCCGGCTGCCTACACGGCCGTCGACAAGGCGGAGAGCGAACCGGAACTGGCAATGCGCATCAATGGCGAAGCGCCGGGCGTCATGGCGGAAGAAGCAAAGAAACTAGGCGCTGCAATGATTCATTACAGCACTGATTATGTCTTCGACGGGTCGAAAGACGGTCCCTACACGGAAGCCGATCCGACCTGCCCTGTGAATGTCTATGGCAGCAGCAAGCTGGCCGGCGAGCAAGCGATCCAGGCTGCCGGCATTCCGCACCTGATCCTGCGCACCAGCTGGGTGTACAGCACGCATGGCAAGAACTTTCTGCTGACCATGCTTCGCCTGGCACGGGAACGTGACGAACTGAGTATCGTTTCAGATCAGTTCGGCGCACCGACCTGGAGCCGTACCATTGCCGACACGACAGCCCACATCGTGGCACAAAGTCTGGTCCATCCAGATCAGCAAGCATGGTGGTCCGAACATGCAGGCTTGTATCATTTGACGGCGCAGGGAAAAACCACCTGGTTCGGGTTTACTGAGGCAATTATGGGCCATCCCTCGGTGACAAAAAAACCTCAGTTAAAACCGATACTGGCGAAAGATTACCCTGTCCCTGCAAAACGGCCAACTAATTCGCAACTGTCATCGCGTCTGCTGATGGATACATTTTGCGGACTGCCGCAGTGGGCTGATGCCTTAGCTCTTTGTCAGGATTAAATAATCAGCACAGCGATACCTTGCATGTCGTGATGAGTCCAGAACCATTGTGGCCGTCAAGCGAGGCTATCGACCGATGTGAAGAATGAAGGATGGCAGTTGATCGTTCCATTGCTGCTCCATGACGCCTCCTGTCGGTGATGCCGGGTACGGCCGCCGGCAATGGCACGATAAGGCCGCTTTGCTGGAGTTGATGATGGAAGTGGTCTGGCACCTGGAAGGCCAGAAGGCGTTGCTATCCAGGCCAGACCTTGGGGCGTTGAACGCATCTTCACCAAGCTGATACCTTAGCGGCGATTAGTGCGCGGCCATGAACGGCGTATTGACGTGAAAGAGAGCACGATCTGCATGGCAATGGCTTCATAGCGGCCAAGCTGGCGAGAGTTTCGCCAGCTGATTAATCCGCCACTCAGGACCAGTAACCTTTATGCATGCTCAGCTTCAGCTTGATTTTTTTCGACAAACGATGCTCTATTAAACCCATACGATAGCCTACATACTTAACAAGCGTACGGAACATGGAAGATGGAATAAGAAAAATTGCATTTTTCATCAGGAATCTCAGTTCCGAGACAACAAATCTTTTTCCTTCCCCTTCAGCTCCACCAAACGCGGAACGAAGCCATGGCTCGCGGGAATGGAAAACACCTATATCGAAATAACGCTGAAAGTCCTGGATTACAGAATAATCATGGGAATGAAACACCTTAGCGTCAGAGACATACGCCACCTTCAACCCCGCCAGTATTACCTTCGCTGATACATACGTGTCCTCGCCGAAAATGTTATCCGAAGGAAACCCACCAATTGACATCAGCACAGCTCGTCGATATGCGGCAAAAGAATTTGACACAAACGCCACTTTTAGTCCAAGGCGCGAAATATCATTCGCAGATTTCACCTCGGACTTCTCAGTGTAGTTAAAAATTCTGGCATGCGCACCGATAGGCTTTGCATCGCGATGAGGTAATTGGCGTCCATAGGCAATGGCAACGGACGGATCAGCAAAGGTGGAGAGCAAATTTTTCAATGCATCTTGGTCAGCCAAGATTGCATCTTGCGTAAGATAAACAATAATCTCGGTATCACCCAGCCTTTCAGCCGCTAACTGCCGTGTGGTGCCATGGTTAAAGTCTTTCCGTTCAATTCGCAAAACATCATAACCAGCTGCGGCAGCAATATCCGCAGTAGCATCGTTGGAAGACGAATCGACAATCAAAACTTTATCCGGTGTCGCCGATTGACTCTTCAAGCCATCAATCCATTGCTGCCAAGCCGGGCCAGCATTCAATGTTGGCACTACAACTGCAAACGAAACAGCATCTGTCATTTTTTCAACAACCCTATCGAAGTGCCGTGCTCGGCATCAGTTACATCGTTTTTACTTGAAATATCTTCAGTAGCTACGGTAATTTTTTTCTGCATCACTATTGACAATGCGTACACACACCAATAAATTGGCCAAAACAATACATTTATATTGAAGCAAAGAAGATTAAAGGAGGTCATATAGATCAATGAAATTTTCGACCTTCTCAGGAACCACCATTGAGAAAATATAAATACAAAAAATCCCAGGAATCCGAAATGCAAAATTAAATATGCTATGAAACTTTTCGGGTCTTCATTAACCTTCTCTGAAATTACCACATCAGAAAAACCATACAAATACGCGCTGTTATCGATAGCATCCACATACGACGCGACGCCAATCAGACTAGACCAAAAATCAGAAAATATATTCTCCGCAATTACCTTATATGGCAGTGCACGCGCCAAAATGGAAACATCAAATCCATCATTCAAATCCAACAGAAAGAAAGTGGCGACCGGGAAGAAGAAGGATAATAGATAAATAAAACCGATAAAATTTTCGCTCAATTTTTTATAGGAAAAAAGCAATCCGTAAAAAACCACCAAAAAAACCATGGTATTTCTTGAGCCTGTTGCGAACAATCCAACAACTATGAAAATCGTCCACTTCCTGTAACCAGGAAAACTATTGGCACAAAACAGAGCAAAACCCAAAAATATTGCCAGATACGCAGGTTCGTAAGCAAAACCCTGAACACGAATAATGCCGTCTCTTATAATTGACACATGCCAGGCGTTGGCATTCCACATTTCCACCGGCAGATTTACACCCCAAGCGCTACGATCAAGCCCCGCAGCCAATACAACAAATTGATATACCATATATAGTAAAATCAAAATCATTGCGTAGAAATACCATTGAAGGAAATCCTGCAAATTTTCTTTGAAAATAAAATATATTCCAGCCAATGCGATCAGCATTGTTGATATCTTCACCACATCAACAATGCTATCGGTCCCCAGCAAAAATATTGCCTTGCAAAAAGATATTACCAACAAGGAAAGCAATGGTGCCGTATAGGAAAATCCGGGGATGATTTTCCTTTTCCACATCATGATAGCGCAAGTAAGTGCCAGTAAAAGCGTTACAAAAGGAAGAGGAACGGCACCAAAACTAATGGTGTTGAATATCATTAACGGCAATAATAATGCAACGAGTTTGATAATCATGAAAATACACGATCGTAAGAATTTATCGAATCAACAACAAGCTCATTGTAACTTTTGAACAATAATTCGACTTTCTCCTGAAAATAATCTCCATCTCTCATTATTTTCGTCAATTCAGCATATACATCTTCCTTGCTCATTGAATCGATATTGAGAACCGAATTTTCCAATCCAGAGCCATTCACCGCATTATTATTTGCCAGTATTGGCAATCCGAATGAAGCCCCCTCCAATGTCTTGAGTTTCACTCCTGCAGGATTCATCGAAAAGGAGCAAAATACCTTTGCCTGATTCATAATATTTTCTTTGAACTCATTGCTGATATTGAAAAACAATTCAACATTTTCAAGCGAAAAATCTGAAAAGGGATTCATATCGGACTCAACCTTCTTGCCGGCAATCACTAGTTTCACATCAGAATGAAGTGCCAGCCAATCTGCGAGATATGCATATAGCCTCTTAACGGCTTCAATATTATCCGAAAGATCAAGATTCCCCACAAACAATAATGTATTAATTTTATTTTCGTAAGTACTCAAGGAATAAGCATGGTCTGTCAGTATAGGCAATACAGATGTCGGCAAGTCTACAGGACCAATAATTTCCTTATCTCTATCTGAAATAAATAGTATTTCATCCACAAATTGGTTCGCCAACATCTTTTTCTCATAATGCCGATATTTCAACGACTCAATACGGTAAAATAACTTTCTAATAATTCCTTTTTCTGCTTGTGCCATGCTCAGATAATACTCGGCTTCGCAGTTATGCATGCGCAAATATTTCTTGCCGAAACTTATCTTGAATTTCTGAAGCATTGTAAAAAATGACAGCAGCAGTTTGGTATGCTCAACGATAACATAATCGTAATGAGAATAAAGCTGTCTTCCAAGATTACGAGCATCTTTTTCGCTGAAAAATCGAATTGCCATCGACAAGGGATAGGTAATCCATTTCCACGACGGCATCAATTTTGACTTGATCGGAAAATGCCTGTCGACCAATTTCCCCTCTTCTGATTCATTGAAAGCTTGCAATCTTTTTTCACTCAGATAGAAACTAATCACATGAACAGTAAAGCCCATCTTTTTTAAGTGCACGATTCTCTTCCAGACATCGATAACACCGCCATAGTTATCTGGAAATGGTATGTCAAAGCAAATCAACAGCACGCTTTTATTTTTTTTCATATAAATCCACTTTACTATACATCTTTATTTATGAATTCACATAAAAAAACCGGCAATCATCGCGTCATACATTTTCCGCGATCGTTTAAGATTTGAAAAATTGGCCATTTTAACAATACGCGTCAGTACCGTATAAGAAATAGCAACCGACTTTTTCATGCCTTTGAAATTTTTCCTGATATAATAAATTCTATTACGGTTCGTATAATAAACAGAAAAAGGGGATTCATCCCCGCCAGTACTGCTACTCACCTTATGCCGGACCTCTCCTTCAGCCCAGTATTTCAATTTAAATCCTGCCTGGGTTGAACGATAAATAAAATCAACGTCGTCGTAATATACGAAATATTTTTCGTCCATTAATCCAATACGATCAAATACATCTCTATGTACCAGCATAAAACAAGTGGGCGCGTATTGGACATAGCAATCGCTCGAGTATTTTTCAGAATCCGGTTGCATTTCGCCGTAATGCCGGACAACGCCGCGCCATTCGCTGAGCGAGCCGCCCGCACACCAAATCAAATCTGAGTCATAGAAATATATTTTGGGGGTAACCAGCTTTTCATTGTTCGCATCGGCAACGGCAACCATTGATGAAAATAATTCCGTATCAGCAAACTCAATATCATTATTTAATACAAGCACATACTCGCATTTCGCCTCCAGAGCAAGAACGATGCCCTGATTATTAGCAGCAGCAACACCGACATTCTTGTCATTTTTAATTAGAGTGACATTACTTATATTGTATTTTTCTATTTCTTTTTTTGCCGATTCGAAGGATAGCTCATCCAAACTATTATCAATTATATACAACCAATAATCACGATAAGACTGAGCACTCAAACTCTGAAAAAAACCAGGCAACACATCCGCACTATTAAATAGCACAGTTACCAAACCAACACGCGGATTCATAAATTAGTTCCTTGAAATTCTCAATTCAAATTACTCTACTTATTACTTCGATCACCAAAAATGAATCATGCAGATAACGGACAACATGATCGATATGTAAACGTACGATCTTGAGCGATGTCTTGTACTGCCACATCGTCCATGTGCGGCAGTTTTTTCTGTATTCAATGAATATTCGCTCATGGCACATTGCACCAGTAGCGATGAAATTTGAAATGATCAAGTAGAATAAATTTTTTCCTCAATTACTATTACTTATAAAGTCCACGTTTCTTCATTTCGCTAATGCTCTGGTCATATCCGTCGGCAGATACATCTTGAGAATTTACCCAATCGGCAAAACGTGCAATGCCCGTACTAAAATCCACTTTAGGTATAAATTTCAATAAGTGATTGGCCTTGCTCAGATCGGCAAAGTTATGACGAATATCACCTAACCTGTACGCCCCCGTGATCTTAATTGGCACGTCAATACCATAGTGCTGCACCAAGGTTTGAGCTACGCTCAAAACCTCGGTCGCAACTCCGGAGCCAATACCAAAAACTTGCCCATTTGCAGCATCTTCCATCAACGCCAGCGCAGTTGCATCTACCACATCATCAATGAAAACAAAATCTCGGCTTTCTTTACCATCTTCAAAAATATTGAGATGATTGCCATTTTTAATACGTGTCGAGAAGATTGACAAAATGCCTGTGTAGGGGTTGCTCAAGGATTGCCCCGGACCGAAGACATTTTGATAGCGAAGCGCTGTCGCTCCGATCCCGATGGAAGCACAAACGGTCATTACCATTTGTTCCTGATTTTGCTTGGTAATACCATAAACCGATGACGGGTGAATTTTCGATTCTTCATCGGTAGCTAACAACGTCAGTGCTTCACCCGTCTGCGGGCACAATGGTTCAAAGCGTCCAACCTGCATATCCGCATCTTTGCGCGCACCAGGATAGACGATGCCCAAAGACGGGGAGTGATATTTTCCTTCACCATAAATCGACCGCGATGAAGCCACAACAACCTTTTTGACCTGGTAGCGACCATTCGCCAGCAAATCCAGCATAATTCCGGTACCGCCAATATTCACATCAACATAGCGCTTGATTTCATACATTGACTGTCCCGTACCAGTTTCAGCAGCCAGATGCACAATCGCGTCCTGGCCAGGCAAAACCTTTTCCCAAGCAGCAACATCAGTGACAGAGCCCAGCAGAAAATTTGTCTTATCCTTGATGCTTTGAAATAGTGGCGAAGTTACCATAGGATTTTCGCCATGAATTTGAGGAGACAAATTATCCAAAATAGTGACTTCATGTCCCAGACTAACCAAATGCAATGCCAGATTTGAACCGATAAATCCTGCGCCGCCAGTAATTAATATCTTCATGATGTTTTTTTCCATTCTTTATCTTTAAAGCAGTATGTCTTTATAATTTTTGCCGGATTTCCCGCAACAACAGAAAATGCGGGAACATTTACATTCACAACAGAATGCGCGCCAATTATTGAATTTTTACCTATTTTAACATTCGGCATAATTATAGAACCGTAACCGATAAATACATTTTCCGCAATATCGACATAATTTCCTTCACATTGAAGACGTGAACCGATTTTGCTCTCATCATCAACATTTTCGTATGGATGAACAATATCAACGATTGCTACACCACCAGTGATCGATACATTGTCGCCGATGGAAATATTTGACCCGCAAACGATATGCACGTTTTGTTCAATATTGACATTATTTCCAATTGAAATCCTCGGCGAAAAATTCCCGTTGGTTCGCACCACCTCTATTCTTGCACCATTTCTTATAGTGACAAAATCACCTATAAAGATGTTTTTTGGATTGGCAATTAAAGTTGGCTTATAAATTACTGATTTTTTTCCAATCGAACCAAAAAACAATTTATAAAAACATTTTGTTTTGACTCTAACCAAAAAAATATCCAACAAGTTGAAAATATTAAAAATATCTTCCTGGAAAATTTTTTTTAATTTATTCATGTTTTAATATACAGAAACCCATTCTTCAGTCGAAAAATCAAATTTCTTGATAATCTTGGCTGGACTGCCTGCCAACATTGTGTAAGCAGGGAAAGATTTTGTAACAACCGCTCTGGCAGAAACAACGCAGCTATCCCCAAGCTGTACTCCTGGCAAAATTGCCACGCCATATCCTATAAAACAGTTCTCGCCAATAATAACTGCTCCCTTTGACTCCAAAGGTTGCTGCATGATAGGACCTTTAACAGGCGACAAACCATGGGCGACATCGGACAAATAAACATAATCACTAAGAACACTTCCGCGACCAATCTTCATATGGCCAACGGAATGAAGCTGAGTCTGATGTCCGATATAAACCAAATCACCAATTTCAATATGGGCATTAAACTCCTGACCGCTCACGTTTCGTATAGGGAATATTACCGATCCTCTTCCTATCGTGACATTTTTACCAACAGTAATGTGTTCAGAATTGGTATATATTGAGAAGAAAGATGTTTTTGATTTTTTGACAAATTTATTCTTGGCACAAAAGAAAAATTTCCTTAACCCTTCAAACATAAGATCCCCATTAAAACACCAATACAAATACAGCCACAGGCAAAGAGAGAAAAACCCCAGATTTCAAAGTGAATAGAAATATATCCGGAACAATCAGTCTTGTTGAAGAGAAGTTAAACATATAATTGCAAAAAAAACCCGAAACAGATCCTATTAATGCACCATATGCCACACCAAATGCACCATACTGATATCCGAGCGCTATACTTGCCAGCAGAGTTACAACACCTTCGACAAAGACGGTAAGGCGTACTTGCTTTTGCATATTGATAGCAAGCAATAACATCGAATATGGAAGCGCTATATTTCGTACCATATTGGCAATTGCCAATATCGATAATAATTTCAGTATATCTTCGCTATATCCCTTACCCAACCATGCTTGCAAGAAATTTACACCGAAAAAGTACAGCCCAATAACAGACAGAATCAATCCTGCAATACAAATACGCGTCGCGCTGATCATTAACTTCGGCAATTCATGCCGTGTTTCTTCCCGCGCATTTAATTTTGCTCCAGCAGGTAATAATGGTGAAATAATTGCCTGCTGCAAGCCGATCATGATCGCAATAACGGTAGATGCAAGGGAATAAGCTGCAACGCTCTTGAAATCAAAATGACCAACGATCATTATTGACATACCATTCACCAAAAGCATGGCAATATTCCATATTGCTAAATTTCCGCAATACTTCAGCAAATCGCCAAATCGCTTTTTCTCCATCGGCCCCAGCGCCGTTATCAACGCCGATGCCCATCGGCGTATGGCCAGGAAATTAATTGGCACAATGAGCGCACTACTCACTGCCATGGTTAACGACAACACGAGTAGGCCTGCGCCATTTTTTAAAACCAGCCATAAAGCAAGCAAACTGAACATACGAACGAATAATTGCCCACTTACTGGAATGATGTTTCTATGCAAACCTACAAACACCCCCATAGGTATCAGGGCAAATAGCTGCCAAGCTGCAGAAATTCCCAGCAAGAGTATGCAAATACGAAACTCGCCGATTAATTCAGGTGGTATATTCTTGAACAATAATGGATAGAAAATAACAAGAATTGACACTGCGAACATCGCAAAAAAAACAAAACCGGTTACGATGACAAGCCCGGCCTTCATTGTTTTCCTTTGGTCATCCAGGTCGTTCAGTTCATGTGCATGAGCGATAAATTTTGTCATCGCCGTTTGCAGGCCAAAACCGAACAACTGCAAATAGATCAATACCTGTAATGCCAAACTCCATACTGAGAATTCCAATTTCCCCAGATATCGCACCACCAAAGCTGGAAGCAGTAAATTAAACAGCGCAGAACCTATACCACCGATTACATTGGCGACAGCATTCTTTAGAAAAATATTACGTAATGATGCAGTCGTCATTTTTTGGAAAAACCATTTATATTCAAATCTGTTTACTTATTCAACATCAGAAAAATATTTTCAAAATTTAATTCATGCGATATTGGCTATTTTTTCCACGCATTCCTAAGCACCATCCAGCGCTGAATATTTTTTTCACTTTTTCGTGATGAAATGTAGGTATCGCGCAACAATGCAATTAAAATCGCAAGCACACCGCCGCCAATAAATGCCACCACTGTCAACGCTAAAGGTTTGGGTTTTGTTTTTTCCTCGGCCGGCACAGCCAGATCAAGCTGCTGAATCATGGATGAATCCTTGGCTTCATCAATTTTTGCCAGTTCATACTGTTTTGCCAGCAATTCGAAAATAGTTTCGTAATACTTAACATCACGCAGAGTTCGTACATATTCAATACTTGCCTCCGGAATTTTTCCGCTTGGGATCATTACATCGCCAGCCCGCCCCTTGCCATTCTGTTGCTTTTCCAACTGGTTTTGCAGACCGCGTACTTCTTCTTGCAATCGCATATATTCTGGATTATTGACTGTCGCAAAACTACGCATAGATTGCAGTTGCACATTCTTCGCGGCAATAGTGCCCTGAAGCTGAGCTTCATTGGCGATAATTCCTTTTACCTGACCTTCAAGCTGGAGCATGCCAGTGGCTTCCTGCATCTTACGCATGGCAACTTCTGCATTCGCCAAGTCGTCTTTGGCAGCTTTCAATTGCTTCTCAAAAAAAACTCTCCGTCTCGACGCTTCTGTAATGGCCAAGCCTTTTGTCAAGGCAGCCAATTCCGTAACGTGGGCATTAGCTAGTTCCGCAGCAAATTTTGGATCCTTGTCTTCGATGGAAATGCCAATCAAGCCATCCTTCCCATTGGATAAGGCACGTACCTTTGTCAATTTTTCGCGCGTCTCATCCATCGTATTTTTTTTGAAACGCTCCTTGAGCTTGTATCGCTCGATTAAATTATCCGCAATCGTTCGGCTTTGCAGCATGCCCACATACAAATCATTGGGATTTTTTAATCCAGCAATACCACCTACGCCCCCGGCCAACCCACCAAGTTGCCCCAACATCGAGGAAACAGAGGAACTCTGTTGCTGCGGCGGCATAATGACAGCCGTGCTCACATACTTCGGCGTCATCAGCAAACTCGCCGTTAACGCCAATGCACCTGTAATCAGCGGGAGAATGATAATGATTCTTCGTTGGCGCACCAGGGCGGCACACACATCGAGTAAATGGATACCATCCTCTTCCGCTTTATTTACTGAATGTTGTTTATTCTGAATTTCCACATGCTCGGACATCGTTTGCTTTCAAATAGAGTATGGTTTTATATGCGTCCAGCTAAATGCCGTATCAATCTTTCAGCACTTTCAAACCAGCAGCACCTAGACCAAACTGATAGAAAATCGCAGTCCATTCCTTCAGACTCTGCATAAATGTGCTTCGGTCGATTTTCTCTGGCACCACAACGGTATCCCCTGGATTCAAGGCACTGCCACCGATACCGCTGAACCATCCGGTGCCTTGACCGCTTTGCGCCGTGCCGTCGGCACGAATGACATACATTTCGGATTTATCCGCATTCGCCGTAATGCCGCCGGCCTGTTGAACATAATCATTCACCGTCCGCTGTGGGCGGTAAACAAAGGCGTTTTGCTGGAATACCGAGCCAAGGACATCCACGGTGCCAGGGCGGCGCGGAATCAGGATGGAATCACCATCTTGCAGCGGCAAGTCCGGAAGATTTTTGACTTGCGTATCGACACCTGGCAGATCGAGGACGATACGGCCCTCCGCTTTAATGCTGCGCAGTTTTTGCGCGATACGACGCTGTTGTTCCACTTCGGCCGCAGCTTTCGCCGCACTCTCCCTGTCGCTGCTGGCGGCCATGCGCTGGGTTGCGTTCGATTCCAGGTCGCGCTCGAAACGGTCAGCCACCTGGTTCAGTTTGATTTGCTGTGCACGGCGCACAGACTCACGATTCAGCTGCGTGGCATACAGGTAGCCGTTTTCATTGGCGCCGCCAACGCGTGCAACCAGCTCGCGCAGGGTTTCGCCTTTCTTCAACAGAAAAATGCCGCTCTGCTTTGCTTCCCCGGCCACGCGCACGTATTCATTCTGGATTTGCGCCTGGACTGGGACGGCACCTGGCGCGAACACCCGCAGGATATCGGTAGGCTTGATCGCAATACCTGCCAACTGGCTATTGATCATGCCTTTATCGGCGGTCAACTCCACGACAGTCTTGTATTGGTTATCGACGTTTTTCTCGACGATCACTTGCTTCGTTTCCGCAGCAGAATCAAAACCGCCGGCCCAGCTTAACAAATCCGCCAGGCTGGAACTGCCTTTCAATTCGAAAATAGCCGGTTGCTTCACGCTACCCGTCAAGGCCACCAGCGGGCCCACTTCAGGAATATAGATCACGTCGCCATCACGCAGGGTGACGTCATGGCTCTTGTCACCCTTGACCAGCATGTCATACAGGTCGAACGTGGTAACGGTGTCCTTGCCGCGCTTGAGCTGGATATTGCGCATGCTACCGGTAGCGTCCGGACCACCCGAAGTAAACAGGGCGTTGAGCATGGAGCTCATGGAATTGAGGGTATAGGTACCGGGACGTACTGCATGGCCAACCACGTAGATTTGCACGGCGCGCGTTTGTGCGATGCTCGCCGTCAGGTCGAAATTGGTGTAGATCTTGCCAATGGCTTTCTTCAGGTAGCCCTGCAGGTCTTTGTATTGCACGCCGCTGACCTTGATGGAGCCGACGCGTGGGATGAAAATCGCACCGCTGCGGTCGACCGTGGCACTGACGTCGATATCGACCATGCCCCAGCCCCGCACCTGCAACTCGTCGCCCGTGCCGATCACGTATTCCTGGTTCACCTGGACGCCATCGAGCGGCGCAAAGGTGGCCGGTACGCCACTGAACAAATCCTTGCCGAAAATGCTCAGCTTTTTCCCCGTCACGCCATCAACGTACTCTTCAAAGGCGCCAACTGGCGCGTCCAGCGTCGCATCCATGCCGGTATCGGATACGGCGCGTTTGCTGGCGGTACTACCGGGCAAACCTTTCACCTGGCGCTGTTCACCACGCCCGCTGCGAATGCTGGGCAAGCCGCTGCCACCCATTTCGTTCGCCTGCACGCGTGCAAGATCCACGCGCGGCGTATCGCCCACGCCAAACTCCTGCTCGACGGCGAAGGAGGAGCCGGCGCCCAGCAGGCACGCCGAGAAAATCATGTGCTTCACGAAAGGGGGGGGAGTACGAAGTTGCTTTTTCATGCTGGTCTTTGTCTGGATGAATGATGTTGTATGAGTAAAGGGGGCGCCATGCGCGCTTAATACTTGCCCTGCCAGGTCACGCTGATTTCTTTCGGTCCGGGATTGATCGACAAACCCGATTTGCTCTGGTCGCGCTGCGCGTGCCACAGCCAGCTGCCCATGGCGTAGCCCAGGATGCCGCCGGCGACCGTGTCCGACACCCAATGTTTGCGTCCAAACACGCGGCCGGCGGAACCCACGGCAGCGACGCTGTACAACCAGGGCGCATCGTATTCCTTGGCAAACGGCGTCACGGCAGCAAAGCCGATCGCCGCATGCGCGGAAGGGAAGGAGGAATTCGAACGGGAACTGCTGCTGCCGACACGGCTCCACGCGCCGAGGTCTTCTTCTGGGCGGGCGCGGCCAAACGCATATTTGCCGGCCACGGCCAGGCCTGTTGCCGCGGCAACCGATTGCAGGGAAATGAGTCCCGTATTTTGCATGCGGTCATCACCCAGGGCGAAAGCAGCGGCAGCGGCGCCCACTGCCGCATACGGCATGGCCTTGCCCAGCTTGTCCCAGTTGCGGTAGACCTTGGAATCCTCGTGTTTCTTGACGAAACGGTCGACGGGTTTGTCGGCCAATGCGGAAGCCACCACCACGCCGCCGATCAGGGCCGTGGCCTTGACCCACTCGGCCGGTTGCGGCAAGGCAGAAGCCGACTGATCCAGCCGCGCGCGAAACGCTGGCCATGGGCTGACAAACGGCCGGTCCGGAGGATTGACGGCCGGCAGGTGCTGTTCGTCCGGGCGTTCGGCAAAGTTGCCCAGGCCATCGTAGCTGTGCATGTCGGCGCGCGGGCGCTCGAACATGTCATACAGGTCGCCCGGCGAAGCCACCATCTGCCCCACGTCGCGCGTCCATGGCGAGATGGCAAAGCCGGCCGTCGATTGCGTATCCATCGGCAACATACTGTTCAGCGGGACGGACAGGAAAACGCCACGGTCCTGATAGGGCTTCGATGGCGTACCGGGGCTGGTGATATCGTTGCCATTCGTATGCGTGTACCAGGCACCGACTTCGATGCCGGACTGGAAACGGCGCTTGAACTCCATGCGCACGCCCGTGTCTTTCGCCAGGAAGCGGCCGGCACGGGCCGTCACGGTAATGTCGTGCGGCAAGCGGTAATGCAGGGAACCGATCGCCGTCACCGTCTTGTAATCGCGCGAATCGAGCAAGCCCTTGTAGCCACGCTGCTGCAAGGCATCGACCGCCACGTCGGCCGCCCAGCGGCTATCCTTCGGCAGGTACAGCACCTGGCCGCCGACGCCGCGGAACATATCTTCATACAGGCCGGCCGACATGCGGGTATATACGCGTTCGGCGGGATTGTCATATTTGTTCAGCAGGACACGACTCAGCGAGAAACGCCCGCCGCGCAGGTATTCCGCCACATCGGTACGCACGTGCGGCAAATTGCTGTTCGATGGCTGCTTGACGCCCGATACCGTTTCCAGCAACTGCAGGCTGGCGGCGCTATTCAGGTACAGGCCGTCGCCCAGGCGGCGGTCATAGTTGGCGACCGCCGAGATCGAATAACGGAAGGCGCCGCTCGGGTCATTGAAGAAGAAGCCCACCTTGGGAGCGATCTTGAAACGGTTCGCTTCCCGGTCCAGCGATTTGATCTGCACCACGTCGCCATCGACGCCGACACCGACGGCCAGCTTGCCATCATCCTTGAGGACACTGGCAGCCTTGGCGGGAGCCGGCGCGGAAACGGCTGGAGTAGTTGCCGCTGGCGCAACGGTAGCAGGCGCACTGGCAGGAGCCGCCGCAAGTACCGGTGCTGGTGATGGTGCCGCGGCCACGACGGGCGCCGGCTTGTCGAGGAATTCCTGCAGCCAGCTTTGCTGATCATCGCGGATGACGTCGCTTTTCTCCGGATAACGCAGCAGGACGACGTCGAGGAAAGCCTTGCGGTCGATCTTGCCTGCCAGATAGTCGTTCAGTTTTGGCAGGTCAAAGAATTCGTAGGTGGCGATTGGCTGGTCCAGCTTGGTATACGTGATGCGCAGGGTCGTCACACCTTTCGGCGTGAAGGCGACGGCGGTGCGCGCGGCACGGCCAACGGCCCGGCCCATGTTCGAAATACGGCTGTTGGTCAGGCTCAGGCTGAGGATATTGCCCTCTTGCTCGACACGGATGTTCTTGTAGTCCTGCTTCACCAGGGCATTGACCAGGTCGGCGCCATATACGGCGTCGCGGTGCCATTCTTCCTTACTGGGCAGCGGCGGCGGATTCTTGTCGTCGATAAAATATGGTGGCTCGTACACCTTGGGGACGAACTCGCGTTCGCCAAATGGAATGCTGACATAGGCGTTCACGCTGAACTGGTCGCGGTTGCGTGCCGCCTGCAGGGCAAGCCAGCCCCAGCGGTATTCCAGGCCCACGGAAGCACCCTTGCGGCGCTTGCCGGCATTCGTTTCGCTGGCACGGAAGTCGCGCAGATAATTGGTCGTGTCGTACTCGGCCACCACCGACCAGCGCGGCAATGCGGCCGGGGTCCAGCGCGCGCCGGCAAACACGCCGTCCGGGCGCTTATGGGCATAGCCGAGACTCGCTTCAATATTCTTGCTGGCGCCAAAAGTCTTGGTGGCAACAACATATTGCCCCTTGAACAACTCGGTGCCAAACAGATCCGTCATGCCGACGGCGACCGACGGCATCCACTCCGATTCGCTCCACAGGCGCAGTTTGCCGTCGACGACCTTATCCTTGTAGCGGCCATAGCCACTGCCATATTCACCGGGCGTGTTGGTAAAACCGGGAATACCCGTGATCGACACATAACGTCCCGTCATTTGCAGGAAGGGCAGGATATTCGCCGTGGCCCACAACTGGCCGTACGGGCTGTCATAGCTATACCCGACGCTGAAGGTCCCGTCCGTCTCCACCACGGCGCTGGGCATATTGATATACCCGGATTGGCCACCATGATTCGGAGTGGCGGCCATCGCCGAAGGCGCGCCAAGCACCAAGCAACCACACCAGGTATATTTAATTGATTTTCTGAGTACGCTTAACAAATCCGGCTACCTAAAATATCCTGCACCTGGAATTCCTGACAATGTATTCAGAAAATCAATGAGCTTGGGGAAACGTGAATGAAACGAAAAAAGGCCAACCGACGGGCATCTCGCAATGCCACGCATCAGTTCGCCGCTAAAACCAGGCAATCCTGGGCAGTTGATAGTTGCTTGAGCATGCCTCAGGAATTTATGTCGCAGAATTTTAACATTGTTTTCTTGTAGCAAATGCTTAACTTGTTTCCCTTGCGCCACACCTGTCTGTGCGGCGCAAGCACCGCCTGTCCCCCTGCGACAGGCCTACACACTCACTTCAAACTGCCAAACACTTTGCCGATAATCTTGCTGCCATATTCAAGCGGATTACTGCGGATGGCTTTTTCTTCCTCGCCGATCATCAGGTACAGACCGTCCAGCGCGCGGTCGGTGACGTAAGCTTCCACCGTCGATTGCTGCTGCGGCACCAGGCCCGTCTTGCCGATCTGGCTCATGGTGCTGTTGTATTTGCTGGCCAGGCCGGAACGGTCGGTGACGGATTTCACGATGGGCAGGAATTTGACGGCCAGGGGCGCGGATGTTTTCTGGCGGAAGAAGTCCGTCACCGAAGTATCGCCACCGGACAGGATATTTTTCGCATCCGTCACGCTCATCGACTTCACCGCATCGAGCAGCAAGGGCTTGGCCATGGGCACGGCAGACTCGGCGGCACGGTTCATCGCCACCACCAGATCGTCCAGCTGCTGGCCGCGCCCCGTCATCTTCAGCAAGGGCTTGGCTTGCTCCAGGATGCCGGGCAGCTTGATTTTCACCTTGTCGTTATTCAGGAATCCGTTTTCAACGCCCAGCTTGGCTACGGCAGCGGCGGAGCCGGCGTCCAGCGCCGCCTTCAAGCCACTGCTGGCCTCCTGATTGGTCAGGGCCGCGAGCGGGTTGGCCGCGAATGCCATGGACGAGCTCAACGCCGCAGCGCACAACAGGGCAACGGGGCGAGCGGGGAGGAATTTCGGGCGCATAATCATCCTTTGTTTAAAAGCCGGTGGCGCATCGGGCGATTCGTGAACCCTTAGCATAGCAAACCACGGCGGCGCCGGCACTTTTGTCGCTGAAGAAATATACGTGTGTACCGGCGCGGGAGCGCACGATACAACAAATCCTGTTGTATCCACGCACGCTTGGACGGTGCCGCATGGTATGGATGGGAGGGGGTGGCGCGCGCCAGCGGGCGAAAGATGCCTGCGGATCAACGAAACAGCTGCCTGCATGGCCCGGCACGCCCGTTTCGCACAGGAAATGCCGCGATATGCAATCGATGTTAATCGGCCAGTGCTGCCAGGCGCTGGCGCACCTGCATCAAGTCTGTCTCGCGCATGCGCGCCGCCGTCTGGCGCAAGGATTTTTCCGCGCCGGCCACGCCGGCCGCCGCCGCCATCGACAGCCAGATATACGCCTGCTGCAAATCGAGCGGACCACCCTGGCCGCTGGCCGCCATCAAGCCCAGGTTCATTTGCGCCCGTGCATGGCCCTGGCGCGCGGCCAGCGCATACCAGTCCCAGGCGGCGGCATAATCCTGCGGCACGTCCTGGCCATTGTCGTGCCGCAAGCCCAGCGCAAACTGGGCCAGGCTGTGCCCCTGCGCGGCGGCGCGGCAATAACAGGCGCAAGCCAGCTGGCTGTCGGGCGCGGGGCCGTCGTCACGGTCGTGCAGCACGCCCTGCATGTATTGCGCCGGCGCATAATCCTGCTCGGCGGCGCGGCGGTACCATTCCAGCGCCAGCGCCAGATCCTGCGGCACGCCCTGGCCATGTTCATGGCGCAGGCCCAGGTCGAACTGCGCCCGCACATGCCCCTGGTCGGCCGCCTTGCGGTACCAGAAGATGGCTTCCTGCGCATCGGCAGGCATGCCCTGCCCATGCTCATGCAGCAGTCCCAGCTGATACTGCGCCGCGGGAAAACCCTGCCCCGCCGCCTGGCGGTAGAACACCTGCGCCCGCGTATAGTCCTGCGCGCCATGTTCATGGTGCAGGCCCAGGTTGTGCTGGGCCGCCGCGTGCCCCTGGCCCGCCGCCTTCACGTACCACTCGAGGGCCGCCTGTTTATCGCAGGGCACGCCCTGGCCATTGTCGTAGATCAGGCCCAGGTTGAACTGCGAACTGGCGTGCCCCTGCTCGGCCGCGCGCCGGTACCAGGCGATCGCCTGCCCGCTGTCCTGCGGCAGCACGTCGCCATTTTCATAGCGCAGCGCCAGGTTGAACTGGGCCGGCGCGTAGCCCTGCTCGGCCGCCTTGCGCATCCAGGCGCTCGCCTGCTGACGGTCCTGGCGCACGCCCTGGCCATTGTCGTAGCGCAGGCCCAGGTTGAACTGGGCCCGCGCATACCCCTGTTCGGCCGCCTTGCGGTACCAGGCGATGGCTTGCACGAAGTCCTGCGGCACGCCCTTGCCATTGTCATACATCATGCCCAGATTGTTTTGCGCGCCCGCGTCGCCCTGCTCTGCCGCGCGGCTGAACCACAGCATGGCTTGCCCGCTGTCTTGCGCGATACCCTGGCCCTTGGCGTACAGCCAGCCCAGGTTGTACTGCGCCGCCGCGTAGCCCTGCTCGGCCGCCTGCTGGTACCAGTGCGCGGCCTGCACGAAATCCTGCGGCACGCCCTGTCCCTTCTGGCACATCACGCCCAGGTTGTATTGCGCGTGCTCGAGTCCCTGCGCGGCAGCCAGGCCATACCAGTGCAATGCCAGCGCATAGCTTTGCTCGATACCCTGGCCATTGAAATACATGAAGCCCAGGCTGTGCTGGGCGTTCGCGTTGCCCTTCTCCGCCAGTCCTTTCAGGCGCAGGTAGTCAGCCGTGTAGCGGGGATCTGCAGGCGGCATGGATCAGGCCTCGATGGCCAGCGGCTGCGGTTCGCCCGGCGCGGCACCGGCGATCAGGCGGTTCTGCTCCTGCAGCACGCCGATGAAACTGCCCAGCGAAATGGGCCGGTGGTACAGATAGCCCTGCATCGTGGTGCAGCCCTTGTCCTGCAGGTAGCGCGCCTGGCCTTCCGTTTCCACGCCTTCGGCAATCAGGTGCAGGCCCAGTCCGCGCGCGATGGAAATGATGGCCAGGATGACGGGATAGTGCCCGTGTTCGTCGTGGATTTCCTTCACAAACGACTGGTCGATCTTGATCGTGTGGATGGGGAAGCGGTGCAGATACGACAGCGAGGAATAGCCGGTGCCGAAATCGTCGATGGCGACCGACACGCCCAGCTGGCACAGCTTGTTCAACTGCTCGATCGCATACTGCGGATTGCGGATGCAGATGTTTTCCGTGATTTCCACTTCAATCTTTTCCGGCGCGATGCCATAGCGCGTCAGCGCGCCGCGCATCTTTTCGAAAAAGTCGCCCCGGTCCAGGTATTGCGGCGACAAATTGAGCGACAGGCGCACGGCTTCGCCGCCGGCCGCGTTCCACTGCACCAGATCGCGGCACAGGGCGCCCAGCATCCAGTCCGAGATCGGCAGCATCAAGCCGTTTTCCTCGGCGAACGGCAGGAATTCGCCGGCCGTCAGCAAGCCCCGTTGCGGGTGGTTCCAGCGCATCAGGCCTTCGGCGCCGACGATGCGGCCCGTCATCACATCGACCTGCGGCTGGTAATACATCTCCAGCTGGTTCAGCTCCAGCGCCTTGCGCAGGCTCTGCTCGAGCGCGATCTTCTGGTGCGACACGTCGAGCATGGACTCGTGATAAAAACTGTGGCCGTTCTTGCCCAGCGCCTTGACCTGGTACATGGCGATGTCGGCATGGCGCAGCAGTTCGTCGATGGTCTCGCCGTCGCCCGGATAGATGGCGATGCCGATGGAGGCCGAAATATGCACCTGGTTGCCATCGAGGTCGAAGGGCTGGTGCAGGCATTCGAGGAACTTGTCGGCGATCAGGCGCGCATCCTGGCGGTCGCGCAGTTCGGGCAGCACGATGGTGAATTCATCGCCGCCCTGGCGCGCCAGGGTATCGCCGCGGCGCAGGCAATCCTTCAGCCGCAGCGCCACCTGCTGCAGCAGCTCGTCGCCCTTCACGTGGCCCAGGGTATCGTTGACCAGCTTGAAGCGGTCCAGGTCGATGAACATCACGGCCAGCTCCGTCAGCTTGCGCCGCGCCTGGATCACGGCCAGCCCCAGGCGGTCCTTGAACAGCATGCGGTTCGGCAAGTCCGTCAGGATGTCGTGGTAGGCCTGGTAGGAGATGACTTCCTCGGCGCGCTTGCGGTCGGTGATGTCGCGCGCCACGCCGTAGGTGCCGAAGTATTCCTGTTTGCGCGCTTCGTGATCGAGGCTGTGCATGCCGATCGAATTGAGCGGGATCGTCATCAGCGTGTTGTTGAAGGTACGGTCGCTGCCGCTGCCGCTATGGCACTTCAGGCGCAGTTCCACATTGCGCGAGGCGCGCTCGTCGAGGCGGCGCTCGTTGAAGGCATAGCGCGCCCGCTCCTGGTCTTCATCGTGGACGAGGATCGAGTAATGGCTGCCGATCAGCTCTTCGCGGCTAAAGCCCAGCAACTGGTGCACCCGGTCGTTGATGAAGGTGATGCGGCCTTCGTGGTTCAGGGTATAGATGATGTCGGGCGAGCTGTCGACCAGGTAGCGGTACATCTTTTCCGAGTTTTCCAGCTGCAGCGCGATGCGCTCGTTCTCCAGCGCCAGCTTGCGCTTTTGCAGCGCGTTCTCCACCGTCTTGAGCAGCTCTTCGCGGCTGTAGGGCTTGCGCAGATAATCGTAGGCGCCGCGTTTCAGGGCGCCGATGGCCGCCTCGATGCCAACGTCGCCGCTCATGACGATCACGTCGCCCTCGATGCCGCGCCGGTTGATGTGGTCCATGATTTCATGGCCGCTCATGTCGGGCAGGCGCAGGTCGAGCAGGATCAGGTCGAAGCGCAGTTTCGACAACTGCGCCAGCGCCTCGCTGCCGCAGGTGGCCGTGTACAGCTGGTAGCCGCGGTCCTTCAGCAATTCGTGGAGGGAGGCGAGCAAACGGGGCTCGTCATCGACGAGCAGGATGCGCGGACTGTTTTCCAGGTCAAATGGAATGGCGGAGGAGTTCATGGACGTTACGAAGACAGGGCGGTATTGCCGGGGGCGGGCAGCGCGGCTGCAGCGGCCGCCGGCAAGGGAATGGGCAGCAGGATTTCAAACGAGGTGCCGGACTTGCTGCTGCGGCAGCCGATCACGCCATGCAGGCGGGTCACCAGGTCATGCACGATGGACAGGCCTAGGCCGTGATGCGCGCCTTCCTTGTTGCTGCGCACGGGAGAAAACAGATTGGCCAGCACTTCCGGCGCCAGGCCGGCGCCATTGTCGCTGACGCACAGTTCCAGGTACAGGCGGCGGTCGCGGTTGACGTGGCCACGGTTCGCCACTTCGATGCGTCCGCCATCGGGCAGGGCTTCGACGGCGTTTTTCAGCAGATTGAGCAGGATTTGCTTGAGCATGTCGGCATCGGCCTCCACCTCGCATGGCGCATCCTGCATGCGCGTGACCACTTCGATCTTCGGCGGCAGGAAATCGGTGGCGCGGAACAGGCGCAGCACGTCGTCGACCACGCGCGCGCAATCGGTGACGCCACTGGCCGCCACCGGCTGCAAATCGGCCAGGCCGCTGATCAACTGGCCGACCCGGTCGATTTCCTCGTTCAGGATCGACATCTCGCCCGTGACCGGCTCCTGCTTCTCCAGCTTGTGATCGAGCACGCTCAGGTAGTTCTTGATGATGGACAGCGGGTTATTCACTTCATGCACGACGCGGCGCGATGCGGCGCGGTATTCCTCGGCCACGTGATCCAGCTGGCGCCGCGCCAGGCCGCGCGCGCTGATGGCCGTTTCCAGCGCCGTGGCGGCCTGGTTGGCATACGCGCGCAGGAAACCCTCGCGCTTCTGGCAGGCGGGAATCTGCCACGCCGCCACGCCCCCGATCAGCACGCCCAGGCTGCGCTGGCCCGACGCCAAAGGCACGCAGACCAGACTGTCCGTGCCGAGAATGCGGAACAGCTGCTCCTCGACGATGCCCAGCGCCGGCATGTCGCGCTTTAAAAACGCCTGCTTGCATTCCAGGGCCGACGCGGCCAGCGGACCGCCCTTCGCCAGCGGGATCGAAAAGCCGGCCAGGCGCTGCTGATGTTCGCCCGCCGCCACGCCCACCAGCGCATGGCCGGTGGGGTTTTGCAGCAGGATGACGGCCGTGTCGAAGTCGAACAGGATGCGGGCCGAGCGCGTAATGGCTTCCAGCAGGCTGCTCTCGCCCTGCTGGCGGGCAAAAGTCTGCCCCACTTCGGACACCAGCACCATGTTGCGCACTTCGTCGGACAGGCGCTGCTGCACCGGATCGACGGATGGCGGCGCATACGCGGGCGGCGTGACGATATCGTCCGCGCCGGCCAGGTCGATGCCAAGGTGCTGCGCGGCCTGCTCCACCTGGCGCGCCACGCTGCCCGCCAGCTCTTCCAGCACCGCGACGTCCAGCGCGCACAGGCTTGCTGCCTGCGCGATCGACTCCGCATCGTCGGCATGGCTGCACAGCAGATGCGCCAGGCGCACGATGCGGATCAGGGGATGGCTCGCTTCCAGGCGCGCCAGCGGTTCATGGTGATACAGCACGCTGTCGGCCAGGAAGGAATCGAGATGCCAGCGTTCGATCAGCCAGGCGCCCGCTTCGGCATGCGTGATCTGCAGGGTGCGCTGCTCCACCGCGCACAGGGCGGCATCGTCGCGCGCCGTGAAATTGAACGCGTATTCCTTTGGCGCCGTGGCCAGCAAGGCCAGGCGGCCCACGTTGTGCAGCAAGCCCGCCAGATACGCTTCCTCGGCGTGCGGATAGGCCATGGCCTTGGCCAGCGCGCGCGCCATGACGGCAGCCGATAGCGAACTTTTCCAGAAGGCGCGCAAATCCGTGCTGCCGGAATGGGGAAAGCTGTTAAAGGTCTGGAAGACGGACTCGCTGATGACCAGGGTCTTGATCATGTCCGTGCCCAGCGACACGAGCGACTGTTCCAGGCTGACGACCTTGCCCTGGCGGTGGTAGGCCGAGCTGTTGGCCACGCCGAGGATCTTGCTGGTCATGCCCGCATCCTTGGCAATCAGGGCAGCCAGCTCCGGCATGCCGGCATCGTCGGCCTGCAGGTGGGCGACCAGCTTGATGAGGATCTGCGGCATGGCCGGCAGGCGGGCAATCAGCAGGCGATTGCGAATATCGTGATCAGATTGATGCATCGTATCAGGCATTGCCGGTTCGATAAGGAAGAGCGCTCAGCAGCGAAGCGCGGCCACGTTCAGAGGAATCCTCCACTCCTGTAACCCAAAAATAGACTGCCTGAGAGGATGCCGGGAAAAAAAGTCATCTTATCATAAGCGTCGGCTATTACTTGCAATATAGAAAATTAAGTTGAAATAAATCTAGCGTTCCGCCATGGAAACTTATGCCTTGATGGCACCAAGTAACCGGTGGCGGAAGCGCCGCGAGAGCAGCCACAGCGCCAGTGCCAGCGCCGTAAACCCCAGCTGGCCCGACGCCAGCCACAGCACGGAGCCGGACAGCAGCGGCGAGATCACGCCGGCCACCACGGCACCGAGCAAGGTGCTGGCGAACGACTGGCACGAGGCGACGGTGCCGCGGATATGCGGGAACAGATCCAGCGCCAGCAAGGTCGCGCCCGGCCCCACCAGCGACATGCCGAAGGTGTAGAAGAACAGGGGCAGCACCGACCAGGGCAGCGATGGCGGCAGGAACAGATGGTACACGACATTGACGCTGGCCGCGCACAGCAGGAAGGCGAAGCCGATGCCGATCTGGCGCGCGAACGTGACCTTGCCGGCAATGCGGTTGGCCGCCAGCGCCCCCATGAAAATCCCGCTCACGCACGGGATAAACAGCCAGCCGAACTGCGATGGCCCCAGGTGCAGCTGCTTGGGCAGCATTTCCGGCGCGGCCGTGATGAACAGGAACAGGCCCGCGAAATTGAGGGCGACGATACCGGCCTTGATGTGAAACAGGGGCGAGCGCAGGATCTGGCCATAGCTCGACGCCAGGAAGCGGGGATTGAAGGGCTGGCGCTTTTCCGCCGGCAGGGTTTCGGGCAGGCGCCAGTAGCAGAACGCCAGCAGGACCACCGTGTAAAAGGCGAGGAACAGGAAGATCGAGCGCCAGTCGAACCAGATGACGATCCAGCCGCCGAGAATCGGCGCCACGGCCGGGGCGATGGAAAAGATCATCGTCACCAGCGACAGCAAACGGGCCGCCGCCGCATCGGAATACAGATCGCGGATGATGGCGCGGCTGATCACCACGCCGGCACCGGCCGACACGCCCTGCATGATGCGGAAGAACCACAGATAGTGCACCGTGTGCGCCGAAGCGCAACCGAGCGAGCCGATGGAAAACATCAGCAGGGACACGAGAATGACGTTGCGCCGGCCGAAGGTGTCCGAGATCGCGCCATGCCATAGCACCATGCCGGCAAAAGCCAGCATGTAGAACGTCAGCGACTGCTGCACTTCCAGCGGCGACGCCTGCAGCGAACCCTGGATCGCGCCAAAGGCAGGCAGGTAGGTGTCGATCGACAGGGGGCCCAGCATCGACAGGCCGGCCAGCATCATGGCCAGCGCGCCGCGGCTCAAAGGCGCCATGTGGCTCGGTGTGGGAGGCGGAACGGGCGTGACCGGGTCGGGCGGCACATCGGCCGGAGGGGTGGGAAACATGGTAGATCCAAAGTGGCGCGCGGACCGGCGTCGGACAGCGCGAGGTGCTGCGTTACTACAAACGTCTACAGACTCCAAAATAGCTGATAAAACCGTCGCGAGCGGAAGGGAGAGGTGGCCGAGAAGCGCAGCCGTACACCAGTACGGCGAGCATCACAGGCTGCCTATCCCGACGCACAGCAGGTTTGATCAGTTATTTTTGGGTTTGGCTTCTTCGCGGCGGTTGTAGCCGGCGACCATATCGAAACGGAACAGACGGCATTCCAGCGCGCCGTTGAAGAATGGCGTCTTGCGCGCTTCCTTCAGACGCAGCAGCTTGGGCAAGCCCAGGTCGGCCGTAAACAGGAACACGGTCCAGCCGGCGAAACGCTGCTTCAGGGTCGTGCCCATGGCCGAATAGAAGGACGTCGACAGTTCATCTTCCGGAATGGTGCTGTCGCCGCGCACGCCGATACGCTCGCCGTAAGGCGGGTTGGTCAGCATGATGCCCGGCACGTCGCTTGGCGGCTTGACTTCCTGCGCCTCGATCTGTTTCAGCGGCACCTCGAAGCGCACGCCCGCGCAACGCAGGTTGTGGCGCGTCATCGCCACCATGTCGCCCGAGATGTCGCTGCCGAAAATGGTCGGCTCGGCCGGCAGCGGATTGACCTTGATGGCGTTTTTCATGGCATTCCATGGCGCCGGATCGAAGTCGTGGAAGTTTTCAAAGGCGAACTGGCGCGCAGCGCCCGGCGGAATGCCTTGCAGCATCTGCGCCGCTTCGGCCAGGATGGTGCCGGAACCGCACATCGGGTCGAACAGCACCATGCCCGGCTTCCAGCCCGACACGCGCAGCAAGCCGGCGGCCAGATTTTCGCGCAGCGGCGCGTCGCCCGTCTCTTCGCGCCAGCCGCGCTTGAACAGGGCTTCGCCCGAGGTGTCGAGATACACGGTAAACGTGTGCGCGTCGAGGAAGCCGACGATGCGCATGTCCGGCGTCTTGGTGTTGACCGACGGACGCTCGTTGAACTGGTCGCGGAAGCGGTCGCAGATCGCATCCTTGATCTTCAATGTCGTGAATTCCAGGCTGCGCAGCGGCGATTTCACGGCCGTGACGTCGACGCGGATCGTGTGGTGCACGCCGAACCAGTCTTCCCAGGCTTGCGCCAGGGTCAGGTCATAGATATCGTTTTCCGTCTTGTAGCCGGAATGGGCCATGCGCATCAGCACGCGCGAAGCAATGCGCGAATGCAGGTTGATGCGGTAGGAATCGAGCAGGTCGCCCGAGCAGTGTACGCCGCCCGGCACCTGGTTGTGGACCTTCATGGTCGAACTGTCCTGGGCGATCTCGCCCAGCTCTTCGGCCAGCGCCGCTTCCATGCCGCGCGGGCATGGGCAAAAATATGAAGCCATGATTAGGATACCTTTTATCCGTTAAAAAACACGTTCAATGAAGACCCCTGAAAAAGGCCGGGGTCGGACCCTGAGGGGGGATGCGCCCCAGTGGGGCACATCCCGATCCTGCGGGGACCGACCCCAGTTCTGCTCTTGGGCTTACTAACTACTCTCTACAAACTACTTCTCCAGCGCGCGCTCGACGAAGTCGAGACGATCCTGGCCCCAGAAGCCTTCGCCATCGACGATGTACCACGGCGAGCCGAAGACGGAAGCGGCAGTCGCTGCCTCCGTGTTGGCGTCGTATTCGGCCTGCACGCTGGCCGTCTCCGACGTCTTGAGCAACTGGCGGCCATCGAAGCCGGCGTCGACGGCGATCTGCACCAGCGTCTCTTCGTCGCCGATGTTGCGCTCTTCGGCCCACAGTCCCCGCATGATGGCGTGCGCCAGGTTCAGCGACGCCTCCACGCCATGCGCCAGGCGCGTGGCGATGATCAGCTTGGCCGACGCTTCCGGCGACACGGGAAAGAACTTCGGCTGCAGATTCAAAGGCACTTGCAAGAAGGCCGACCAGCGCGCCAGTTCGGCAAGGCGATACGCCTGGCGCTGCGGCGCGCGCTTGGCCAGCGGCAGGCCGCCCGACACGCTGAAGACCTTGCCCAGGTCGAAGGGCCGCACGTCGATCTGCGCGCCCGTCTTCGCGGCGATGGCCATCAGGCGCGCGTGGCCCAGGTAGGTCCATGGCGAGTGGGGCGCGAAGAAATACTGCACGACTTTGCTCTGGCTTGCACTCATCTCGACTCCCTTAGAAAGGCTTGACCACGACCAGCACGACGACGGCCAGCAGCATCACCACCGGCACCTCGTTAAACCAGCGGAACCAGGTGTGGCTGCGCTTATTGAGACCTTTTTCGAACTTGCGCAGGATGGAACCGCAGGCGTGGTGATAGCCGAGCAGCAGCACCACGAACGTCAGCTTGGCGTGCATCCAGCCCGGCATCTTCATGCGGCCTTCGCCTCCGCCGTACAACATCCACATCAACGCCAGGCCCAGCACCATGGCCGGCAGCGCCAGCAGGGACATGAAACGGTACAGCTTGCGCGCCATCAGCAACAGCCGCTCGGTCGCCACCGTTTCCGTCTCCATCGCCAGGTTCACGAAAATGCGCGGCAAGTAAAACAGGCCGGCGAACCAGGACATGACGAAGATAATGTGGAAGGCTTTGGTCCAAAGAAAGAGCATGGGGGTCCCAGTGTCAGAGAGCTACAGAAATGAGAGCACGGGCCACCTCGTGGGCCGCCCGCGAACGCGTATTACCTACGTTTCTTACTTGCGCACTTCGCCGTGGCCAAAGACCACGTATTTGAGCGAAGTCAGGCCTTCCAGTCCCACCGGACCGCGCGCATGCAGCTTGTCGTTCGAAATGCCGATCTCGGCACCCAGGCCATATTCGAAGCCGTCGGCGAAACGCGTCGAGGCATTCACCATCACGGAAGCGGAATCGACTTCGCGCAGGAAGCGCAGCGCATCGCTGTAGTCTTCCGTGATGATGGCTTCCGTGTGTTTCGACGAATACCGGTTGATGTGGTCCATCGCTTCGTCGATGCCGTCGACCACTTTTATCGACAGGATGGCGGCCAGGTATTCGGTGCGCCAGTCTTCCTCGGTGGCGGGCACCAGATGCGGATAGGCAGCGGCGGCCAGGATCGCATGGCTTTCCGGATCGGCGCGCAGTTCCACCTGCTTGGTCAGGTACAGTTCCGCCAGCTGCGGCAGCACGACAGGCGCGATGGCGCGCGACACCAGCAGGGTTTCCATGGTGTTGCAGGTGCCATAGCGGTGACACTTCGCGTTGAAGCCGATCTCCAGCGCTTTTTTCAGATCCGCCTTGGCGTCGATGTAGACGTGGCAGATGCCGTCGAGATGCTTGATCATCGGCACGGTGGCCTCGTCCATCAGGCGCGCGATCAGTCCTTTGCCGCCGCGCGGCACGATGACGTCCACGTACTGCGGCATGGTGATCAGGGCGCCGACGGCGGCGCGGTCGGTGGTATCGATGACCTGCACGGCATCGGCCGGCAGGCCTGCCCCCAGCAGCCCTTCCTGTACCAGCTTGGCCAGCGCGCGGTTGCAGTGAATCGCTTCCGAACCGCCGCGCAGGATCGTCGCGTTGCCGCTCTTGATGCACAGGCCAGCCGCGTCCACCGTCACGTTCGGCCGCGCTTCATAGATGATGCCGATGACACCCAGCGGTACGCGCATCTGTCCCACCTGGATGCCCGTCGGGCGGAATTTCATGTTCGAGATTTCACCGATCGGATCGGCCAGCGCGACGATCTGCGTCAAGCCTTCGACCATGGTGGCGATGGCGGCGTCGGACAGGGTCAGGCGGTCGAGCATGGCCGGCGCCAGGCCGGCGGCGGCCGCCGCATCGAGGTCGCGCTGGTTGGCCGCGCGCAGCAGGTCCGCATCGCGCACGATGGCGGCGGCGATCAGGCTCAAGGCGCGGTTGCGCGTGGCGCTGTCGGCACGCGCCATGGCGCGCGACGCGGCGCGTGCGCGCGTGCCCACGTCCTGCATATATTCTGTGATGTCCATGCTCGTATCCATATAGTAAAAAACTAGCCTCGGGCGATCTTCAGGCCCAGCTGCAGCATGGCATCCCAGGCATCGCCCGCGTAGCCCTTGGCGCGCAAGCCCTTGATCATCTTGTCCACCTGCGCCGCCTGCTGCAGCGCCGCTTCCAGCACGGGCAGCGAAATGCGCCGCAGGGCCGGCTCCATCATCCGCTCGCGCGGTCCCCAGATGCGGTACTCCTTCAGCAGCGCGCCCAATGGACGCCCTTGTGCCATGCCGGCCTTCAATTTTAACAGCGTGCGGATTTCCTCGGAGACGGCCCACAAGACCAGCGGCAGCGCCTCGCCCTCGCCCTTCAAGCCTTCGAGCATGCGCACCAGGCGCGCCGGATCGCCGGCCAGCATGGCTTCGGACAGCTTGAAGACATCGTAGCGGGCCACGTTCAGCACCGCGTCCTGCACTTGCTCGTACGTCAGCTTGCCCGCAGCATGCAGCAAGCCCAGTTTCTGGATTTCCTGGTGCGCCGCCAGCAGATTGCCCTCCACCCGTTCGGCGATGAAGTCGATGCTGGCCCGTTCGGCGCTCTGCCCCTGCGCGGCCAGGCGCTGGGATATCCAGACCGGCAATTGCGCCCGTTCCACATTCGGGATGTCGATATACACGGCCGCCTGCTGCAGGCTGGCCACCCACGCCGCCTTCTGCGTGGCCCAGTCCAGCTTGGGCAAGGTGATCAGGGTCAGGTTGTCGGGACTGAGGTTTTTCGCATAGCTTTGCAGCGCCGCGCCGCCGTCCTTGCCCGGCTTGCCGGTGGGGATGCGCAGTTCGATCAGTTTTTTATCGCCAAACAGCGACAGTTCCTGGTTCGCCGCCAGCAGTTCGCCCCACTTGAAGCTGCGCTCTACCGTCAGCACGTCGCGCTCGGAGTAACCCTGCGCGCGCGCCGCGCGGCGGATCTTGTCGGCCGCTTCCAGCGCCAGCAAATGTTCATCGCTGGTGATCACATACAGCTGCGCCAGCGGCTTGGCCACATGCCCGTCGAGCGCGTCTATCCGCAATTGCATGGCGTCCCCGTTACTGCTGCGGGGCGGCCGGCGCGACCGGCGTCACGGGCGCCACTGGCGCCACCGACATGGCCGGCAGCACCGGCTTGATGGCGGCCAGGCGGCGCATGATCTGCTGCACCAGGTCGTTGCGCATGTCGCGGTACAGCGCCGCTTCCTCGGTTTCCTTGGCCAGCACCTGCGACTCGTCGAAGGTGATCGGACGCACCAGGCTGATGGTGGTCGGTGCCAGCAACTGGTTGCCGGCCTTGTCGAGGACGCGGAAGTTGATCGAATAGCCGAGCTGGTATTCCTGCACCCGGCCATTTTTGTTCAGCGACAGAATGGTCTTGGTACGGTTCCTCTCCGGGTCGCTGAGCACTTCAAGCACGGCGTCGGCGCCATCCTTGGTGTTCACCACCTCCGTGCTGCCGATGGCGCGGATATAGCGCTTCAGGCCGATCGCCAGCGGCGACGTATCGGGCAAGCCGATATACATCGTCGCGAACGGCAGCATGAAACTGCCGTTCGAACCGCGCAAGTGAAAGCCGCAGGCCGACAACAGCAGGGTCAGGGCGATGGCCAGCATGGCGCGCCATGCGCGCCCGCCCAGCAGCGATACGGAAGAGGAGGTCGTCATGATTACACCACGATGCTGATTAACTTGCCTGGCACGACGATGATCTTCTTCGGCGTGGTCTCGACGTACTTTTGCACACTTTCGCACGCCAGCGCGGCCGCTTCGATGCTGGCCTTGTCCGCATCCTTGGCCACCGTGATCGAGCCGCGCAGCTTGCCGTTCACCTGGATCATCATCTCGATTTCGGACTGTTCCAATGCGGCCGGGTCGACTTGCGGCCACGGCGCGTTGAGCAGGTCGCCATGCACGCCCGCGTAGCCCAGCTCCTGCCACAGCACGTGGGTGATGTGCGGCGCGACAGGGTTGAGCAGGCGCAGGAAGATGGAGAAGCCTTCGGCGATCAGGGCCTTCGACTGCGCGCTGTCGTCCAGCTTGGCCGATTCCAGGGTGTTGAGCATCTTCATGCAGGCCGACACCACGGTGTTGTACTGGATGCGCTTCAAGTCGTAATCGGCTTGTTGCAGCAGCTTGTGCAATTCGCGGCGCAGGTTTTTCTGCGCGTCGCCCGTGGCAGGCGCGGCGCCGCCGGCCAGTGCCGCCAGGATGCCGGCCGACTGCGCGTAGCCGAAGTTCCACACGCGGCGCAGGAAGCGGTTCGCGCCTTCGACGCCGCTGCCCGACCATTCCAGGGTCTGTTCCGGCGGCGAAGCGAACATGGTGAACAGGCGGGCCGTGTCGGCGCCGTACTGCTCGATCTGCGCTTGCGGGTCGATGCCGTTGTTCTTCGACTTCGACATTTTTTCCGTGCCGCCGATTTCCACCGGCTGGCCGTCGGCCACCAGGATGGCGCTTTGCGGTCGGCCCTTGTCGTCGAGCGACAGGCGCACGTCGTCCGGGTTGAACCAGGTGGTCTTGCCCGCCGCATCCTTGCGGAAGTAGGTTTCGTTGAGCACCATGCCTTGCGTCAGCAGGTTCACGAATGGCTCGTCGAACTTGACCAGGCCGAAGTCGCGCATGATCTTGGTCCAGAAGCGCGCGTACAGCAAGTGCATGACGGCGTGTTCGATGCCGCCGATGTACTGGTCCATCGGCATCCAGTAATCGTTGCGCGCGTCGACCATGGCGTCGTTCGAGCCTGGCGAGGTATAGCGCATGTAGTACCACGACGAATCGACGAAGGTATCCATGGTGTCCGTCTCTCGGCGCGCCGGCTTGCCGCACTGCGGGCAGTCGCACTGGAGGAAAGCTTCATATTTGTTCAGCGGATTGCCCGTGCCGTCCGGCACGCAGTCTTCCGGCAGCACCACCGGCAAGTCTTTTTCCGGCACCGGTACCACGCCGCAGTCGGCGCAATGGATCATCGGGATCGGCGTGCCCCAGTAGCGCTGGCGCGAAATGCCCCAGTCGCGCAGGCGGAACGTGGTTTTCTTTTCGCCCAGGCCCAGTCCGGCCAGGTCGGCGGCCACCGCATCGACGGCAGAAGCGAAATGCAGGCCGTCGTATTTGCCGGAAGCGACGCAGACACCGTCCTTGCTGCCATACGATTCCTGCCAGGCATCCGTCGAGAATTCCTGGCCCTTGACTTCGATCACTTGCTTGATCGGCAGGTCGTATTTCTTGGCAAAGCCGAAATCGCGCTCGTCGTGCGCCGGCACGCCCATCACGGCGCCATCGCCGTAGGTGATCAGCACGTAGTTGCCGACCCAGACTTCCACTTGCGCGCCCGTCAGCGGATGGGTAACGAACAGGCCCGTCGGCATGCCCTTCTTCTCCATCGTTGCCATGTCCGCTTCGATCACGGAGCCCAGCTTGCATTCGGCGTTGAAGGCGGCCAGTGCGGGATTCGTCTGCGCGGCGTGGATGGCCAGCGGGTGCTCGGCGGCCACGGCGCAGAAGGTCACGCCCATGACGGTGTCCGGACGCGTGGTAAACACGTACAGCTTGCCGTCGCCGATCAGGCTGCCTTCGGCGTCCGCGATCGTGTGCGGGAAGGCGAAGCGCACGCCCGTCGACTTGCCGATCCAGTTGGTCTGCATGATGCGCACGCGCTCGGGCCAGCCCGGCAGCTTGTCATCCACATACGCCAGCAATTCTTCCGCGTAATCGGTGATGCGCGCGTAGTACATGGGGATTTCGCGCTTTTCGATCAGCGCGCCCGAACGCCAGCCTTTGCCGTCGACCACTTGTTCGTTGGCCAGCACGGTCTGGTCGATCGGGTCCCAGTTCACGGTACCCGTCTTCTTGTAGATGATGCCTTTTTCCAGCATTTTGAGGAACATCCACTGGTTCCATTTGTAGTATTCGGGCTTGCAGGCGGTCATTTCGCGCGACCAGTCGATGGCCAGGCCCATCGATTCCATCTGCTGCTTCATGTGGGCGATGTTCGAATACGTCCATTGCGCGGGCGGCACGTTGTTGGCCATGGCCGCATTTTCCGCCGGCATGCCGAACGCATCCCAGCCCATCGGCATGAGCACGTTGTAGCCGTTCATGCGCAGGTAGCGGTACATCACGTCATTGATCGTATAGTTGCGCACGTGCCCCATGTGCAGCTTGCCCGAAGGGTAAGGTAGCATCGAGCAAGCAAAATACTTGCCTTTAGGGAAACGCGGGTCGTGTTCGACGGCTTTATAGGCGTCGATCGCCTTCCAGTGCGATTGGGCGGCTTGTTCGACGTCGGCGGGACTATATTTATCTTGCATGATGTGCGGCCAATAGTGGATATGAACCGAGCATTATACTGGTTGTCGCCACCCGATAGCGCGGCGCGCTGGCCGGCCCGGGCTGGCATATTTTTGCCGGTGTCCAATTATGCTGTGTCATATGTCACAATCTTGTTCTTTGCATCAACCCCAGCCATGATCGTCTACCAGGAGTATCCGCCCATCCCCGCCCTGCGGCCCTGGCTGGACTGCGTCTGGACGTGCCGCGTGCAAACGGGCGCCACGCCCCTCACGCACCAGGTCTTGCCCGACAATTGCATCGACATCCTGTGCCAGGACCAGCACGATGCCAGCTTTGCCGTCGGCATGATGACGGCGCCGATTGCCGTCGTCAGCCAGGGCCTCGTGCAGACGGTGGCGGCCCGCTTCAAACCGGGCGCGGCGGCGCGCTTCTTCCGGCTGCCCTTGTGCGAACTCAACGATGGCCGCGCGGGATTGCAGCAGCTGTGGGGCCGCGACCTGGCGGCACGCCTGGACGATGCGCTGTGGAGCGATCCCCTAAGCAATATGCAACGCATTGCCATTTTGCAAGATTATCTGCTGCTGCGCCTGCGCGCCGGGCCGCCCCTGGCGCCGGCTGGCGTGGCCATACACGCCATCGCGGCCATCGAAGGCGCGCAAGGCCTGGTACGCGTGGAGGGCCTGGCACGGCAGCTGGGCGTGTCGCGCCAGCACCTGGCGCAGCAATTTCGCCAGCAAGTCGGCATCAGCCCCAAGCTGTTTGCCCGCATCTGCCGCTTCCGTGCCGCCAGCCTGGGCGTGAAAGGCCTGGCGGCACAGCCGGACTGGGCGCAGGTGGCCCTGAAATATGGCTATTTCGATCAGTCGCACCTGATCCACGACTTCCAGGATTTCGCCCACAGCTCGCCCGAGGCATGGCTGGCGGGCCGGCGCGCGTGACCACCTTCCATTTTTCCAATCGCGCGCCGCGCGCCGGTGGCATGATGGCGTCAGGCATTTCAACCAACAGGAGCAGAACATGATCAAGGGCTTGCGCACCGTCACCTATCCCGTCCCCGACCTGGACCAGGCCAAGGCCTGGTACAGCCAGGTATTTGGCACGGCGCCGTATTTCGACCAGCCGTTTTATGTGGGGTTTGCCATCGGCGGCTTCGAGCTGGGCTTGCTGCCGGGCGGCGAGCCGGGCACGCAGGGCAGCGTGACGTACTGGGGCGTGGAAGGCATCGAACAGGAAGTCGAGCGCATCATCAAGCTGGGCGGCACCCTGCACCACCCGATCACGGACGTGGGCGACGGCATCCGCACGGTGGAATTGCTCGACCCGTTCGGCAACCAGATCGGCCTCATCGACAATCCCCATTTCGATACGGCCAAGGTGGTTTGATTCGCCTCAGGCGGCTTCGCCCTGCAGCCACAGCCGGAATTGTTGCAAGGCCGTTTTTTCATGCGCCGCTTCCGGCGTAATCAGGTAATACGCCCGCTGCCCCCGCAGTGGGCGCTCGCACACGATGCGCAGCTCGCCGCGCGCCAGTTCCGCCTCCACCAGCATGCGCGGCAGCAAGACCACGCCCTGGCCCTGCACGGCGGCCATCGCCAGCATGGAAAACAATTCATAGCGGGCGCCATAACGGGCCAGCGCGCCGTCAACCTGCATGGCGTCAAACCACTGGCGCCAGGCGCCCGGGCGCGTACTTTGCTGCAGCAGGGTCAGTTCCAACAAGTCCTGCGGCTGCCAATGGCTGCGCGCCGCCAGCAGGCGCGGGCTGGCGACGGGCACGATGTCTTCATGCATGAGCAAGGTGGCGCGCGTGCCGGGCCAGCGCGCCAGTTGCTCGGGCGTGCCCGCGTACAGGGCGCCGTCGTATTCCGTATCGGCAAACATGAACGGTTTCGTGTAGGCATCGATATGCACGACGATGTCCGGGTGCTGCCCCGCCAGCGAGGACAGCCGCGGCATCAGCCAGCGCGTGGCAAACGTGGGCACGGAAGCGAGCTGCAAGGCGCCGCCACCGCCCTGGCGCGCCATGGTGTCGAGCGTGTCGCGTTCCAGGCCATCGAGGCGCGCCGCGATCTGCCGCGCATAGGCGGCGCCGGCGCTGGTCAGCAGCACGCCATGGCGCGTGCGCTGGAACAGTTGCACGCCGAGAAAACTCTCCAACGATGAAATCTGCCGCGACACGGCGCTTTGCGTCAGCGACAGTTCGCGCGCCGCGTGCGTGTAGCTCTGGTGGCGCGCGGCCGCCTCAAAGCAATTCAAAGCTTGCAGCATGGGAATTTTGCGTGACATGGAGGTAAGCGGCCGGTGAAAGAGCACCAGTATGCCGCAAGATATGCATGATACGCATGTCTGGGTGCAAAAAAATCGTTTGCGCAAGGCTAGGCAAAAACCTACCATGAGCCATATTCAATCTTGCGCCGATCACCGGCGCTCACCTGCGAGGCCTGTGATGAGCAAAACCGTATTCGACTGGAATTCCCCCCTGCTGCTGGAAGAACAACTGACGGGCGACGAACGCGCCGTGCTGGAAGCGGCCCGCGATTATTGCCAGGGCAGCCTGGTACCGCGCGTGCTCGAATCGTTCCGCCATGGCCGCACGGACGCCGCCATCTTCCGCGAAATGGGTGAACTGGGCTTGTTGGGCACGACCATTCCGGAACAGTACGGCGGCGCCGGCCTGAACTACGTCTGCTACGGCCTGGCCGCGCGCGAAGTCGAGCGCGTCGATTCGGGCTACCGCTCGATGATGAGCGTGCAATCGTCCTTGGTGATGGTACCGATCAACGCCTTCGGCAACGAAGAAACCAAACAGAAGTACCTGCCGAAACTGGCCACGGGCGAATACATCGGCTGCTTCGGCCTGACGGAACCGAACCACGGCTCCGATCCCGGCAGCATGGTCACGCGCGCGCGCAAGGTAGCGGGCGGCTACAGTATCTCCGGCGCCAAGATGTGGATCACCAACAGCCCGATTGCCGACGTGTTCGTTGTCTGGGCCAAGGACGATGAAGGCGCGATCCGTGGCTTCGTGCTGGAAAAAGGCTGGAAAGGCCTGTCCGCGCCGGAAATCCACGGCAAGGTGGGCTTGCGCACCAGCATCACCGGCGAAATCGTCATGGATGAAGTGTTTTGCCCTGAAGAAAATGCTTTCCCCGACGTGCGCGGCCTGAAAGGCCCGTTCACCTGCCTGAACAGCGCCCGCTACGGCATCGCCTGGGGCGCGCTGGGCGCGGCCGAAGACTGCTACCTGAAGGCACGCCAGTACACGATGGACCGCCAGCAATTCGGCCGTCCGCTGGCCGCCAACCAGCTGGTGCAAAAGAAACTGGCCGACATGCTGACGGAAATCACCATGGGCTTGCAAGGCTGCTTGCGCCTGGGCCGCATGAAGGATGAGGGCTCGCCCGCCGTGGAAATCACTTCCATCATGAAACGCAACAGCTGCGGCAAGGCGCTGGACATCGCCCGCATGGCGCGCGACATGATGGGCGGCAACGGCATTTCCGACGAGTTCGGCGTGATCCGCCACCTGGTCAACCTGGAAGTGGTCAACACCTACGAAGGCACGCACGACGTGCACGCGCTGATCATCGGCCGCGCCATCACCGGCATCGCCGCCTTCAACTAATGGATGCCCTGGCTTCCACCTTCGCCTCCACCCTGCGGCCCGCGCCGCTGACCGGCTTGCGCGTGCTGGACCTGTCGCGCGTGCTGGCCGGCCCGTGGGCCGGGCAAATGCTGGCCGACCTGGGCGCCGACGTGGTCAAGGTTGAACAACCGGGACGCGGCGACGACACGCGCTCCTGGGGCCCGCCCTACCTGAAGGATGAAGACGGCCGCGATACCGCCGAGGCCGCCTACTTCCAGTGCGCCAACCGCAACAAGCGCTCCTTGTGCATCGACCTGGCCGCCCCGGAAGGGCAAGCGCTGGTGCGCCAGCTGGCCGCCGAGGCGGACGTGCTGCTGGAAAATTTCAAACTGGGCGGCTTGAAGCAATACGGCCTGGACGCGGCCAGCTTGCTGGCGCTCAATCCGCGCCTCGTCTACTGCTCCATCACGGGCTTTGGCCAGGACGGGCCGTACGCGGCGCGCGCCGGCTATGACTTTTTGATCCAGGGCATGGGCGGCTTGATGAGCATCACGGGCGTGCCCGATGGCCAGCCTGGCGCCGGGCCGCAAAAGGTGGGCGTGGCGCAGACGGACATCCTGACGGGCCTGTATGCCACCATCGCCGTGCAGGCGGCGCTGGCCGAACGCGAGCGCTCGGGCCTGGGCCAGCATATCGACCTGGCCCTGCTCGACGTGCAAGTGGCGGCGCTGGGCAACCAGGCAGCCAATTACTTGTGCGGGGGAAAAGTGCCCCAGCGCATGGGCAATGCGCATCCGAACATTGTTCCATATCAAGACTTCCCCACGGCCGATGGCGACATGATTCTGGCGATTGGCAATGACGGGCAATTCTCGCGCTTTTGCGCCATCGCCGGCCACCCGGAATGGGCACAGGACGAGCGTTTCGCCACCAATCCGCAGCGCGTGGCGCACCGGGCGATCCTGATTCCCCTGATGCGCCAGACCACGGTCATGCGCACGACGGCCGAGTGGATCAGCGCCTTCGAGGCGCAAGCCGTGCCATGCGGCCCCGTCAACCGCATCGACCAGGTCTTTGCCGACCCGCAAGTGGTGGCGCGTGGCTTGAAAGTGGAAATGCCGCATCCGACGGCGGGCACGGTGGCGCTGGTGGCCAATCCCGTGCGCCTGTCCGGCTCGCCGGTGCAGTACCGCTTGCCGCCGCCGTTGCTGGGGCAGCATACGGACGAGGTGTTGCAGCAATGGCTGGGCCTCGATGCCGGCCAGATCGACGGTTTGCGCGAACGCAAGGTCGTCTAAAGAAAAACGCCGGGCAGTGGCAACACTGTCCGGCGTTTTTATGTTGTCAGCGTTACTTCAGCGTCAATTTCAGCGCCGGCTTTTCGCCATAGTCTTCATAGCGCTCATTGATGCCGGCGATGCAGAACGTGATTTCTTCCAGTAAATCAGGCACTTGCGCCTTCATTGCCTCCGCGTCTTGCACCACGATATCCAGCACTTCGTTCGGTTTCAAGCGGAATTTGCTCATGCCGTCCTCGTCGCGCAGGTAGCTGAGGCAATCGACCCAGGCATCCATGCTGTTGCCGTAGAACTCGGGGAAACCGAAGGCTTGCGCGCATTGCGCGTGGAAGCTCGCTTCGTCGGTGATGTCTTTTCCATTCAGGATGGCAGTGGCCATGGTGTTCCTCAGTTCTTCAGCGACAGCACATCCTGCATGTCGAACAGGCCCGTCGGCTTGTCCGCCAGGAAACGCGCGGCGCGCAGGGCGCCGTGCGCGTAGGTGACGCGGCTGCTCGACTTGTGGCTGATCTCGATGCGCTCGCCGATGCCGGCAAACAGCACCGTATGGTCGCCCACGATATCGCCGCCGCGGATGGTGGCAAAGCCGATGGTCGACGGATCGCGTTCGCCCGTCACGCCTTCGCGGCCGTACACGGCGCACTCCTTCAGGTCGCGCCCCAGGGCGCCGGCCACCACTTCGCCCATTTGCAGGGCGGTGCCCGATGGCGCATCGACCTTGAAGCGGTGATGCGCTTCGACGATTTCAATGTCGTAGCCTTCGGACAGGCTTTTCGCGGCCAGTTCCAGCAATTTCATGGTGACATTCACGCCCACGCTCATGTTCGGTGCGAACATGATGGCCGTCTTTTCGGCGGCGGCGGCAATGGCGGCCTTGCCCGCGTCATCGAAACCGGTGGTGCCGATGATCATCTTGATGCCGTGTTCGGCGCAATACGCCAGGTGCTGCAAAGTGCCTTCGGGACGCGTGAAGTCGATCAGGAAATCGGCGTTCGCCAGGCCCGTGGCCAGGCTTGATTCGATCAGCACGCCGGCAGGCTTGCCCAGGAAGGCGGCCGCATCCTGGCCGACGGAAGGCGAACCTGCGCGGTCGAGCGCGCCGGCCAGCACGGCGTCGGGCGCATTGCTGACCGCTTCGATCAGGATATGGCCCATGCGGCCGCTGGCGCCAGCGATGGCGATTTTCAGTTCAGTCATTTTATTCTCTTACAGCAACTTATTTGGTGGGTTCGGCAGCGGGTGCAGGCTCGGCGGCAGGTGCCGTGGCCGGTGCGGGGGCCACGTCAGGCTTGCTCACCGGAATGGCGGGAGCCGCATCGGCCGGCACGGGCACGGCGCTCGGCGCCACGGGCGATGGTACGGCAGCGGCCGGCACGTCAGCCTTGGCGACCTTGGCGAACGGCGACGGACCGGCGATACGGTCGATGTATTCTTTCTCCGTCGGCAAGTTGCCGCCTTCGAAACGTTCAACCTTGCCATCCTTGCCAAAGTACACGACCACGCGGCTGCTGGTGGTTTCGCCACTGCCCCGGGCCAGGCGGAATGGATAATCCCAGCGGTCGGCATGGAAGATATCGGTCAGCAGCGAGGTGCCCAGGACGAAACGCACCTGGTCGCGCGTCATGCCCACTTTCAACTGGGCCAGCATCTCTTCGGAGACAAAGTTGCCTTGTTGAATGTCTGGACGATACGGCGAGAAAAACCACATGAATTTTTGCAGCGGCGTAATGGTGGTCGTCTGGGCGCCCTGTTCCGGAACCAGTTCCTTGCCTTCTTTTTGGCTGGCGGCCGGCTTTTCGCCAAGGATGCCACGGCTGGCGCAGCCGGACATGGCCAGCGCGACACAGACCATGCCTGCCACGACGGGTGCTCGAAATGAAATACGGTGCCGGAGAGATGGCAATACAGCCGGTGTTACGCGCATAAATGACCTCAATTTGATGAACAAAACGCCAGGAGTGGCCGGCCTGCCAAAAAATGCATATTTTGGCACTCCCCGCTAAAACGCTATATGATAAAGCACCTGACCCACATACGAGCAACAAACATGAGTAACAATCCTAGTGATCTCAAGGCAAGCGGCCTGAAAGCCACCCTGCCACGGCTGAAGATACTCGATATCTTCCAGAGTAGCCCGGTACGCCACCTGACCGCGGAAGACGTCTACAAGATTCTGCTGGCCGACAATATGGATGTCGGTTTAGCAACTGTGTACCGCGTCCTCACGCAATTCGAACAAGCTGGCTTGCTCAATCGCAACCATTTTGAAACCGGCAAGGCGATTTTCGAACTCAACGAAGGCTCCCACCATGATCACCTGGTGTGCCTCGATTGTGGCCGGGTCGAAGAATTCTTCGACGAAGAGATCGAAATCCGCCAGCAAAAAGTGGCCGAAGAGCGCGGCTTCAAGATCGCCGAACACGCTTTGGCCATCTACGGCAACTGCATCAAGACAGCTTGCCCGCACAAAACAGCCTGACCACAGCTGGCCGTTCCCATGGGGCGGCCAGCGCGCCAGGCAGTACGATCAATGATGGCTCAGTGCGCTTGACAGCAGCTTGGCCGTGATATCGACAATCGGGATGACGCGCTCGTAAGCCATGCGCGTCGGTCCGATCACTCCCAACGTTCCCACGATCTTGCCGTTGACTTCATACGGCGCCGTCACCACGCTCATCTCATCCATCGGCACCAGGTTCGATTCGCCGCCGATGAAAATCTGCACGCCCGTCGCCTTGCTCGATACGTCGAGCAGCTGCATCAAGCCCGTCTTTTGCTCGAACATGTCGAACATCTGGCGCAGCGAATGCATATTCGATGACAGATCGCTCACGCTGAGCAAGTTGCGCTCGCCGGAAATCACCATGTCGTCGCTGTGGTCGGCCATCGCTTCGCTGCCCGCTTCCACGGCCGCCTGCATCAGGCTGCCCATGTCGTCGCGCAGCTGGCGCAATTCGCCCTGCAGGCGCACGCGTACGGCGTCGAATGACAGGCCGCCATAATTCTGGTTGATATAGTTGGCCGATTGCACCAGTTGCGCCGGCGTATAGTCGGCCTCCGTCAGCAACAAGCGGTTTTGCACGTCGCCGCCGGGTGCAACGATGACGAGCAGGATGCGTTTTTCCGACAGGCGCAGGAACTCGATTTGCTGGAACACGGATTCGCGGCGCGGGCTGAGCACGACGCCGGCAAACTGCGACAGCGACGACAGCATCTGCGCCGCGTTGGCGATGGTCTTTTGCGGCTGCGGTGTCTGCAGGCGCATGCGCGGCTCCACCAGATGCTCGTCCAGATGCCGCACGGTCAGCAAGGTGTCGACAAAGATGCGGTAGCCGCGCGGCGTGGGGATGCGCCCGGCCGAGGTGTGCGGACTGGACACATAGCCGAGCTCTTCCAGATCAGCCATGATGTTGCGGATCGTGGCCGGCGACAGGTCGAGGCCGGAAATTTTCGACAAGGCGCGCGAACCGACCGGCAGGCCGTCGGCGATATATCGCTCGACCAGGGCTTTCAGCAGTGTTTGGGCACGTGTATCGAGTTGCATGGTGTTTTATTTAAGCAAGTATTCTTAAGCGAGTATTCTGTTAGGCAAGCGGCAGCGAAAGCGGCCGAACGTGCATCAACAGCGCCTATTATGCACGTTCGCCCGTTCCGCGGCGATCAATCTTCCAGTTGCTGCTGCAGCCACAGCAGCAAGTCGTCAAAGTTGGCGCAGATGGCGTCGGGCTGCACGCCGGCGGCCAGGTGGGCGTCGCTGCCCTTGCGGTTCATCCAGACGGCACGCATGCCCGCCCCTTGCGCTCCCGTCACGTCGAAATACAGGTCGTCGCCCACATACACGGCTTCATGGGGCGCCACGTCCAGCGCCGCGCAGGCGGCCAGGAAAATGCTGGCATCGGGCTTGGCCACGCCAAACTCGCTGGCGGCGATCGATACCTTGAAATGCTGCGCCAGGCCGATAATTTCAAGGTCCGCATTGCCATTCGAGATGGAGCCGACCAGCATGCGCTGCCGCATCCAGGCCAGGCCGGGCAACACGTCGTCGTACGGCCGGACGCGGTTGCGCGCGGCCAGGAACTGCGCGATGGCGCCATCGACGAGGGCGGGATCTTCGCCGGCCGCCTCGAAGGCGGACAACAGGCCGGCCCGGCGCAACTCGATCAGGTTGCCATGGAAATGCGGTTGTTCGTTGAGCATGGCCAGGCGGTGCTGGCGCAGCACCTCGATGGAAAACTGCTGCGCCACCTTGGGCGCATGCGTGGCCAGCCAGTCATGCAGCAGCGTTTCGGCGGCGGCAATCACTGGCGCGATGGGCCACAGCGTATCGTCGAGGTCGAACAGGATGGCCTTGGGCGGCACGGCGGGTTTTGCAGGGACTAGGGACATGGGACTCACGGTGAATGCCGCGCCACGGTGCGCAGCCTGCATCTATTGTCGCACCGATCGCCGCCGCCGGCATGGCTGCGCCCCCGTGAAATGGGGCCGGGCCAGCGCTTCCCGGAGAAAAATTGTTACAGGGTGATACAAGGCAAGATCATCGAGCTTGCCAGATAGACTAAAATAGGCGCCATTCCAATGCGGCGCCAGCGTCCGTGTTGCGCTACCCAACCTAATTCGTTTTGGAGAATGTATGAAAAATTTGTACCTGCGCTCGATGCTGGCGGCGGCTTGCGCCGCCACACTGGCAGCCTGCGGCGGCAGCGGCGGCAACCTGTATCTGCAAGGCGCAGTCACCGGCCTGGCCAAAGATGGCCTGATTCTCCTGAATAACGGGGAAAGCCTGCCGGTTCCTGCGGGCCAGAGCAGCTTTGTTTTCACCAAGCTGGTCAATACCGATGACCGCTACGACATCACCATCGCGCAGCAGCCCAAGGGCGCCGTCTGCAGTATCGCCAATGGCGCGGGCAAGGCATCGAGCTACTCCGTGACCACGGCCGTGGTCACCTGCAAGACCAATACCTACCCGCTGAGCGGCACCATCACGGGCCTGACCGCCGACGGCCTGACCCTGACGATCGGCAATCTCAGCACCAGCCCGCTGAATGGCAGCACCGCCTATACCTTCCCGGCCATCAATGACGGCATCGCCTACAATATTTCCATATTGACGTATCCAGCTGGCCAGACGTGCAAATTTGCGGCCTCCGCCAACACCAGCGCCGACGGCCGCGTTGTCAACGGCACCATGGGCTCAGCCGCCACGACCGGCACCGCACTGAATTGCACGGCGCTGTAAGCCGCGCGATTCGCCACCACTATATTGCATTGGAGAAATACATGAAGTTATCCTGCCTGCGCCCGCTGACCGCGCTGCTGCTGACCCTGGGACTGGCCGCTTGCGGCGGCAAGGCCTCGTATGAAGTCGGCGGCACCGTCAACAACTTGAACACCAACGGCCTGATCCTGGCCAACGGCGGCGTCAACCTCCCGATTGCATCCGGCCAGACCAAGTTTGCCTTTGCCCAACGCATCGACTATGGCACCGAGTATGACATCACCGTGCAACAACAGCCCGCCCACATGAATTGCGGCGTCAGTGGCGGTTCCGGTACGGCAGGCCGCTACCTGAGCATCCAGGCAGCGGTCACGTGCACGCAAAATACCTATACGGTAGGCGGCACGGTGACGGGCCTGACAGCCGACGGCCTGGTCCTGATCAACGGTACGGCGCAAACCACGATCGCCAAGGACAGCACGACCTTCACCCTGGGGACGCGTGTTGCCGATGGCGACAAATATGGCATCAGCGTGTTTACCCAGCCGACCGGCCTGAAATGCGGCGTGGTGGAGAACACCGGCGGTATCGGCGTCATGGGCGAAGCGAATGTAACGACCGTGCAGATCACCTGCGGTCCGGCCTGATGCGGCGGCACTGGCAGCCGTTTTGCGGCTGCCAGCATGAGATATCACGAAAATCTATATTTGATATTCGAAAGATAAATTGGAGTTATATGTGGCGATGCAGCATAATGCATCTGTCTCCTCCAACTCTTCCAAGAATTGGATTTAGCCCGCTTTCACCAGCGGGCTTTTTTTTGCCCGGATTTTCTCAGGCGGCAGGCGTCTGCAATCCAGGCTGCAGCATTTGCACGATGCTGGAGAAATCCTGCTGCGCATACCCGGCTTGCGCATGCATCTGGTACAGCTGGCGCACCAGGCCGCCCAATGGCGTGGGCGCGTTCGCCGACAAGGCCGACTGCTGCGCCAGGCCCAGGTCTTTCAGCATCAGTGCCGTGCCGAAGCCGCCCGTGTAGTTGCGCGATGCGGGCGTGCCGTCCATGACGCCGGGCCACGGGTTGTACACTTCCAGGGTCCAGTTGCGGCCCGAACTCTTGGCCATGATGTCGGACAACACTTTCGGGTCCAGGCCATGCGCCACGCCCAGGTTCAGCGCCTCGGCCGTGCCGGCCATCAAGATACCCAGCAGCATGTTGTTGCAAATCTTCGCCACCTGGCCCGCACCCGCCTCGCCCGCATGGAAAATGTTCTTGCCCATCTTTTCCAGCAGGGGCCGCGCCTGTTGCAAGGCTGCTTCGCTACCGCCGACGATGAAGGTCAGCGTGCCGGCGGCCGCACCCGCCGTGCCGCCCGAGACGGGCGCATCGATCATGGCAAAGCCCCGCTCGCCGGCCGCCTGCGCCACCTGGCGCGCCACGTCGGCGGCGATGGTGCTGCAATCGATGAACAGGGCGCCCGGCTTGGCCGAATCGAGCACGCCGCCGGCCGCCAGGTACAGCTCCTGCACGTGCTTGTTGGCTGGCAGCATGGTGATGACGGCATCGGCCGTCTGCACGGCCGCGCTGGCGGACGCGGCCGCCGTGGCGCCCGCCTCGACCAGCGAAGCCACGGCCGCCGGCGCCAGGTCGTACACGGATACGTGGAAGCCGGCGGCCACCAGGTTGCGGGCCATCGGCGCGCCCATGTTGCCCAGGCCGATGAAAGCGATATGTTGCATGTGTATGTCTCCTGTTGTTCTTTTAAGATAAGTCAGCCAAGGGATGCCGTGTCCACGGCGCCGTAAAATACGCGTCCAGATACGCTGCACTGACGTCGGCCAGGCTGGCCGGCTGCCACTGCGGCGCGTTGTCCTTGTCGATCAGCAAGGCGCGCACGCCTTCGCTGAAGTCCCCATGGGCGCAGCATTGCACGGCAACGATCAGTTCCAGCTGGAACACTTGCGCCAGACTCATGTGGCGCGTGCGTTCGCGCATGGCCCATACCAGGGCGGCCGAGCTGGGCGCGCCCTTGTCCAGCGAGTGGGCGGCCTTTTGCAGCCAGGCCGAATCGCCGTCATACGCGGCGATGGCGGCCACCACTTCGGGCAAGGTGGGCGCTTGCGTCAGCGCGGCGATGGCGTCGAAGTTGGCGCGCACTTCGGAGACGGGCAGCATGGACGCCGGCGCCGACAAGCCGCGCAGCAGGCGGCCCAGCTGCTGGTGGTTCGCCTGCGGGCTCGCTTGCCATTGCGCCAGCGCCAGCGCGTCGAGCACCATGGCGCGCTCTTCCTGGCGCAGGAAATAATCGCCCAGGCCTGCAAACAGGGCGTCGGCCGCGTTCAGCGGCGCGCCCGTCAAGCCCAGGAACAGGCCGCTGCGCCCCGGCATGCGGCCCAGGAACCAGCTGCCGCCCACGTCGGGAAACAGGCCAATCGTGATTTCCGGCATGGCGATGCGCGTGCTTTCCGTCACCACACGGTGGCTGGCGCCCGCCATCAGGCCCAGGCCGCCGCCCATGACGATGCCGCCGCCCCACACGAGCAGCGGTTTCGCATACGTATGGATGCGGTGGTCGAGCCGGTATTCCTCGGCAAAGAAAGCCAGCGCCTGCGGGTTGGGCACGACGCCAGGCTGGTCAGCCACGGCCCCGCGCAGGCTGCGCACGTCGCCGCCGGCACAGAATGCCTTGTCCGTCGACGATTGCAGCACCACGCAGGCGATGGCGTCGTCAGCGGCCCAGCGCACGAGGGCGCCATCGATGGCGCGGATCATGTCCAGGGTCAAGGCGTGCAGGGACTTCGGCGCATCGAGCGTGATGATGCCCAGCTTCATGCCGCCGGGACAGTCGCGCTCTTCCAGTTTCACTGTCTCGACATTGACGATTTCAACCATTCTTCCACTCCGCCGGCCGTTTTTCCAGGAAGGCCTGCACGCCTTCTTTCTGGTCTTGCGTATCGAACAGGCCCAGGAACAGGGTGCGTTCATCGGGCAGGGAAGCGACCAGCGGATGGCTGCGCGCGCCCTGGATCAGGGTCTTGCACGCCGTCACGCTGCTGGGGCTTTGACGGGCCACCTTGGCGGCCAGCGCCAGCGCCGTGGCGGCGGCCTTGCCGGTCGGCACGACTTCCTCGACCAGGCCGATGGCCAGGGCCTTGGCCGCATCGACCCGCTCGCCGCACAAGATCATGCGCTTGGCCCAGCCTTCGCCCACCAGCCACGGCAAGTGCTGCGTGCCGCCCGCGCACGGCAGCAAGCCGACGGACGCTTCCGGCAAGGCCATCTGCGCGTGTTCCTCGGCAATGCGGATATCGCAGGCCAGCGCGCATTCGAGCCCGCCGCCCATGGCATAGCCATTGATGGCGGCGATGCTGACGCCGCGAAACGCGGACAGCGCCTCGAACGCCTCGCCAAACGCGGCCGCCATCTTGAAGGCCATGTCCTTGTCGCCGTCGGCAAACACCTTTAAATCGGCGCCGGCCGAGAAGAACTTGGCGCCGCCGCCCGTGATCACCAGCGCATACACGTCCGGGTCCCCATTCAGGTCGGCCACCAGGTCCCTCAGCGCGTTCAGGCTGGCCAGGGTCCACGTGTGGGCGGGCGGGTTGTCGAGGGTCACCAGGGCCGTGTGGCCACGGCGTTCCAGCAGCAGGTTGGTATACACTTTGGTCATCGTAAGGTCTCCGTGGCGCCGTCTTTCAAGATCGCTCGCGCGACGATCAGGCGCATGATTTCATTCGTCCCTTCCAGGATCTGGTGCACGCGCGTATCGCGCACATGGCGCTCGAGCGGGTACTCGCGGATGTAGCCGTAGCCGCCATGCAGCTGCAGCGCATCGTTGGCCACATTGAAGCCCACATCCGTGGCGAAGCGTTTTGCCATGGCGCAATACGCCGTGGCGTCCGGGCTTTCCTGGTCCAGTTTCCAGGCCGCCAGGCGCACCATCTGGCGCGCCGCCACCAGTTCCGTCAGCATGTCGGCCAGCTTGAATTGCAGCGCCTGGAATTGCGCCAACTCGCGGCCGAACTGCGTGCGCTCCTTCATGTAGGCCTGCGCGCGCGTGAGGGCAGCCTGCGCCGTGCCCACCGAGCACACGGCAATATTGATGCGCCCGCCGTCGATTCCCTTCATGGCAATCGCAAACCCTTCGCCTTCCGCGCCCAGCAAGTTAGCAACCGGCACTTTCACCTGGTCGAAGCTGATGATGCGCGTGGGCTGGCTGTTCCAGCCCATCTTTTCTTCTTTCTTGCCATACACGATGCCGGGCAAATTCGCCGGCACGGCAAACGCGGAAATGCCGGCCGCGCCCTCGCCGCCCGTGCGCGCCATGACGATCAGCATGTCCGTCTGGCCCGCGCCGGAGATAAAGGCCTTCGTACCGTCGAGTACGTAAAAGTCACCGTGCCTGACGGCTTTCGTGCGCAGGGACGCCGCATCGGATCCGGACTGCGGCTCCGTCAGGCAATAGCTGGCCAGCTTCTGGCCGGCGGCCAGGGCCGGCACCCACTCGTCGCACAGGGCTTCCTGCCCCCAGCGCGACAGCATCCAGGTGGCCATGTTGTGGATCGTGATGTAGGCCGTGGTCGAGGTGCAGCCGCCCGCCAGCTCTTCGAAAACGATGGCCGCGTCCTGGCGCGACAGGCCCAGGCCGCCCCAGCGCTGCGGCGTGTACAGGCCGCAAAAGCCCATCTCGCCCGCCTTGGCAATCGTTTCCACCGGGAAGATCGATTCCGCGTCCCAATGGGCCGCGTGCGGCGCCAGTTCGCCTTCGGCAAACGCGCGCGCCGCCTGCTGGAACTCGCGCTGCTCGTCGCTCAGTTCAAAGTCCATGGCAGCTCCTTACTTGAGGCTGATGGTGGTGTTGACCTTGCCCACCGAGGCCGCATCCGTGAACCAGCGCTGGGTGATCGTCTGCGTCTGCGTATAGAACAGCACGACCTGCTTGCCGAACGGGCCCAGGTCGCCCAGCTTGGAGCCGCGCGAACCCGTAAAGCTGAACAGGGGCACGGGCACGGGAATGGGCACATTGATGCCGACCTGCCCCACGTCGATTTCTTCCTGGAAATAGCGTGCGGCCGCGCCGCTTTGCGTAAACAGCGCCGTACCGTTGCCGTTCGGATTCGCGTTGACGAGGGCAATCGCTTCGTCCAGCGTATCGACTTCGACGACGATCAAGACGGGGCCAAAGATTTCCTGGTCATATACGACCATGCCGGGTTTCACGCCGGACAAGATGGTCGGCCCCACGAAGTTGCCGTTCGGATAGCCATCGACCTTGACGTCGCGGCCGTCGAGGGTCAGTACGGCGCCCTGCTCGATGCCCCTGGCGACGAGGCTGTGCACGCGCTCTTTCGCTGCGCAGGAAATCACGGGGCCCAGGTCCGGATTGTCCTTGCCCGCGCCCACCGTCAGGGTTTGCGCCTTGGCCGCCAGTTCCGGCAGCCACTCGCGCGCTTCGCCCACCAGCACGGCGACGGACGCCGCCATGCAGCGCTGGCCGGCCGCGCCGAAGCCCGCACCCAGCAACTGGTTCAGGGTCTGTTCCTTGTTGGCGTCAGGCAACACGACGGCGTGGTTCTTGGCGCCCATCATGCATTGCGCACGCTTGCCGTTCAGGCTTGCGCGCTGGTACACATGCGTGCCCACCTTGCTGGAGCCGACAAACGAGATCGCCTTGATGTCCGGGTGGTCGCACAGGGCGTTGACCACGTCTTCGCCGCCGTGTATCACGTTCAGCACGCCGGCCGGGATGCCCGCCTGCAAGGCCAGGCGCACGAGTTTTTCCGTCACCAGCGGGTCTTGCTCCGACGGTTTCAAGACAAACGTATTGCCGCAGGCAATTGCCATCGGGAACATCCACAACGGGATCATGGCGGGGAAGTTGAACGGGGTGATGCCCGCGCACACGCCCAGCGGCTGCAGCACGCTGTAGGTATCGACGCCGCCGGCCACGTTTTGCGCGAATTCGCCCATCTGCAGGGTGCCGATATTGGCGGCGTGCTCGACCACTTCCAGGCCACGGAACACGTCGCCTTCCGCGTCCAGCAGGGTCTTGCCCTGTTCCATCGTCAAGGTGGCGGCCAGGTCGGCCATGTTTTCGCGGATCAGCTGCTGCAATTTCAGGAAGATGCGGGCGCGCGCGCCGATCGGCGTCTTGCGCCAGGTTTTGAAGGCGCGCTGGGCCGAGGCGATGGCCGCGTTCACTTCGTCCGGCGTGGCGAACGGCACCTTGGCCAATACTTCCTGCGTGGCGGGGTTGACGACGTCGCGCCAGACGGTGGTCTGGGATTCAACCCACTCGCCGTTGATCAAGAGGGGAACGGTCGGAATAGCGTTTTGCGTGGTCACTCGGTGTCTCCTTGTGTGGGTATAGGTCTGTTTGCATTATTCGCACAATCGCCGCCACGAACAAGGCGTGAAAATGCGAGATAATGCAAAGATGAATCTGTTAATCTGCAAAGATTGTAAATTTGCAGATTCCGCAAACCGGGGAAGAGGAGACGCGATGGCGAAGGTTTTCATGGGCGTGCGCCTGCAGCGCCTGCGCGAGGAACGGCGTATGACGCAGGTGGCGCTGGCCAAGTCCCTGGGCATTTCGCCCAGCTACCTGAACCAGATGGAGCGCAACCAGCGCCCGCTGACGGTGCCGATCCTGCTGCGCATCGGCACGGTGCTGGGCGTCGATCCGCAAATCTTTTCCGAACACGACAGCGCCAGCCTGGTGGCCGACGTGCGCGACGTGTTCGGCGAATTGCCCGACGCGCCGCCCACCTCGATGGCGGAATTGAAAATGCTGGTGGAAAACATGCCGGAACTGGCGCGCTCGATCCTGCTCTTGCAGCGGCGCTACCGGGTGATGGCGGAACGGGCAGATACCCTGGCCGCGCGCCTCGACGACGGCAGCCGCGGCGCCAGCTCGGCGGCGCCGTCCACGGACGAGGAGGTGCGCGAATACCTGAACCGGCGACAAAATTACATCGATGAGCTGGACCGGGCGGCGGAGCGGGTGGCCGGCGAATTCGATCCCGCCCTGCGCGCGCTCGATGCGCTGCAGGGGCGCCTGCTGGAACGCCACGGCATCCGGGTGCAACTGTCCGATGGCGACGCGGGCATGGTGCGCAAGCACCGCTACGACGCCCAGCAGCACATCCTGTGGCTGCCCGACACTCTGACGGGCGGCCAGCGCGCCTTCCAGATGGCGGCGCAAATCAGCCTGCTGGAACACAGCGAACTGATCGACGCCCTCGTGCTGGCAGCGGGTTTCTCGGGTGCGGCCGCGCAAACCAGCGCGCGCCTGGCCTTTTCCAATTATTTCGCGGGCGCCCTGCTGATGCCCTACCAGCGCTTCCTGCAGGCGGCGGAAACGCGCGCCTACGATATCGAGCGCCTGGCGCACCAGTTCGGCGTGGGCTTCGAGGCCGTGTGCCACCGCCTGAGCACCATGCAGCGTCCCGATGCGGCTGGCTTGCCCTTCTTCTTCGTGCGCGTCGACCGCGCGGGCAATGTCTCGAAGCGCCAGTCGGCCACGGACTTCCACTTTTCCAGGGTGGGCGGCACGTGTCCGCTATGGATCGTCTACGACGCCTTCAGCCATCCTGGCCAGGTGCTGACGCAGGTGGCCAGCATGCCGGACGGCTGCACCTATCTGTGGATCGCGCGCCAGGTCAGCACGGCCTCGCCGGGCTTCCGCGCGCCCGGCAAGACCTTTGCCGTGGCGCTGGGCTGCGACATCTCGCAGGCGCACCGCTTGATCTATTCGAAGGGACTCGATCTGCACGACCCTTCCAGCGCCACACCCATCGGCACGGGCTGCAAGGTGTGCGAGCGCCAAAGCTGCCCGCAGCGGGCGTTTCCGTCGCTGCTGCTGGCAGTCCCGCCTGTCTCGGCTTAGGAGACCTCGGCCACGCGCGCGCGCAGCGCGTCGAACTCGCGCGCAAATTCCGCGCGCCAGTCGCGCCGCGTGGACTCGTCTATCCAGGCCGCGTCCAGGCCATTCAACATGAAGCCGCGCATGTCGTCCAGGCCGAAGCCGAATTCGCGCATCATCATCCAGGCGCCCGTCGGCGTCACGTGATGCAGGGTCGGGTCGTCCGTGTTCGGATGCAGTTTCAGGCCCAGCTTGGCCATGGCACGGATCGGGTGATCGAGGGCCCAGCGCTCGGGCGCCAGGGTGCGCAGATAATATGAATTGGTCGGCACCACGGTAAACACCAGGCCCCGCTCCACGCAGCGCTGCGCCAGTTCAGGATTGTCGACGATGGTGTAGCCGTGGTCGACCCGGTCCACCTGCAGCTGCTCGATGGCCGTCTCCACGTTCATCCACGGCATGCCGAATTCGCCCGCGTGCGCCGTGCACTTGAAGCCGGCTGCGCGGGCGGCGCGGTAGGCTTCGATGAACAGCTCGGGCGGGCGGTCGTTTTCGCGGTAGTCGATGCCGATGCCGATCACTTCCTGCGCGCGGTGCGCCTTCATCCATTCCACCATCTGCACGGCTTCGGCGGGAGCCGCTTCGCGGTCGATGCTGGGGATCAGCCGGCCGATCACGCCGAAATCGCGCTGCGCGTCGCGGATGGCGGCCACGATGGCGTCTTGCGCCGCATCGTAGCGGATGCCCGACACGCGCACGGTGCCGGTGGGATTCCAGAAGAACTCCGCGTAACGCACGCCGTGGCCATGCACGTCTTCCAGGTATTCGTAGGCGAGGCAGTACAGGTCCGTCGGCGAGACGATCAGGTGCGCGTCGAGCGCGCGCAGCACGCGCAGCACGCCGACGGGCTTGTCGCCGCGCGTGTAGAACGCGTCGATTTCCTCGGCGGTGACGACATTGCCCGTCTTGGCGGCCAGCGCACGGAAAGTGGCCTGTCGCACCGTGCCGAACAGGTGACAATGCAGCTCCACTTTCGGCATGGCGCGTAAAAACTGTTCGATGCTCAGGGCAGGCAGGGTGTCGGCAGGATGACTCATGAAGCTCGCTTCGTTAGTGGAAAAAGGGTCAGACGAGAATGGCCGCCAGGCGGCGCATCAAGCGCTCGATGGCGGCCGGGCCATCGGCCAGCATCGCCACTTGCGTATTGATGGCGGCGCGGCGCGGCACGCGGAATTCGCACACCGTCATGCCGCGCGTCAGTTCGCCCGTCAATTCGATGGCCACGTGGGCCGGCTGGAACTGGAACAGCTGCGGCGCTTCCAGGTACAAGGCCACCACGGGGTCGTACATGGGCATGGGCACGGAACCGTCGGCACTGCGGATGCGCACATACGCTTCCAGGTAGCCGGCAAGACGCTGCGCGCGCGGCGTGCCGATGGCGCGCAGGCGTTCCACTTCCACGTTCGTCACCAGCAGCTGGCGGCACAGGTTCAAGCCGAACATGCGCAGCGGGATGCCCGCCTTGAACACCTGGGCAGCCGCTTCCGGGTCGGCATAGATATTGAATTCCGCCGCCGCCGTGTGGTTGCCCTGGTCGGTCGAGCCGCCCATCAGGATGATCTCGACGATTTTTTCCGCGATGTCCGGCGCGCGCGTTAGCGCCGTGGCCAGGTTCGTCATCGGCGCAATAGCCATGATGGTGATCTGGCCAGGATGCGCGCGCACGGCGGCGATCAGCGCGTCGACGGCATGGCCGGCAGCATCCGTGGTCGCGCCGGGCGGCAGGATCTCGCCCGTCGTCGGCATGCCGCTGTCGCCGAGGATGCGCTGCGCCGTCTCGATGACGCCGGCCAGCGGTTCTTCGCAGCCGCGGTAGATGGGCACCGTCAAGCCATCATGGGCCTTGATGCGCAAGGCATTGTCGTAGGTGATGTCGACGGGCGCATTGCCCGCCACCACGCTCACGCCCAGCCACTCGATATCGGGATTGCTGCCCAGGAGCAGCATCGTCAGCCAGTCGTCGAAACCGGGATCGGTATCGAGCCAGATTTTCTTGCAGGGTTTGTCCATGATGGTCTCCGGTTAAAACATCAGGCAGCCAAACACAGGGCGCTGTCGGCCGGCAGCACGAACGAGACGGCCGTGCCTTCGCGCCAGGCGGCGCCACCGGCCGCGCAGATGCCCTTGACCTGGCCCAGCGGCGTTTGCAGCAGGTATTCGACGGTGTCGCCCAGGAAGCCCCGTGCCAGCACGGTGCCCGGGTATTGAGCGCTTGCGTCGTCCGGCGCGCACACGCGCACCTTGTCCGGACGCCAGCCCAGCACCGTGGTGCCAGCGTTCACCGGCGCCGTGTACGGCAGGCTGGCGCCCGCGTGGTGCAGCGCGCCGTCGCGGTAGTCGAACAGATTTTCGAAGCCCATGAAGTTGGCGACGAAGCGCGTCGACGGCGTATTGAAGACGGCTTCCGGCGCAGCCAATTGCTCGATGCGCCCGCCGTTCATGACGACGATGCGGTCGGACAGGGCCAGCGCTTCTTCCTGGTCGTGCGTCACGTACAGCATGGTGATGCCCAGCTCGCGCTGGATGCGGCGCAATTCGGCGCGCATCTGCACGCGCAGCTTGGCGTCCAGGTTCGACAGCGGTTCATCGAGCAGCAGCAGGGCCGGCTCGACGACGATGGCACGCGCCAGCGCCACGCGCTGCTGCTGGCCGCCCGACATCTGCGCCGGCAGGCGCGTTTCAAAGCCCGTCAGGCCCACGGCGGCGATCACGGCTTCCACTTTCGTTTTCAGCAGGGCCGGCGCCACCTTGCGCAGGCGCAGGCCGAAGGCGATGTTGTCGTACACGTTCAGGTGCGGGAACAGCGCGTACGACTGGAAGACCATGCCGATATTGCGCTTGTTCGGCGCCAGCTTGCCGATTTCGCGGCCATCCAGAACGATGCGGCCCGACTGCAGCGGCATCAGGCCGGCGATCGCGCGCATGGTGGTGGTCTTGCCGCAGCCGCTGGGGCCCAGCAGCGAGATCAGTTCGCCCTGCTCGACGTGCAGGTCCAGGTCCTTCACGGACGTCGTGTTCTTGGCGTAGCCGAGGTTCAGCTTGTGCAGTTCCAGATAACTCATGGTGTGTTGCCTCTTACATGTATTTAGAAATGCCCAGCACCTTCTCGGTCACCATCACGAAGGCCATGGTGAACAAGACCAGCAAGGTCGACAGGGCTGCGATCGACGGATCGAAACTGTTTTCCATATGGCCCAGCATCTCGATCGGCAAGGTGCTGATGCCGGGTCCCGTCAGGAACAGCGAGACGGGCACCTGGTTGAACGAGGTGACGAAGGCAAGGAAGAAGGCGGCGATCACGGCGTTGCGGATATTCGGCAGCACGATCATGAAGAACGCCCGCAGGCGCGACGCGCCCAGGGTGATGGCCGCATCCTCGATATCCACGCGCAGGTTCACCAGGCTCGCGTACACCACGCGCACCGAATACGGAATCAGCAGCGCGATGTGGCCGATCAGCAGGCCCACGTAGACGGGCGCATTGATGGTCAGCACCAGGTGGTGCAGCAAGCCCAGGCCCACGAGGATGGCGGGAATGATCAGCGGCGACGTCAGGATTTGCCGGATGGCGCCGATGCCCGGTGGCGGCATGCGCGAAAACGCATACGCGACGGGAATGCCCAGCAACAGCGCGATGACGGTGGCGATCAGGCCGATTTCCAGGCTGGTCTGGAAGGCGCGGCGGAACTCGGGCGCCGACCACACTTCGAGGATCCAGCGCAGCGAGTAGGACTCGGGCGGGAAAGCCAGCGTTTCGCCGCCGGAAAAGCCCGCCAGCACGACGATGGCAAACGGTCCCAGCAGGAACAAAAACACCAGCCACAGGACGGCGCGCGAGAATAAGCTTTCTTTCATACGGAACTCCGGCTCGAGGAAATACGTTTAAGGCCGGCATTCACCAGCAAGGTCATGCAGACGAGGATGACGGCGATCACATTCGCGGCGCCGAAATCGCTCTCCACGCTGACCTTCTGGTACAGCAGGGTTTCCAGCATCAGCACCTTGGTGCCGCCCAGCAGGGCCGGCGTCACGTAGGCCGTCACGCAGCCCGTAAACACCAGGGTGCCGCCGACGACCAAGCCCTCCTGCGTCAGCGGCAGGGTGACCTTGCAAAACACTTGCCATGGATTGGCGCCCAGGGTGGCGGCAGCCGGTTCCACGTCGCGCGGCAGGTTTTCCAGCGCGCCCGCCAGCGACATCAGCATCAATGGCAGCAGCAGTTGCAGCAAGCCGACAAACACGGCAAATTCGCTGAACAGCAAGCGCAACGGTTCGTCCGTGAAACCCATGTTGACGAGCGCCGCGTTGACGGCGCCGTTACGCCCCAGCAGCACGATCCAGGCATAGGTGCGCGCGATCGGCGAGACCATCAGCGGCAGGATCATCATGCCCACCACCAGGCCGCGCCACTTCGGCGACACGCGCGCCACGGCTTGCGCGGCCGGGTAGCCGAGGATGATGGACGCCAGGGTCACCAGCGCGGCGATGCGCAGGGTGCGCCAGAAGATGGTACGGTTGAATTCCTGCGAAAAGAATTCGACGAAGCGGTCGACGCCCCACTGCATGCCGTCGCCGACGCGGAAGGCGTCGACCAGCAAGGCCAGCACGGGCAGCAGGAAGCAGACGACGATAAAGATCAGCGCCGGCAGGACCAGCAGCAGGCCCAGGCGCTTTTTTGGATCAGCAAACATGGTGTTCTCTCCTCGTCACCACTATTTGCTCATGGCCTTGTTCCACTGCGTCATCCAGTTCGTGCGTTGCTTGAGGATGGTTTCCGGCTTGACGAATTTCAGCGAATTGATCTGGTCGGCGCCATAGGTGTTGAATTGCGCGGCAGCCACCGACAGGCGCACGTCCTTGTTGACGGGCGAGTCGACCAGGTTGGTCGCCAGCTGCGTCTGCACTTCCTTGGACAGCCAGAAATCCATCAGCTGGTACGCCAGGTCCGCATTCTTCGAACCGGCGACGATGCCCATCACGTTCATGCCGGCTGCCTGGCCTTCGGCCGGGATGCTCCATTTCAGGGGCAGGCCCGTCTTGAGCATCTGCGACCAGGTGAAGCGCGCCACGGGCGCGGCCCAGATTTCATCCTGGGCGAACAGGGCGGCCAGCTGCGCGCTATTCTTCGAGAACGTGACGACGTTGCCCTTCATGCCGACGATCTTGGCAAAACCGGTCGCGTAGTCGTCCGTCTTGCCGCCCCAGGCCGCATCGGCCATGCGCAGCATCAGCGGACCCTGCGTGGTGCTCACGTCGGGGAAGGCCACGCGGCCCTTCAGTTCGGGGCGCCACAGGTCTTTCCACGACGTCAGCGGGGCGATCTTGTCGCTGCGATACACCAGGCCCACGGAATACAGGGTGTAGCCGACGGCGTAGTTGCCGCCGATGGGGTTTTTCGCCACGTCGTACAGGGCTTTGTAATTGCTCAGCTTGGAGTAATCCATGGGCTGGATCACGCCCTTTTGCGCCGCTTCCAGCATGCCGGAATCGGACAGCAGCACCAGGTCGATCACCGGATTTTTCGCGTGCACCACCAGCTTGGCGATACGGTCCGCGTTATTCCCCGTTTCCACCTTGATATCGCAACCGCATTTGGCCTTGAACGGCTCGTACACATACTTCATGAACAAGGGTTGGGCAATCGGATAGGCCGAAATGACCAGCTCGCGTTTTTCCGCGTGGGCGGCGTTTGCCAGCAAGCCTAGGCTCAAAGCCAACATGAGGTGCTTTTTCAAGATGCTTCCTTTCAGGGGGCGGCGCTGCGGGACAGCGCCTGTAAAAGATGAATCAGACTCAGAAATAATGTCGCATGCCGACGATCAGCACGCTTTGCGTCTTGCCGCCGGAGGCGCCGAAGCCGAATACGCGGGCGAACGTCGCATCGCCGGCCGCTTTCTGGTAGCTCCAGGTGATGGCGACATCGGTGCGCTTGGACAGGAAATAATCGGCCTGGAAGTTGACCTGATGCCATTTCGGCGTCTTGTTGATCACGTCATATTTTCCGGTAGTAAAGAAATACGACGCGCCCAGGTTCAACGCTTCCGTCAGCTTGTGGTTCACGTTCAGATCCACGTTTTGCAAGGTCAGATTGCTTTGATCCAGGTAGTGGTAGCGCACGTTGGTGTACAGCGCGCCGAACTTGGTCCTGCCCACATTATAAAAGCCTCCCGTGCCGGCGATGGCCTGGCTGTCCACGCCGGCGCCCTTGACGGCGCTCTTGTTGAAAATCAACAGGGAACTGCCATAGTCGTTGCCGATGGCGCCATTCGGCGCATCGGGGCTGTTCGGGTGATCCATCTTGGTGTAGGCGACGGCCCAGCTGAAGGCATCGACTTTGTAGCCGGCACCCACGCTGTAGACGCGGTTGCGGTTGGAATCTGCCGGATTTTCGCTGAAACCATACAGGCCCGTGAACGACAGGTTGCTGATGTTCGGGCTGACATACTTGACGGCATTTTGCACGCGCAAGTTGTTGTAGCCATTGTCGTTGTCGCCGATGTGCACGCCGTTACTGGCGATAACCACCGGGCCCAGCAGGTCCTTGACGGCCTCGTACTGGCGGCCCAGGGTCAGGGTGCCCTTGTCGTTGCTCGACAGGCCCACGTACGACTGGCGGCCGAACAGGCGGCCGCTTTGCGCCGCCGTGCCCGTCATCACATTAAAACCGTTTTCCAGCGCGAAGATGGCCTTGGTGCCGTTGCCCAGGTCTTCCTGGCCACGGAAACCGATGCGGGGATTCTGATTCGTGCCGCTCAGCGCATGCGTGCGGCTGCCGTTCCCCTCATCCGACACGTAGCCGATACCGGCCGACAGCAAGCCATACACTTGCACGCTGCTTTGCGCCTGCGCCGCGCCCTGCGCCGCCAGCAAGCCACCCACCACCATCGTTCCAGTCATCCATTTATTCATCGCCGCCGCCCTAAAAAGAGTAAACCCTGAGTTTTTTTGGAATTATTTTATTGATGCGTCCCTTGCCTGGCGCTGCGCCGCGAATGCCGGCGCCGCATTCCAGGCGCTTCTCCCGAATATTGTTGCATTCAAGACAAGTAAAGACCAGTCCAGAATATGGTAAATTGCGGGATAAGAAAATTTGTTTATTTTTATAAATCCATTACTTTTTCTAATAAGCAAACCCATGCATGAACTGAGCAAGAAAATTTCCTTACGACATTTACAAGCGTTTTCCACCCTGGCCCGGGTAAACAGCTTCAGCAAGGCTGCACAGGAATTGTGCGTGACCCAGCCGGCCCTCAGCGCGTCGATCAAGCTGCTGGAAAACCAACTGGGAAAAAAGTTGTTTAACCGCACAACCCACCAGCTGGAACTGACGCGCGAAGGCAAGCTGGCGCTCGACTACGCCACGCATTTATTGAATACGGCAAGCAACACCTTTGCCGATATCCAGCGCGCCATCGGCAGCGGACGCCACCGCATCCGCATCGGCGCCATCCCTTCGGCCATGGCCATGACGGCCGTGGTGGTGGCGCGCTACTGCGAGCAGCATGGCGATGAAGTGGAAATCGTCCTGTCGGACATGCCCAACGACGGCTTGCTGCACGCGCTGCATTCGGGCCAGCTGGATTTTTGCGTGGGCATCGAGGTGCCCGGTTCCGTGTCGCTGGAAAGCGTGGGCCTGTTCGAAGATGAACTGGTGCTGGTGACGGCGGGACGCCATGCGCTGGCGCCGCTGAAGGAAGTGCGCTGGGAGCAGCTGGCGGGGCAGGAAATCGTCGTCTTTACCAAGGGCAGCATCTGGGAGTTCGCTTCGAGCGCGCTGCGCCAGCATGGCTTGAGCCCGTCCAGCCTGTACCAGATGATCCACAGCGAGTCGCTGTATGGCGTGGTGCGCGCCGGCATCGCCGTGGGCATCATGCCCAGCCTGTACACGACCTTCCTCAACGACGAGGACCTGCACGTGGCGCCCCTGCGCCAGCCCACGTGCAAGCGCAAGATCGCCTTGATGCGGCGTAATGAAATCAGCCGCAACCACCATGTGGACGACTGCTTTTCCGCGTTGCGGCAGGATTTGCAGCAGGTCGACCAGTGGTTTTGATGGTCACTACAGGGGTCAGACCCCCACTCGCGTCGACGCCTGCTCAGGCGCTGCGGGTAGAGTGGGTCTGCCCCCAGCTCCTGCGATTACTGCGGTGCCTTCAGCAAATTCGCCAGGGCCACGTATTGCTCCAGGCCCACCATTTCCGGACGCAGGGTCGGGTCGATGCCGGCCGCCTTGATCTGCTCTTCCGTAAACATGCCGGCCAGGCAGTTGCGGATCACCTTGCGGCGCTGCGAGAAGGCCTTCATCACCACCGCTTCCAGGGTGGCCTGGTCGCAGGCCAGGCGCTGGGCCACGGGAATCATGCGCACGATGGCCGATTCCACCTTCGGCGGCGGATCGAACGCCGTCGGCGGCACGATGAACAGCAGCGACATGTCATAGCGCCATTGCAGCATCACGGACAAACGGCCATACGCCTTGCTGCCCGGTTCGGCCACCATGCGCTCGACGACTTCCTTTTGCAGCATGAAATGCTGGTCCTGCACCAGCGGCGCGAAATCGGCCAGGTGGAACAGCAGGGGGCTGGATATGTTGTACGGCAAGTTGCCCACGATGCGCAGCTTCTGGCCGGCCGGCACGGGAATCTGCGCGAAATCGAACTTCAGCGCGTCGCCCGAGTGGATCGTCAGCTTGGCGGGATCGAAGGCCTTTTCCAGGCGCACGATCAGGTCGCGGTCCAGTTCCACCACATGCATCTGTTTCACATGGCGCAGCAATTGCTCCGTCATGGCGCCCAGGCCGGGGCCGATCTCGACCATGGCATCGTCCGCCTGCGGCGCGATGGCGGCCGTGATGTCGTCGAGGACGAAGCGGTCATGCAGGAAGTTCTGGCCAAAGCGTTTGCGGGCAACGTGTTTCATATTCTGTTTTTCTATTCTAGGGGCGGTGTAGCGGGGTAAAACCGGGGATATCAGGCGCGGCTGCTGGCGCGCAGCATGCCGAGCGCCGTTTGCAGGGCCTGCTCCATGCTGTGGCAATCAGCCAGTCCCAGCCCTTGTGCGGCCAGATCCAGCGCCGTGCCATGGTCGACCGAGGTGCGGATCAGCGGCAAGCCCAGCGTGACATTGATGCCGCGCCCGAAGGTCGCGTATTTCAGCACGGGCAAGCCCTGGTCGTGGTACATGGCCAGCACGCAATCGGCATCGGCCAGGTATTTGTGCTGGAACAGGGTGTCGGCCGGATACGGTCCGCGCGCATCGATGCCGCGCGCTTGCGCCGCGGCAATGGCCGGGGCGATGACATCGATTTCCTCGCGCCCAAGATACCCGCCCTCGCCCGCGTGCGGGTTCAGGCCGGTCACCAGGATGCGCGGTGCGGCGATGCCGAATTTCTGTTGCAGGTCCGCCGCGATGATATCGAGCGTGACGGCCAGGCTGTCCATCGTGATGGCGGCGGACACGTCCTTCAATGGCAGATGCGTGGTGGCCAGCGCCACGCGCAGGGTCGGTTCGCCATGGCCGGGTTCGCCGGCCAGCATCATCACCACTTGCGGCGTGCCGGTTTTTTCTGCCAGGTATTCCGTATGGCCGGAAAAAGCCACGCCCGCGTCGTTGATCGTGCTTTTTTGCAAGGGTGCCGTGACCATGGCGCCAAACCAGCCGGCCTGGATACCTTCCACGGCCGCATCCAGGGCCGCGAGCACGGAGCGCCCGTTTTCCTTGTCCAGCACGCCCGGAATGACATTGTTGACAGTGGGAATATCGATCACGGCCAGGCGGCCCGGTCCGAACTGGGGCAGGCCGCTGTTGCGCACGGCTTGCAGCGACAGCGCCGCCAGGCGGATGTCCGGGTCGATCAGGCTGGCCGTCAGCGCCAGGAAGGCGGCGTCGCCCAGCAGGATGGCGTTGACTTCATGCCGCATGGCCCAGGCGGCGCGGATCGAAATTTCCGGGCCGACACCGGCCGGTTCGCCACAGGTGATGGCGATGGCCGGGCGGCGTGCAACAGGCAAGTTACTCATGCGCAAATAGTCGGCAACATTACTGGTCGTCCGGGCGGAATTCGACGTAGGCACGGTCGCGCACTTCGCGCGCCCAGTTTTCCGTCGCTTCTTCCAGCTTGCGTTCGCGCAAGGCGTTGCGCGCGGCGCTGCGTTGCTTCTCTTTCGAGACATCGTCGCTCTTGCGTTCCAGCACTTCGATCAGGTGGAAGCCAAAGCTCGACTCGATCGGCTCGCTCACCTCGCCCGGTTTCAGCGCATTCATCGCCGTTTCGAATTCCGGCACGGTGTCGCCCGGATACAGCCAGCCCAGGTCGCCGCCCTTGGCCGCCGAGCCGTCGTTCGAGAACAAACGGGCCAGGTCTTCGAACTTGGCGGCCTTGTTATCGAGACGCTCTTTCAATTCCGACAATTTGCGCTTGGCTTCGGCCGCCGACAGGGTCGGGCTTATTTTCAGCAAGATATGGCGCGCGTGCGTCTGCTGCACGGCAGCCACGGCTTGCGCCTCGGCCGCGCTGCGGCGATCCACCAGCTTGAGGATGTGGAAACCCGTGTTGCTCTTGATGATGGGCGTGATCTGGCCCGGCTTCAGTTTCACCAGCTGTTCCGTGAACAGGGGCGGCAAACGGTCGCTATTGCGCCAGCCGATATCGCCGCCGCTCAGCGCATCGCTGGCGTCGGAATAGCTGGCGGCCATCTTGGCAAAATCGGCGCCCGTGCGCAGCTGGCGGCTGACTTCTTCGGCGCGCGCGCGGCGTGCGGCGATCTGTTCGGGGCTGGAGTTTTCCGGAATGCGCACGAGAATCTGCGCCAGGTTCAGCTCGACTTGCTCGCTGGCCGCCGCTTTTTCCGCTTCCAGGAAGTTATCCACCTCGGAATCGGAAATCTGGATCTTGGCGTCGACTTCATGCTCGCGCAGGCGCTGCATGATGATTTCATCACGAATTTCTTCGCGGAAGGTCGCAAACGGCGTGCCCTCTTTTTCCATCTGGTTGCGCAGGTCTTGCACCGTCATTTTTTGCTGTTCAGCAATACGGCCGATGGCGCGGTCCAGGGTCAGGTCATCCACGCGCACGCCCATTTCCTTGGCCAGCTGCATTTGCGCGCGCTCGACAATCATGCGCTCCAGCAATTGGCGGCGCAGGTCGGCAGGATCGGGCAAGGGCACGTTCTGCGCCTTCATGCGCTGCTCCACGCTCTTGATACGGGCCGCCACTTCATTGCGCGTAATCACATCGTCATTGACGACGACGGCGATGGAATCGATGGTCTGGCCACTGCTGGACGCCGGGGGCGTGAAGCCCTTGACCGGTGCGGCAGCGGGTGCAGCCGCGGGGGTGGCCGCAGGAGCTGGCGCAGCCTGTTGCGCCCAGACACTACTGGTCGTGGCGCCGGAAATGGCGCACAACAAAACCGTTGCAATTTTGAATTGGTGCATACTGGCATTACGCATAATGTGTAGAGCGCTCATGAGTTCAGGTGAATAAAAAAACCGGTTTGCGCCAGCGCCGGGAACACCGGCGGCGGCAACGGTGCCTATCTTAACGGAGTGGCTGGCTCAGTGCCTGGTAACCAGGGATGGTTTTTGTAAATGTTTCCAGTCCGTTCGCGCCCAGACCCAGGCCATTCGACAGCCCCGTCAGCTCCAGCTGGAAGAAGATCGGTGTCGAGACCGTATTGGCCGTCGTCACGAAACGCTGCGCCCCCATGCGGAAGACCCAGCAATCACCCTTGTATTCCAGGCCGACCAGGCTTTCCAGCATGCGCCGGTCCTGCAAGGAGTAGCTGATGCGTCCCACGCCATACAAGCGGTCCGTCAACGGCCATTGCGTCGACACTTCCGTATTGCGTATGTTGTTACGCAGGAAACGGTTGCTGAAGTTCAATACTTTCTTCGCCCCTGGCTGATATTGCAAGGTGTACGTCGAGCTCATCAACTGGCGATCGCTGGGATTGTACTGCACCAGGCTATCCACGGTCCAAGTCTCGGACACGCGGCCCGTTGCGGCCAGCAGGATATCGGAACGCGACTGGTTGACGGGCGTGCTCGAATCGAGCTGCACGCGCTGGTCGGCAAAGTAGAAACGCTGGCCGAAGGTCAGGCGCATGCGCTCCGTGCCGTCCGGCTGCAGGAAACGCGAGACCAGGGCGGCCGTCACCTGGTTGGCGTCGCCGATGCGGTCGCTGCCAACGAAGCGGTTTTCCGAGAAGATCTGCGTCAGGTTGAACGTGCCGGCCGCCGTATCGAAGTTCGGGAACTGCGACTGGTCGCGGTAGGGCGTGTAGACATAGAACAGGCGCGGCTCCAGGGTTTGCGTGCCGCCCTTGGCGCCAAACAGGTTCGTGTCGCGTTCAAACACCAGGCCGCTGTCGACCGAGAAGGTCGGCACGGCGCGCGTAAACGAGGTCGTCGGGAACAATGCCTTGGTCCTGGCGTCGTTGTCGAGCTGATACGCGCTGGCATTGAGCATCAGCTTGGGCGTGACGAAGTAGCCGGGACGGACGATGGGGAAACTCACCTGCGGCACGGCCACCAGGCGCGATCCTTGCACCAGGGTCGGGTGCGCGAAGCGCGTCGCTTCCGCGTCGAAGGTCCAGTCGAAACCGCCCCACACGTCGTACTTGCCGGCGTGGAAGTTCACTGCTGGCAAGCGGTCATACGGCCGCGTGACGGTCAGGCTGGGGTCCTTGACGGCATCCGGGTCTTGCAGCACCTGGTAATTCTGCACGCGCGCCGTCAGGCTCCAGTCCTCGGTGCGGTAATCGGTGCGCAATTCGCGCAGCAATTGGCGCTCGGTGGCGGAAGCGACGGTTTTCGAAAAATCGTTCGGGTAATTATTGTCGGACGCCTCGCGCAGATCCCAGCCGTAGGTCCAGCCCTTGGCCAGCGCCTGCTCGTGCTTGGACTTGATCAGGTAGCGGTTGGTCTTGGTTTGCTTGTCGTTAGGCAAGAACTCAAACGACGTTTCACCGCTGTACAGACCGGCATCCGTCTCGCCCATGTAGCGACCCGCCGCACCCAGCTGGATGCCGCGCCGTTGTATGTAGCGGGGGAACAGGGTCAGGTCGCGGTTCGGCGCGATGTTCACGTAATACGGCACCAGCAGCTCGAAACCGTTCTTCGAGGCAAAGCCCGGCGTGGGCGCCAGCCAGCCCGAGCGGCGCGCGCCCGACAGCGAAAACGAGATGCCAGGCGTGCCCAGGATAGGCACGTCCATGAAATAGATGATGGTCTTGCTGCCCGTGCCCACGTCGCGGCCCGTATCGAGGTTCAAGGTGCTCGATTTCAGGTACCAGTCGGGATTCGGCCCTTCGCAGGTACTGTACGTGCCGTCGATGACATTGGCTTCGTCGGGGTTGATGAAGTCGACGCGCTCGGCCTTGCCCTGGCCGCCGCCCACTTCGAAACGGTACGTCGGGTTGAGCAGGAAACCTTTGCCGGTCTCCATGTTCAGCTTCAGCACGTCGCCCGTGTAGTAATCGCCGAAACGCCACATCTTGATATGGCCCTCGGCATCGAACTGATCTTCAACTTGTTTGTAACAAGCTGTATCGGCCGTCATTTTTGTGGTTTTTCCACGCTCAATCACGACATTTTTGTCGAGATTGATCTCCCTTTCCGGCCGTCCGTTCATGCTGTTCGCCGTCATGACGGTGGGCGCGTCGGGATCTTCCACATGCACGGGACGCGGTGCTTTCTGGGCGTGGACAGGCACCGTCGTGGCGGCGACGAGCGCGCTGATGGCGAAAGCCCAGCGCTGCGAAGGGGGGGAGGCCGAAAACCAGCTCATGAATTGGAAGGGGCAAGCACCATTGACAGGCGATTTTTTGATTTGAATCCCTTATTATATGGGAATCTGCACCATCAACCCGATTCCACAGGCCGCTTAATGTCATTCTCCCCCAATTCCCCTGCCGCGCCGGCCTCCGCCGACGCTCGCCTGACCCTGTTGAAAGCCTGGTTGGCCCCGTTGAACCTCGTTTCGCCCGATTCCGCCCGCCCCGCTTCCAGCGACGCCAGCTTCCGCCGCTACTACCGTCTCGACGTGCTGCCAGGCAACACAACATTGCCAGGAAGTACATTGATCGCCATGGATGCGCCGCCCGAGCGCGAAAACGTGCCCGCCTTCGTCAAGGTGGCCGGCTTGCTGAAAGGCGCCGGCGTCTCCGTGCCCGAGATCATCGCGCAAGACCTGGACAATGGCTTCCTGCTGCTCTCCGACCTGGGCACCACCACCTACCTGGACGCGCTGAACCACGACAATGCCAGCGTGCTGTACGCCGAAGCGCTGGAATCCCTGATGAAAATCCAGCTGGCCAGCCAGCCCGACGTCTTGCCCGAATTCGACCGCGCCTTCATCCTGCGCGAAATGAATTTGTTCCCGGAATGGTTTATCGGCAAGCACCTGGGCGCCACCTTGACGGATGTGCAACAAACCCAGCTGGACAAGGTCTTCGAAGCCATCACGGCGAACATCTTGTCGCAGCAACAAGTCTTCATGCACCGCGACTACCATTCGCGCAATTTGATGCACATCAACGATGCTTCCCTCCCCAATCCCGGCATCCTCGACTTCCAGGACGCCGTCTTCGGTCCCGTCACCTACGACATCGCCTCGCTGCTGCGCGACGCCTACATCCAGTGGGATGAAGAGCTGGTGCTCGACTGGGTGATCCGCTACTGGCAGCGCGCCAAGCAGCTGGGCTTGCCGGTGAATCCCGATATCGACGCCTTCTACCGCGATTTCGAATTCACGGCCCTGCAGCGCCACCTGAAAATCCTCGGCCTGTTCGCGCGCCTGAACTACCGCGACGGCAAGGACCTGTACATGGGCGACCTGCCAACCGTGCTCGACTACGTGCGCAAGACGGCCAACCGCTACACGGAACTCAAGCCGCTGGTGCGCCTGCTGGACGCGCTGGAAAACAAGACGCCGCAAGTCGGCTATACCTTCTGATGACACCCGCCAAAACCTACTGCGCGTCGCGCTTTGCGGCCGGCGATGCGCACCGTACTACAGTACGGTTGCGCTTCTCGGCCACAAAGCACTGCCGCTCGCTACGGTTTTGTCAGCTGTCGCTACTGCAGAATTAACTTATTGTGCGGCTCACGCCACGCAACAATTACCGAACAAAACAGAAAACGACTACCCATGAAAGCCATGATCTTTGCCGCAGGCCGCGGTGAACGGATGCGTCCGCTCACCGATACCTGTCCCAAACCGCTGCTGAAAGTGCGCGGCCGTCCGCTGATCGTCTGGCATGTGCTGAACCTGGTGCGCGCCGGCATCACGGAGATCGTCATCAACCATTCCCACCTGGGCCACCTGATCGAGGAAACCCTGGGCGACGGCAGCGCGTATGGCGCGCGCATCGCGTATTCGCCGGAAAGCACGCCGCTGGAAACGGCGGGCGGCATCGCCCAGGCGCGCCACCTGCTGGGCGAGGAACCGTTCCTCGCCATTTCCGGCGACATCTATTGCCCGTATTTCGACTTCACGCAAGTGCTCGACGTGCTGGCCGACAAGGATGTGCTGGGCACGCCGTATCCGGCCGACCAGCGCGACATCGCCTGGACCTACCTGGTACCCAATCCCGACTTCCATCCGCAGGGCGACTTCGGCCTGACTTTGTTCTCGATCAACAATACGGACGAGACCAAGTGGACCTTCGCCAATATCGGCGTGTACCGTCCCGAGATGTTCGACGGCATCACGCCGGGCAGCCACGCCAGGCTGGGCGATGTGCTGCGCCGCTACGCGGACCAAGGCCGCGTGGGCGGCGAAGTCTATCCGGGCGAGTGGACCAATGTGGGCACCCCAAAGCAGCTCGACGCCCTCAACGGCGTGAGCGCAAAGGCGCCTGCGGCATGATGGCCAACTACGCGGCACGGCGCGCCGCGCTGCTGGCGCAGATGCTGCCGGGCAGCGTGGCCATCCTCGCCACGGCGCCCGCAGTGCCGCGCAACAGCGATTGCGACTATCCGTACCGCCACGACAGCTCTTTCTATTACCTCAGCGGTTTTGCGGAACCCGACAGCGCCGTGGCGCTGGTGGCCGCCAGCGCCACGGCGCCCGCGCGCACCATCCTGTTTTGCCGCGCCAAGAACACGGAGCGCGAAATATGGGACGGCTTTCGCCACGGCCCCGAGGCGGCGCGCATCACCTTCGGTTTTGACAGCGCCTTCCCCATCGAGGAACTCGACGTGGAAATGGGCCGCCTGCTGGCCGACGCCCCCGCCATCTACTATGCGCTGGGCGGCAGCCTCGATGCGCAGGTGAAGGTCTGGCTGCACAATGTGCGGCAAAAAGCCCGCAGCGGCATCACGGCGCCATCCATCGCGCATGACATCAACGGCATGCTCGACGCCATGCGCCTGCTGAAAGACCCGCAGGAACAAGGACTGATGCGCCGCGCGGCCGCCATTTCCAGCGCGGCCCACGCGCGCGCCATGCGCGCCACGCGCCCCGGCATGCACGAATATGCGCTGGAAGCGGAGCTGCTGTATGAATTCCGCCGCAGCGGCGCGCAATTTCCCGCGTATTCCTCCATCGTGGCCGGCGGCGACAATGCCTGCATCCTGCATTACAGCGCCAACAACGCGCTCCTGAAAGAGGGCGAACTGGTGCTGATCGACGCGGGCTGCGAACTCGATGGCTACGCCTCCGACATCACGCGCACCTGGCCCGTCAACGGCCGCTTCAGCCCCGCGCAGCGTGACCTGTATGAGCTGGTGCTGGCCGCGCAGCAGGCGGCGCTGGACATGGTGCGCCCCGGCTTGCCGCACAGCGCCATCCACGAGGCGGCCGTGCAGGTGCTGGCGCAGGGCATGCTGGATTTACAGCTGCTGGACCGGCAAAAGAGCGGCAGCGCGCAGGACGTCGTCGCCGACAAGGCCTACCTGCCCTTCTACATGCACGGCACCAGCCACTGGCTGGGCATGGACGTGCACGACGTGGGCGCCTACCGCGACACGGGCGCGCCCGGCAAGCCGTGGCGCGCGCTGGAAGCAGGCATGGTGCTGACGGTGGAACCGGGCATCTACGTGCGTCCGGGCGCGGGCGTGCCGGAGCAGTTCTGGCACACGGGCATCCGCATCGAAGACGATGTGCTGGTCACGCCGCAAGGCCATGAAGTCTTCAGCACGGCGCCCAGGAGCGTCGCTGAAATCGAACAACTGATGTCACAGGATTAACCCCGCCGCATGCATACACCGTCCACTTTCGATCTCGCCATCTGCGGCGCCGGCCCCGTCGGCATGGCGCTGGCCGCCCTGCTGGTGCAGCGCGGCAGCCGCGCCGCCGGCATCGCCCTGCTCGACGCCAAGTCCATCGAACAGGCCAGGCGCGACCCGCGCACCATCGCGCTGTCGCACGGCAGCCGCCAGATTCTCGAGGAAGCGGGCGCCTGGCCCGTGGCAGCGACGCCCATCCACCAGATCCACGTCTCGCGCCGCGGCCAGTTCGGGCGCAGCCTGATGGACCGCAGCGAACATGGCGTCGAGGCGCTCGGCTACGTGGCCCGCTACGGCGCCGTCGTCAGCGCGCTGGCCGACGTCTGCGAACACCTGGGCGTGGCCAGCCTGCGCCCGGCGCTGGTGACGGGCAGCGTGGAAGACGCCGACGGCGTGAGCGTGCAGATCGACCAGGCGGGCGCCGCGTCCAGCTTGTGCGCCAGCCTGCTGGTGCAGGCCGAGGGCGGCCTGTTCGGCCAGCAGCAGGAACGCGCCGTCAGCCGCGACTATGGCCAAAGCGCCATCATTGCCCATGTGCGCACCAGTAGCCCCATCGCCCACCGCGCGTATGAGCGCTTCACCGATGAGGGTCCGCTGGCCCTGCTGCCGCAGGACGACGGCTACGCGCTGGTGTGGTGCGTGCCGCCCACGCGCGCCGAGCAATTGCTGGCGCTCGACGACACGGCCTTCCTGGCGCGCCTGGGCGCCGCCTTCGGCAGCCGCCTGGGATGCTTTACCCACGCGACGGCGCGCCTGGCCTATCCGCTGGGCCTGAACGCCCAGGCGGGCGGCACGGCGCGCACGGTGGCCATCGGCAATGCGGCGCAAACCCTGCACCCGGTGGCGGGACAGGGCCTGAACCTGGGCTTGCGCGACGCCGCCGTACTGGCCCGCGTGCTGGCGCAAGATGCCAGCCCCGCCGCGCTGGAACGCTACGCCGGCCTGCGCCAGGGCGACCGGGGGCTGACCGTGCGCGTGACCGACACCATGGCGCGCATTTTCACGGGCAATACCCCTGCGCAGGGCTTGCTGGGCCTGTCGCTGGGCCTGCTGGACGCCTTCAGCCCGGCCCGCAAAGGCCTGGCGGAACTGATGATGTACGGCCGCCGCTGAGTCTTAACAATAAGGAAAGAGCACGGGCGAAAAAGAAACAGGCGGGAGATCGGGCATGGAGTAAACGGCCCGCGGATGCGACAATGGCTGTCACCTGGCTTTTGGCGACCGTTCCATGACAGATGCATTGCCCGCAGCACCGCCTGCCGCCCTTCCCGAAGTCCTTTTTTCCCGCCTGCTGGAAGACGCCCTCGACGCCGTCATCATCATCGACGAGCAGTGCCGCATCCGCTACATCAATGGCGCCATGCAGGCCTTGTCGGGCTATGCCAGCGGAGAACTGCTGGGCCAGACCCTGAACGGCCTGCTGCCCGACGCCGTCGGCGCGCAGCACGACAACCACGTGATCAACTACATCCGCAGCTCGCGCACCTCCAGCGTGCTGGGCAAGATACGCGAATTCGCCATCCGCCACCGCGACACGCAATTGATCCCCATCGAGATGAAGGCGCTGGACCTGGGCGTGGTCGATGGCCTGCGCTATTTCGGCGCCTTTCTGCTCGACGTGCGCGAACGGCGCGAACTGGCGGCAAAAAACGCCAGCCTGCTGGCGCAGCTGGAACAGCAGGCGCTGCACGATGCGCTGACGTCGCTGCCCAACCGGCGCGCCTATGAAGCGCAGGCCGAGCAGGCGATGGCGCGCGCGGCGCGCAGCGGCGCCGCACTGACCGTGGGCGTGGCCGACCTCGACCATTTCAAGAAGATCAACGACCGCCATGGCCATGCCGTGGGCGACGCCGTGCTGCGCACGGTGGCGCAGGTGCTGCGCGACACGGGACGCATCACCGACGTGGCCGCGCGCCTGGGCGGCGAGGAATTCGGCCTGCTGTTCCCCGACGCGACCGTGCAGCAGGCGCACCAGGTGGCCGAACGCATCCGCGCAGCCGTGGCCGCCGCCATCACCCCCCTGCCCGACGGCCGCCAGCTGCAGGTCACCATCAGCATCGGCGTGGCGTCCCTGATGGCCGGCGCCAGCCTGGATGCGGCCATGTCCGATGCCGACAAGGCCCTGTATGCGGCCAAGCACCAGGGGCGCAACCAGGTCATCGCGGCGCCGGCCGTCCCATAAAAAACGGCCCGCGCAAGGCGGGCCATCTTCACTGACGCAAGGGGGGGCCTTACTCGACGGCCTTCAGCATATCCTCGATCACCTTCTTGGCGTCGCCAAACACCATCATGGTGTTCGGCTGGTAGAACAGGTCGTTGTCCAGGCCCGCATAGCCGGACGCCATCGAGCGCTTGTTGACGATGATGCTCTTGGCTTTATACGCTTCCAGGATCGGCATGCCGGCGATCGGCGATTTCGGGTCCTTCGCCGCCGGGTTCACCACGTCGTTCGCGCCCAGCACCAGCACCACGTCCGTCTGGCCGAATTCGCCGTTGATGTCCTCCATCTCGAAGACCTGGTCGTATGGCACTTCCGCCTCGGCCAGCAGCACGTTCATGTGGCCCGGCATGCGTCCCGCCACGGGGTGGATCGCATACTTGACGGTGACGCCCTTGTGCGTGAGCTTTTCCACCAGTTCCTTCAGCGAGTGCTGCGCGCGCGCCACGGCCAGGCCGTAGCCGGGCACGATGATGACGGTTTCCGCATTGCCCATGATGAAGGCGGCATCGTCGGCCGAACCCGATTTCACGGGGCGCTGCTCCTGCGCGCCCGCCACGCCGGCCGCCGGCGCATCGCCGCCGAAGCCGCCGAGGATGACGTTGAAGAACGAGCGGTTCATGGCCTTGCACATGATGTACGACAGGATCGCGCCGGACGAACCGACGAGCGAGCCGGCGATGATCAGCATCGAGTTATTCAGCGAAAAACCGATGCCGGCCGCGGCCCAGCCCGAGTAGCTGTTGAGCATGGACACCACCACCGGCATGTCGGCGCCGCCGATGGGGATGATGATCAGCACGCCCAGCGCAAAGGCGATGACGGCCATGACGATGAACGGCGTCCACGCCGGTTCCACCCCGTCGGCAAAGCAGAACACCAGGCCCAGGGCGATCATCACCAGCGCCAGCACCAGGTTGAGCATGTGCTGGCCCTTGAAGCTGACGGGCGCGCCCTGGAACAGGCGGAACTTGTATTTGCCCGACAGCTTGCCGAAGGCGATCACCGAACCGGAGAAGGTGATGGCGCCGACAAAGGTGCCGATGAACAGTTCGAAACGGTTACCGATGGGCAGCGCCTCGCCGTGCTTGGCGATATTGAAGGCCCACGGCTCGGACACGGCCGCCACGGCGATGCAGACGGCCGCCAGGCCGATCAGCGAATGCATGGCCGCCACCAGTTCCGGCATTTTCGTCATTTCCACGGTTTTCGCCAGGTAGGCGCCGATGGCGCCGCCCGTGACGATGCCGATGACGACCAGGGTCAGGCCCATGCCGCCCGTCTGCTGTTCCTTCAGTTTCAGGATCAGCGCCACGGTGGTGACGGCCGCAATCGCCATGCCGCTCATGCCGAAGGCATTGCCGCGGCGCGCCGTCGACGGCGACGACAGCCCTTTCAAGGCCTGGATGAAGCACACCGAGGCGATCAGGTACATCATCGTCACCAGGTTCATGGTGACGAAGCTCATGGCATGACTCATTCTTTTGCTCCTTGCTTGGCCTTCGGTTCTTTTTTGCGGAACATCTCGAGCATGCGCTGCGTGACGAGGAAGCCGCCAAACACGTTGACGGCGGCCAGCGCCACGGCCAGGGTGCCGGCCGCCTGCGCCAGCGGGCCTTCCGTCAGGCCGGCCGCCAGCATGGCGCCGACGATGATGATGGCGGAAATGGCATTGGTAACGGCCATCAGCGGCGTGTGCAGCGCCGGCGTGACGGTCCAGACGACGTGGTAGCCGACATAAATGGCCAGCACGAAGATGATCAGGTTAATGATGGTGTGACTGATTTCCATGATGTGGTTCTCTCCCGGTGCCGCGTGATTTTCGTAGCTTGGTTGCGTAGCTTGGTTGCGTAACTTACTTGCGCAAGATCGCGCTGTCCGCGCACACCAGGCTGGCCTTGATGATTTCATCCTCGCGGTCGATCAGCAGCTGGTCGTCCTTGTCGATGATGAGCTTTAAAAAGTCCAGCACGTTGCGCGCGTACAGGGCCGAGGCATCGGCCGCCACCAGGGTCGCCAGGTTCGGCTCGCCCACGATATACACGCCATGCTTGAGCACCGTCTTGCCCAGTTCGGACAGGGGACAGTTGCCGCCCTGCTCCACGGCCAGGTCGACGATGACGGAGCCCGGTTTCATGGCCTTTACCGTTTCTTCGGAAATCAGCACGGGCGCGGCGCGGCCGGGAATCAGGGCGGTGGTGATGATGATGTCGGCCAGCTTCGCCCGTTCGTGCACCAGTTCGGCCTGGCGGCGCATCCAGTCGGCCGGCATGGCGCGCGCATAGCCGCCCGAGCCCTTGGCGATTTCCTTTTCTTCATCGGTCAGGAAAGGCACGTCGAGGAACTTGGCGCCCAGGGATTCCACCTGTTCCTTGACGGGCGGACGCACGTCGGACGCTTCGATGACGGCGCCCAGGCGCTTGGCCGTGGCGATCGCCTGCAGGCCTGCCACGCCCACGCCCATGATCAGCACGCGGGCCGCCTTCACGGTGCCGGCCGCCGTCATCAGCATGGGCATGAAGCGCTGGTAGGTATTGGCCGCCACCAGCACGGCCTTGTAGCCGGCGATGTTCGCCTGCGACGACAGCACGTCCATCGACTGCGCGCGCGTGATGCGCGGCACGGCTTCCAGGGCGAAGGCGGACAGCCCGGCCGTGGCCATGGCGGCGATATTGTCCGCGTCAAACGGGTTCAGCATGCCGATCAGCACCGTGCCGCTGGCCATCAGGGCACGTTCACCGGCATCGGGCGCGCGCACCTTGAGCACGATGGCGCAGCCATAGGCTTCCTGGGCGCTACCGATCTGCGCGCCGGCGGCGGCATACGCATCGTCGGGAATCGAGGCCTGCAGGCCCGCTCCCGACTGCACGACGACTTGATGTTTGGCTGCCAGCTTCTTGACTGTCTCGGGCGTTGCTGCCACCCGTGTTTCACCAGGCCGTGTTTCGGCCGGTATGCCTATCCTCATGATGCCTCCGCTAATTGATAAACTGACTAGAATCTAACACGGAAAGCAGCGCGTTAAACGTTTGTGAACCAGCAACTTTTAGTCGTACGACACTAATTTCACCAGCATCCCCCGATGCGTTTCACCATGCGGCGCGGCGACCATATGGTGGGAAAGTTGTGTCAATCTCACCACAGTCGAGCGTGCGTGCCCGCTTGTTTTGACCACAGGGAAAGCCTATATTAGCGGGCGCTTCCTGCCATCTTGCCGCCAAAGCCCCCATGCTAGTGCGCTCCCAGGGAAAGACGTAAGTACCTCCCACCGCTATTTGCTAAAACGTTGTCATTTATCAATATGTCCGCGCAACAAAAGGCCGGGTTCAAACCGCGCGCGCAGAACAAGATAAAATGTCGGCTCTTTCAAGGATGGAATCATGCCGAGAATCTGGAAACCCTCTGTCACCGTTGCCGCCATCGTCGAGCGCGACGGCCTGTTTTTACTGATTGAAGAAGAGACCAGCGAAGGCATCAAGCTGAATCAGCCAGCCGGCCATCTCGACCCGTTCGAGTCGCTGGAGCAGGCGGTGATCCGCGAAACGCTGGAGGAAGCGGCCTACGATTTCATCCCCACGGCACTGGTCGGCATGTACATGTCGCGCTATCAGTCACTGCGCACGGGCGAGGACGTGACCTATTTGCGCTTCACCTTTTGCGGCACGGCCGGCGCCGAGCATGACCGCCCGCTGGACGAAGGCATCATCCGCACCCTGTGGATGACGCGCGACGAGCTGGCCGCGTGCCAGGAACGCCACCGCAGCCCCCTGGTGCTGCAGTGCGTGGACGAATACCTGGCTGGCCGGCGCGCGCCGCTGGCCCTGCTGCACACGCATGCGTCCGTTTTCAATAGCGCATAGCAACACGCATTGCCATATTATTAAAGTAACTGGAAAGCAAGATGAGCAAGAAGAAAGTCGTTATCGGCATGTCGGGCGGGGTCGATTCCTCGGTCGCGGCATGGATGCTGAAGGAACAAGGCTATGAAGTCATCGGCCTGTTCATGAAAAACTGGGAAGATGACGACGATTCGGAATACTGCTCCACGCGCCAGGACTGGATCGACGCGGCCAGCGTGGCCGACGTGATCGGCGTCGACATCGAAGCCGTCAACTTTGCTTCCGAATACAAGGACCGCGTGTTCGCCGATTTCCTGCGCGAGTACCAGGCCGGCCGCACGCCGAACCCGGACGTGCTGTGCAACGCCGAAATCAAGTTCAAGGCCTTCCTCGACCACGCCATGACCCTGGGCGCCGACCTGATCGCCACCGGCCACTATGCGCGCGTGCGCCAGGCGCCGACGGACGCGGGCCGCTACGAATTGCTCAAGGCCGTCGACGCCAGCAAGGACCAGAGCTATTTCCTGCACCGTTTGAACCAGGCGCAGCTGTCCAAGACCCTGTTTCCGCTCGGTGAAATCCCGAAGACGCAAGTGCGCCAGATCGCCGAAAAACTGGGTTTGCCGAACGCGCAGAAGAAGGATTCGACGGGCATCTGCTTCATCGGCGAACGCCCGTTCCGCGAATTCCTGAACCGCTACCTGTCGTACAAGCCGGGCCCCATGAAAACGGCGGACGGCAAGACGGTGGGCGAACACGTGGGATTGAGTTTCTATACGCTGGGCCAGCGCAAGGGCATCGGCATCGGCGGCGTGAAGTCGTACCAGAATGCCGATGGCAGCAGCGACGCCTGGTATGTGGCGCGCAAGGATATCGCCAACAACACCTTGTGGGTGGTGCAGGGGCATGACCACCCGTGGCTGCTGTCGCCCGCCTTGAGCGCCGACCAGGCCAGCTGGGTGGCCGGCGTGGCGCCGCAGGCGGGCGCCTTGAGCGCCAAGACGCGCTACCGCCAGGCCGACGTGGCTTGCCAGTTGCTGCCGGATGGAAATGAACTGTTCGGCCTGGCCTTCGACCAGGCGCAATGGGCCGTCACGCCCGGCCAGTCGGCCGTGCTGTACGACGGCGACGTGTGCCTGGGCGGCGGCATCATCGCCAGCGCCACGGGTTTGGCCGGCAGCTAGGAGTTGCCCTGCGCAGCAGCGGCCAGGGCCTGCTGCTTGCGTACCATGGCGATCACCGTATTGCGCACGGTTTTCAGGACCGTGTCGGCCATGAAGGGTTTCACGATGAAGCCCGACACGCCCATCGCATGGGCGGCCTGCAGCGAGGCGGCGTCGATGCCGCCGGACACCATGAAGATGAGCGTCTTCGGATACTGGGTGCGGATGGTTTGCACCACGTTGCTGCCGTCTTCCACCTGCTCGCGCGCAATGCACACGAAATGCGGGTGGTGCTTGACCAGCAGCGCCAGTCCCAGCGCGCTGGTGTGCGTCTGCCCGCAGACATCGTAGCCGCCATCGGTCAGGACCGTGTTCAGCAGGCCCCGCGCCACGGCGCTGCTATCGATCAGGACTGTCTTTAACATCATGATTACTTTCCTTGCTTGATTATTCTTGTCTTGCGCCGGGTATCACTTTTCCCAGACCAGCTTGTTCCAGGTGACACCCAGGGTCACGTCCGTCTTGAGTTCTACCAACTTTCTTGAAAGATACAGTATTTCCCGCTCTTTTCGCAGGCTTTCGCCCAGCGCGCCGGGCAAAATCCCCGCGCCCGCCATCACGGCGTCGATATTGCCGTAGGCGCGCAACAGTTTCGCGCCCGTCTTCAGGCCGATCTTCGACACGCCGGGAATGCTGTCGGTGACGTCGCCCATCAGCGCCAGCAGGTCGGGCAGCAGTTCCGGCGGCACGCCGAACTTTTTCTCGACCCAGGCATGGTCGTGCCAGACGCCCTTGAAATGGTCCCACACGAGCGCGCCGTGCGCGATCAGGCCGTGCAGATCCTTGTCGGTGGTGGCGATGACGGCCGCGCCGCGCCCCTCGTGCAGCCAGCGCATGACGGCCGTGCCGATCACGTCGTCGGCCTCGACCTCGGGAATGCTGACCACATGCATGCCGAAGCTGGCCAGGGTGGCATAGAAGCCGGGCAAGGCGTCGCGCAGCACTTGCGGCATGGGCTGGCGCCCTTCGCGGTAGCCCGCATACAGGGCGTGGCGCCAGGTGGGCCCGCCAAAATCGAAGGCCGGCAGGATGTGCGTCGGCTCGTGGTCGTTGATGAGGGTGCGGAACGACGACAGCGCATGGCGCAGCGCGATCTCCGCCTTCAGGTCGGAATCGGGTTCAGGACTGGCTTCGTAGACGCGGCGTACGATATTCAAGCCGTCGATAGCGAGGAGTCTGGCCATGCGGTAAGTGGATACTGGTTGAATCGGGCATTTTACCGTATGGTTCCCCGCACATCGTCCCTGCATGCCCCTTATTTGGCGAAATCGTAGGGCCCGCCCCGTTCGAGCGCGCGCTGGTAGGCTGGCCGCGCATGGATGCGCTGCAGGAAGGCCGTCAGCTTGGGCAGGCGCTCGTCAAGTCCGCCGCGCATGGCTGCCGCTTCCAGCGGAAAGCTCATCTGGATGTCGGCCGCCGTGAATTCATTGCCGGCAAACCATTTGGTTTTCTCCAGTTCCGCTTCCATGTAGGCCAGCTGGCTGTGGATATTCGGCAGGATGAAGCTGTGCTTGACCTTGCCGGCGATGCCGCGCGCGATCGGTTTCACGAAAAACGGCATGGGCGACGATTCGACCTTGTCGAATACCAGCTTCAGCAGCAGCGGCGGCATGGCCGAGCCTTCCGCGAAATGCAGCCAGTAGGTCCAGCGCAGCTTGTCCGGCGTGCCCGCCGCCGGTATCAAACGGCCATTGCCGTAGCGTTCGACCAGGTACTCGATGATGGCGCCCGATTCGGCGACGGTGTTGGCGCCATCCGTGATCACGGGCGACTTGCCCAGCGGATGCACGGCCTTCAAGGACGCGGGCGCCAGCATGGTTTTCGGGTCGCGCTGGTAGCGCTTGACCTCGTAGTCGAGGCCCAGTTCCTCGAGCAGCCAGAGCACGCGCTGCGAGCGCGAATTGTTCAGATGGTGGACGACGATCATGGTTTTCCCGTTAGACAATGGTTGAGTTCCAGTATAGCCGGGACGGCCGGATCGGACAGCGCATAAAGATGCGCAAAAAGAAATTGCGAAAAACAGTATTTTCAATTGATAACTATCCCATATTCCCTTATCTTGTTTTGTTTCCAATAAGTAAGGATTTTCCCCGTGGATGTCGACGTCAACAACAGCGCCCAACGCGAAGCCATCACCTTCAGCGCCACCGGCAGCGAATACTTCCGGATCTGGATCGTCAACCTGCTGCTGAGCATTGTCACCCTGGGCATTTACTCTGCCTGGGCCAAGGTGCGCCGCAACCGCTATTTCTATTCGAGCACCCACCTGGCGGGCGGCAGCTTCGAATACCACGGCAACGCCGTCGCCATCCTGAAAGGCCGCATCGCGGCCGTGGTGCTGATCGCCGGCTACAACATCGCCTTCCAGGTCTCGCCCATCGTCGGCCTGATCATGCTGGTGCTGATGGCCGCCATCCTGCCCTGGCTGGTCTGGAAAAGCCTGCAATTCAAGCTGTACAACACCAGCTACCGGGGCATCCGCTTCGGCTTTGGCGGCAGCGCCGGGGAAGCCTACAAGTACTTCCTGTGGCTGCCTATCCTGAATACCTTCACGGGCGGCCTGATGACGCCGTTCCTGCACCAGCGCCTGAAGCGTTTCCAGCATACGCAAAGCCGTTTCGGCACCACCCATTTCAGCTTCGACGCCACGGTCGGCAGCTTCTACAAGACCTATCTGCTGTTCTTCGCGCTGCTGCTGGGCGGCCTGCTGGTGCTGATTTTCCTCGTCTTCGGCGGCGTGTTCGCCTCGTTTGCCGCCAATGCGAATGACAGCACCAAGGTGGGCAGCCTGCTGCTGGCCGTCGGCGCGCTGTACCTGTGGGCGTTCACCGTGCTGCCGCTGTTCCTGACCATGATCCAGAACCTGATCTGGAACCATACGCGCCTGCAGCAGCACCAGTTCCAGTCGCAACTGACCTGGGGCCGCACCACCTTCGTCATGCTGAGCAATCTGCTGGGCATCGTCGTCACCCTGGGCCTGTTTACGCCGTTCGCCCACGTGCGCTGGCTGAAGTACCGCCTGGAAGCGACATCCATGCTGGTGCATGGCAGCCTGGACGAGTTTGTCGCCGCCACGGGCCAGCAAGTGTCGGCCACGGGCGAAGGCATGGTCGACCTGCTGGACTTCGACCTGTCGCTGTAGCATGACGCCCGATCACCACGCGCCGGGCGCGGCCCCCGTGCCCGCGCGCTATTTCGACGGCCAGACTTCGCGCCTGTACCACGTGACGCTCAGCGTGCGCGATGGCCAGGCCGTGCTGGCCGGCGACATCGAGCGCAGCTGCCCCCTGGACGAGCTGCACGTGTCCGAACGCAGCAGCCACGCCGTGCGCAAGGTCAGCTTTGCCGACGGCGCCTACCTGGAAATCGCCGACCAGGCGGCCTTCAACAGCCTGCTGCACGACACGGGCCACCGCGACGGCTGGGTGGTGCGGCTGCAGCAAAGCTGGCGCGGCGCCCTGCTGGCCACGGCGGCCACCATCGTCGCCCTGTGGCTCTGCTATCAATACCTGCTGCCGCTGGCGGCCAAGGGCGTGGCGTATGCCCTGCCGCAGTCGGTCGAACGGCAGCTGGGCCAGGGCGTGCTCGACATGCTGGACCGCCATGTGTTCGCCCCCAGCAAGCTCGATGGGGCGCGCCAGCAAGCCTTGCGGGCCCAGTTCGCCCGCCTGGCCACGCCTGGCGACAGCATGCCCGAGCACCGCATCGTGTTCCGCAAGAGCAAGATCGGCCCGAACGCGTTTGCCCTGCCGTCCGGCGACATCGTGCTGACCGATGAAATGATCGAACTGCTGCCGGACGACGAGGCCATCATGGGCGTGCTGGCGCATGAACTGGGGCATTTGCAGCAGCGCCACCTGACGCGGCGCATCATCCAGACTTCGGCCGTGGGCGCCGGCGCGGCACTGCTGTTCGGCGACGTCTCGACGGTGGTGGCGACCCTGCCGCCGCTGCTGCTGGACCTGAAGTATTCGCGCGACGTGGAACGCGACGCGGACGACTACGCGATTGCCATGCTGCGCCAGAACGGCATTCCCCTGGAACACCTGGCGCAAGTGTTTGTCGCGCTGGGCAAGCTCGATGGCGGCACGCCATACCTGTCGAGCCATCCGGCCAGCGCCGAACGCGTCGAGCGCATCCGCGCCGCACAACGGTGAACACCTGACCAAACCTACTGCGCGTCGCGCTTTGCGGCCGGCGATGCTCACCGTACTATAGGTACGGTTGCGCTTCTCGGCCACAAAGCGCTGCCGCTCGCTACGGTTTTGTCAGGTGTCGCACGTACGGATAGCGTCGCTCTGACAGTACACTTTCCCAGTCAGCAAGATCTACAAATCACCGGTACACTCATCAGTTATCAGTCTGACTTCACCGGAGTGCCCATGCACCTAGTACCATTTCGCTACCTGACCTTCATTGCGACGGCAGCCATCTTTGTCCTGTCCCTGTTTTACTATGACCATTACTGGCTGCCCGTGCTGGCCGGTGCGCTGACCCTGGTCGGCATCAGCGACCTGCTGCAAACCAAGCGCGCCCTGCGCCGCAACTACCCCATCCTCGCGCATTTCCGCTTTTTCTTCGAGAGCATCCGCCCCGAGATCCGCCAGTATTTCCTGGAAAGCGACAGCGAGGCGACGCCGTTCTCGCGCAGCCAGCGCAGCATCGTCTACCAGCGCGCCAAGGAGCAGACTGACAAGCGCCCGTTCGGCACCCAGCTCGACGTGTATGAAGCGGGCTATGAATGGATCAACCATTCCATCGCCCCCGCCAAGGTCACGGGCCACGACTTCCGCATCGAGATCGGCAACCACCCGGACTGTCCGCGCGAAAAGCCGTATTCGGCCAGCGTCTTCAATATCTCGGCGATGAGCTTTGGCGCCCTGTCGGCCAACGCCATCCTGGCCCTGAACGGCGGCGCGCGCAGCGGCGGCTTCATGCACGACACGGGCGAAGGCAGCATCAGCCCGTATCACCGCGAAAACGGCGGCGACCTGGTATGGGAAATCGGTTCCGGCTATTTCGGCTGCCGCAACCAGGACGGCACGTTTTCGGAAGAACGCTTCATCGCCAACGCCAGCTCCGAACAAGTGAAAATGATCGAGCTGAAGATGTCGCAGGGCGCCAAGCCGGGCCACGGCGGCGTGCTGCCCGGCCCGAAAGTGACCATCGAAATCGCCACCACGCGCGGCGTGATGGTGGGCGAGGATTGCGTCTCGCCGGCCGCGCACAGCGCCTTTTCCACGCCACTGGAAATGCTGCACTTTATCGACCGCCTGCGCAATCTGTCGGGCGGCAAGCCGACGGGCTTCAAGCTGGCCATCGGCCATCCGTGGGAGTTTTTCGCCATCGTCAAGGCCATGCTGGAAACGGATATCACGCCCGACTTCATCGTCGTCGACGGCAGTGAAGGGGGCACGGGCGCCGCGCCCCTGGAATTCACGGACCATGTGGGCACGCCGCTGCAGGAAGCGCTGGTGCTCGTGCATAACACCCTGGTGGGTGCCAACCTGCGCGACCGGATCAAGATCGGCTGCTCGGGCAAGATCATCACGGCCTTCGACATCGCCCGCCTGCTGGCGCTGGGCGCCGACTGGTGCAATTCGGCGCGCGGCTTCATGTTCGCGCTGGGCTGCATCCAGTCGCAAAGCTGCCACACGGACCGCTGCCCCACGGGCGTGGCCACGCAAGACCCGCAGCGCCAGCGCGCGCTGGTGGTGTCCGACAAGATCTCGCGCGTGGCGCACTTCCACCAGAACACCATGAAGGCGCTGGCCGAACTGATCGCCGCCGCCGGCCTGGCCCATCCGCAGGAGCTGCGCCCGCATCACCTGGTGCGGCGCATCTCGCCGAACCAGGTGAAACTGGCCTCGGCCCTGCTGCCCTTCCTGGAAGCGGGCCAGTTGCTGGACCCGAGCCAGCTGCCGCAGCTGCCGCCCGTGTTCGGCCTGTACTGGCCCAAGGCCCAGGCGGCATCGTTCCAGCGCCTCGACTGAGTCCCGTGTTGCGCAAGTGGAGCAATACCACTTAATAACCACTTGCGCAAAAACCTGAATCCAATACAATACCAAAATAAGATCAAAACCAAGGCAGCTTTCCGCTGAGCGCTCCATTGCGCCGCCGCGGGCCACAATACGGACTTGTCGTCATCAGAATGAATACCGGAGGAGTTGCAGCATGGAGCAGGGTTTGCGCGAAAAAGTAGGACAGTTGTTCATGGTGGGCTTCGATGCCCTGCAGGCGGACGGGCATATCAAGACCCTGATACAGCAAAAGAAGGTGGGCGGCGTGATCCTGTTCCGCCGCAACGTGCACACGCCCGCGCAGGTGTCGGCCCTGTGCCGCGAGCTGCAGGAAATCAACGCGGAAGTGTCCGACACGCCGCTGCTGATCTCCATCGACCAGGAAGGCGGCATGGTCATGCGCATCGAGCAGGGCGTCACGCCGATTCCCGCGGCGATGGCCTTCCAGGCCGCCGGTTCCGTCGAGGACTGCGAACGCATGAACCAGATCAGCGGCGATGAAATGCGCCAGGTGGGCATCAACATGCTGCTCGCCCCCGTGCTGGACGTCAACAACAACCGCAACAACCCCGTCATCGGCGTGCGCGCGTATGGCGAAGATGCCGCCACCGTCATCGACTACGGCATGGCGGCCATGCGCGGCCAGCGCGCCAGCGGCCTGGCCGTGACCGCCAAACACTTCCCTGGCCATGGCGACACGGCCATCGACACGCATTACGCCATGGCCCTGGTGCCGCACGACAAGGAACGCCTGCGCGCCGTGGAACTGGCGCCGTTCCGCGCAGCCATTGCCGGCGGCGTGGACGCCATCATGACGGCGCACGTGGTCTTCCCCGCCTTCGAAGCCGACACCAGCGTGCCGGCCACCCTGTCGAAAGGCGTGCTGACGGACCTGCTGCGCGGCGAGATGAACTACCAGGGCGTGGTCATCACCGACTGCCTGGAAATGGCGGCCATTGCCGACGGCATCGGCATCGCCAAGGGCGCCATCGCCACCCTGCAGGCGGGCGCCGACATCGTCCTGATTTCTCACCGCGAAGCGCAGCAGACGGCGGCCATCGACGCCGTCATCGCCGCCGTGGAAAGCGGCGAGATCGCCATGGAGCGCATCGACGCGGCTTGTGCCCGCGTGGCTGAACTCAAGCGCAACCGCGCCGTGCGCGACTGGCGCGCGCGTCCGCTCAACCCGCCGGCCCTGATGCAGCCGGCCGCCATGGCCCTGTCGCAGCTGCTGCAAAAAGCGGCCCTGCGCGTGCAGGGCGACTACCGCCCGCTGGACGCGGGCCTGCCCGTGACCCTGCTGACGGTGGAAGTGCGTTCGCGCAGCGAAATCGACGAAGTGGCGCTGGGCCGCAACAAGGAAGCGCGCAGCTCGATGCTGCCGGCGCTGCTCGAAGCGGGCCTGGACGTGCGCGAGTACGCCCTGTCGGCCGAAGCGCTGGACGAGGAAGTGGACGCCGCCATCGCGTTTGCCCAGGGCGCGCAGCAGATCGTGCTGCAGACGTATAACGCCATGTTCGTCGACGGCCAGCGCCGCCTCGTCGACGCCCTGCCGCACGATAAGCTGTGGCTGGTGGCGGGCCGCCTGCCGTATGACCTGGACCTGGCGCCGAACGCGCAAGGCCGCCTGGCCGCCTTCGGCTGCCGCCCGGCCGCGCTGGCACCCGTCGTGGAAAAGCTGGCTGGCCAGGCGTAAATCCACGCCGCCCTTCCTGCACATGCCGGGCGCCGCCCGGCATTTTTCATGCAGCGCCGGGATCGAAACGCACGCCCGTCATCTGTTCACTCAGCGCCCATAGCTGGCGCGCCTGCGCAGGGTCGGCCGCCCAGCGCCGCACGCCCGGCCCCGTGCTGTCGTCCGCCACCAGGGCGGCAATATCGCAATCCTCGCAATACACGCCGCCAAGACCGTCCAGCTGCGCGCTGGTGGCACACCAGACGGCCGTGGCGGCGCCCTGCGCCACGTTCTTGAAACCCGATTGCGGCGGCGGATTCACCTGGCCCGCATCGTCGAGCGCGCCCACCCTGCGCAAATCATCCTGGTCCAGGTGGCGCACCAGCGGCGTCAGGATGGCGCCCGGGTGCAGCGAAAAGGCGCGCACCTCGTGCGCCGCGCCGCGCCGGTCCAGCTCCACGGCAAACAGGGCGTTGGCGCTTTTCGACTGTGCATACGCGCGCCATTTGTCGTACGGCTGGCGCAGGAAATGCGGGTCGTCCAGGTCGACGCCCGCCTGCCGGTGGCCCAGCGACGACACGCACACCACGCGCGCGCCCTGCGCCCGCCGCAAGGCGGGCCACAGGCGCGCCGTCAACTGGAAATGCCCCAGGTGATTCGTCGCGAACTGCGCCTCGTAGCCGCGCGCATCGCGCAGCAAGGGCGAGGCCATGAGTCCGGCGCCGTTGAGCAGCACGTGCAGGGCACGGCCGGAGGCGAGGAAGGCGGCGGCAAAAGAGTCGATGGCTTGCGGATCGAGCAGGTCGAGCGCGGCGATTTCCACGCCGGCCAGACCGGCCAATGCCGCTTGCGCCTGGCGCGGGTCGCGCGCCGGCACCACCACGCGGGCGCCCGCGCCGGCCAGCACGCGCACCGTTTCCAGGCCTAGCCCTGAAGCGCCGCCCGTGACGATGGCCTGCATGCCGGACAGGGTGCGCCCGGCCAGCGCTTCGGTGGCGCTGGTGGCCGCGCCGAAGCCGGTGTGAAGGGGAGTCTGCCTGTGATCGCCGTATGTCATGTCTGCCTCTGCATGTGGGGGGCCAGCGCGGGATGGCTGGCGACATGCGTATTTTGCGCGGGCTGTTCTGGACTGTGAATGGCGTAGAATCCTTGATACTGTCGCCATCGTCCAGAACTGGAACCCGCCATGGATTTGCTTTCCGATGTACTGTCGCTGTTTGATACGCGCAGCTCCTATTTTGCCGGCCTGAAGGCGGGCGGCGCGTGGGCCATCGACTTTCCGCCGCCGGACGGCATCAAGTTCAACGCCGTGATCGAGGGCGGCTGCTGGCTGACGGTCGCCGGCATCGACGCGCCCGTGCCGCTGCAGACGGGCGACTGCTTCCTGCTGGCCCCGGGACGCGCGTTTACCCTGGCCAGCGCGCCCGGCTTGCCGGCCACGCCGGCGCTGGAGGTGTACCGGCACGCGCAGCAGGGCGTGGCCCGCCACGGCGCGCCGGAACACGATTTCTTCCTCATCGGCGGACGTTTCAGCTTTGGCGACGAGGCGGCCATCCTGCTCGACTGCCTGCCGCCCCTGCTGCACGTGCGCGGCGATACGGACCAGGCCAGCGTGCTGCACTGGGCCTTGCAGCGCCTGGCGCAGGAACTGCAGGCGACGGCGCCCGGTGCGGCGCTGATGACGCGCCACCTGGGCCACATGATGCTGCTGCAGATGCTGCGCCAGTATCTGCAGGCGCAGGCGTCGCATCCGGTGGGCTGGCTGTTCGCGCTGGCCGATCCCCGGCTGCGCGCCGCCATCGAGGCCATGCATGCGCAGCCGGCACGGCGCTGGACCTTGCTGCAGCTGGCCGCCGTCGCGGGACAGTCGCGCTCCGCCTTTGCCCTGCACTTCAGGAACCGGGTGGGCGTGACCCCGCTCGATTACCTGCTGCGCTGGCGCATGCGCCTGGCCACGCGGCGCCTGAAGGACAGTGCCGCGACAGTGACATCGATCGCGCAGGCGCTGGGCTACGATTCGGACAGCGCCTTCAGCCACGCCTTCAAGCGCATCATGGCATGCTCGCCGCGCCAGTACCGGCTGCGCCACGCGGACGCGCAGGCGTAAAAAAACCCGCGCTGGCGGGTTTTAATAATACAAGGTCAGCGCGCCGGCACGGGCGGCAGGGCCGCCACCGCCAGCAAGGCAAACGGCCCCAGGAACAGGCCGATGCCGAACCACAGTCCCCCGTGGCGGCCGCGCCGGCTGGCCAGCAGCCAGGAAGCGATCGCAAACAAAAACATGAAGATCAACAGTATCGCCATTGCCACTCCTTGCCATGCGGAAAGCCCAGTGTAGCCGACAGGCGGGCCCGTGGCTAGACGTAGATCAGTCCTGGCGCTGCACCTGCATCAGGATCACGCGCTTGCTGCTGCCGTCGGCCGGCGGCGTGGCGGACGGCGGCGGCGGGCTGTCGCAGGAACCGCAGGAACCGCAGCCGCTGCCGCAGCCCGGCGCCACCTTGAAGAAGGTCGACATCTTCGCTTCGTCGAGGCCGCAGCGCACGAGGCCACGCACGATGGCGCGGCGCACGCCCGCCGGCAGGTACTTGGTCGAAAAATGCAGCAGCGCTGCAGCAACGATCAGGGCGACGATAAGGGTTTGCCACATGGTGCTCTCCTATGCGCCAGCCAGCAGGGCGAGGCGGTACGTAATGAACGAGGCAGCGTAGGCCAGGGCGAACATGTAGCCGGCCATCAGCAGCGGATAGCGCCAGCCGCCCGTCTCGCGCTTCACCACGGAGAGGGTCGACAGGCACTGCGGCGCGAACACATACCAGGCCAGCAAGGACAGCGCCGTGGCCATCGACCACGAATGGGCGATCAGCGGCTCCAGGGTGGAGGCCAGCGCGTCGCCCGTCTGCGACAGCGCATACACGGTGCCCAGGGCGCCGACGGCCACTTCGCGCGCCGCCATGCCCGGCACCAGCGCGATGCAGATCTGCCAGTTGAAACCGATGGGCGCGAAGATCACTTCCAGGCCGCGGCCCAGGATGCCGGCCAGGCTGTAGTAGATCGGCGGATGGACCGCGTTGTCCGGCGCACCGGGGAAGGTGCTGAGGAACCACAGGATGATCATCAGGCTCAGGATGATGGTACCGACGCGCGTCAGGAAGATCTTCGCACGCTCCCACAGGCTGACGGCCAGGTTGCGCAAATGCGGCCAGTGGTAGGCCGGCAGTTCCAGCATCAGCGGCTGGTTGCCGCGCACGCCCATGCTGCGCTTCATGACCCAGGCCACGGCCATGGCCGAAATGATGCCGGCAAAGTACAGCACGAACAGCACCAGGCCTTGCAGGCTCAGGTAGCCCCACACCTGGCGTTCCGGGATGAAGGCGGCGATGATCAGCGCATACACGGGCAGGCGCGCCGAGCACGTCATCAGCGGGGCGATCATGATGGTCACCAGGCGGTCGCGCGGGTTCTGGATGGTGCGCGCCGCCATCACGCCGGGAATGGCGCAGGCAAAGCTCGACAGCAGCGGAATGAAGGCGCGGCCCGACAAGCCCACGCCGCCCATCAGGCGGTCCAGCAGGAACGCGGCGCGCGGCAGGTAGCCGCAGTCTTCCAGCGCCAGGATGAAGAAGAACAGGATCAGGATCTGCGGCAGGAACACCAGCACGCTGCCGACGCCGCCGATGATGCCTTCCACCAGCAAGCTCTTCAAATGACCATCGGGCATGTTCGCCGTCAGCACGGCGCCCAGGTGGCCCACGCCATCGGTGATCATTTCCATCGGCGTGGCGGCCCAGGCAAACACGGCCTGGAAAATCAGGAACATCAGCACGGCCAGGATCATGGGGCCGACGATGGGGTGCAGCACCACGTCGTCGATCTTTTCCGTCAGGTTGCCACGGTCGCTGGCGTCATTGCTGACGGCGGCCAGGATGCGGCGCACTTCGCGCTGGGTTTCCTCGACGGTGACGGCATCGATGGCCGCCAGCGGCTTGGCGTCCACGGCCGGCAGCGGCAGCATGGCGTCGATGGCGTCCAGCAGGGCTTTTTCGCCATCGTGCTGCACCGCCACGGTTTCCACCACGGGCATGCCCAGTTCCTGTGCCAGTTTCACCGTGTCGATCAGCATGCCGCGCTTGCGCGCCACGTCCGTCATGTTCAGCGCCAGCAGCATGGGCAGGCCCAGGCGCTGGACTTCCAGCACCAGGCGCAAGTTCAGCCGCAGGTTGGTGGCGTCGACCACGCAGATGATGGCGTCCGGACGGGGATCGCCCTTGCGCAGGCCGCCTACCACGTCGCGCGTGATGGCTTCATCGGGCGTGGTGGCCGACAGGCTGTAGGCACCCGGCAAGTCGAGCACGCGCACGGGCTTGCCCGCGGGCGACGTGAAATGGCCTTCCTTGCGTTCGATGGTCACGCCGGCGTAGTTCGCCACTTTCTGGCGCGCGCCCGTCAAACGGTTGAACAGGGCGGTCTTGCCGCAGTTCGGATTGCCCAGCAAGGCAATTTGCGGCTGATGCGGCGGCTTGTGCAGGCCCGCGTCGACGATCGTTTCTACAGCACCCATGGTCATTCCGGTTGAGTCAACGGTTGAATCGCGATCAGCGCCGCTTCGAAGCGGCGCAGTGCGAACGTGGCATTGCCGACCTTGATGGCCAGCGGGTCGCCGCCAGGAATGCCGCGCTTGAGCATGCGGATGCGTTCGCCAGGAACGAATCCCAGCTCCATCAGGCGGCGGGGCAGGTCCACGCCGTCCTCCGTCTGTCCTGCCGCATGGGGCGTGATATGCAACACCGTACCGCTCTGGCCGACTGCCAGCGCATCGAGCGTCATCAAGGGTGGAACTAGAGTCATGAGCAAAATCCGTTCAAATTAAGAACACCGGAGACAAGTTGCCGCGCCAGGCGCAGGGCATGCTGCCAGTGTTGTGAGGTAAAACGCAACTGTTGCGCATTACCGACAAGCGGCCTTTCATTATGTCCAGACGGCGACCGTCCGAGACAATACCAGCATTATAAACATGAATGCGAATAGTTTTTATTTAGCCCGGAGAGTGGCCCCTGTCAAGGGCTGTCTCATTCGCGCACACGGCATAGCGGCCCGGCCGCCGGCGTGCCGCGGCGGGCCGCCAGCGGCCGCACGCTTGATCAAAATCGCTTGCATTGTCCCCCGCTTTGCGCGACAATGAAACGTAATGATAATGATTCTCATTAAAACACTAGCAATAATGCTTCGCGGCACTAGTGTATTTTCATCCTCCAGCCAGAAGGTGTATCAATGATTGTATGTGTCTGCAACAACATATCTGATCGTGAAATCCGTCAAGCCGTCGATCTTGGCCTGTCCAGCATGGCCGAGCTGCGCCGCGACCTGGGCGTGGCAACCTGCTGCGGCAAATGCCACACCTGCGCACGGGAAGTGCTGAACGATCACCTGAGCGCTACCGTAGCGCTGCAAGAAACCGTATTGATTCGGGCTGTACTGACAAACTAAAGAAAGCGATGAACGCCATGACGATGATGCCCCCGCCCGTAACGGTGCAGGCCGTGCAACAATTTGCCGACTTCGACAAGAAGCGCAACAAGTTCGCGCCGCTGATGGCCATCGTCGTCCTGCACCTCGCCGGGTTCTACGCGATCCAGAGCGGCTTGCTGAGCAAAGTCGTCACGGCGGCCATGCCGACCATCACCACCATCAGCATCATCGCCCCGCCGGCGCCGCCCAAGCCGCCGGCACCGTCCGTCCCCAAAACCGTGGAACTGAGCGCGCCCATGCCGCGCGCCGTGATCCCGCCGCTGCCGCTGATCGCCGTGGCGCCCACGGAACCGACCATCACGCCGCCGCAGCCGACGCGCGCCGAAGCGGCCCCCGTAGCCACCGCCGCGCCGACAGCGCCATCGGCACCGTCGCCCACGCCGCCGGCCCCGTCCACGCCGCGCACCGTCAGCAGCGTCGAATACATCAAGGCGCCGCAACTGATCTACCCGAATCTGTCGCGCCGCCTGGGCGAAAGCGGCACCGTGGTGTTGCGCATCCTGATCAATGAAAAGGGCTTGCCCGAGCAAATCCTGATCCACAAATCGACCGGCTACGGCAACCTCGACGAAGCGGGCCGCCAGGCAGCGCAGCGCGCGCTGTTCAAACCCATGATCGAAAACGGCAAGCCCGTGCCCGTGTACGTGCTCGTCCCGCTGACCTTCCAACTGAGCTAGCCTTCCGGCGGCCCTTGCGCCGCTGCCAGCCCGCAAGCATCGCACCGTGTGCCCTGCTTGCTTTTTTGCGCCCTGTTTTTAGTCAAGCGATTTGCTTGTTTCAGTCTGCCAGCCTACATCCCCGGGCCAGGCAGACTTTTTTTTGTCCGCGATGGGGGTCAGACCCTCAACACCGCCAACGCCAAGCTCAGCGCCAACGTCGCCGGGGGTCTGACCCCAGCCTCACATCTCCGCCCACATCCGCAGCAGGTTGTGATAATGCCCCGTCAAGCCCACGGTCGCCGGTGAATCGCCGTGCGCGCCGCGCACGCTCTGGATGTTCTGGTCGAGCTCAAACAGCATGCTGCGCTTCCAATCCTCGCGCACCATGCTTTGCGTCCACAGGAAGGAGCAGATGCGCTCGCCGCTGGTGACGGGCAGCACTTGATGCACGCTGCTCGACGGATACACGATCACGTCGCCCGCCGGCAGTTTCACTTCATGCGTGCCGTAGGAATCGACCACCACCAGCTCGCCGCCTTCGTATTCGTCCGGTTCGCTGAGGAACACGGTCGACGAGACGTCGGCGCGCATCGACTGCATGCCGTTTTTCGGCGTGCGGATGGCGCCGTCGATATGCAGGCCATAGTGCTCGCCGCCCGCATAGCTGTTGAAGAACGGCGGCAGGATGCGCAGCGGCAGCACGGCCGAGAAGAACAGCGGATTGGCCATCAGCGCGCGGCTGACGATCTCGCCCAATTCCAGCGCCAGCGGCGAGCCCTCGGCCAGCTGGCGGTTGCGCTTGACCTGCGCCCCTTGCGCCCCGACGCTGGCGCGCCCATCGACCCAGTCCGTCTGCGCCAGGCGCTGGCGAAACTGCGTCACCTGTTCCGGCGTCAGCACGCCGGGTATATGCAGCATCATCTTGCTTTCCTTTATCGTGAAATTCCCCGCTGATTATCGCATCGCCACCGGCGGCCAAGAATACATAAAGGCAAGAACGGCGCAAACATTGCGCGCCGTTTTCACACGGCCGTAGCGGCGTGCCGACCATCCCCACAAGACGGCATGAACGCGAATGAGAATGGCCTTCATTTTCCTTAACAAATAAAAAACGGAAAAATGTGGCAATCCATTTGAGAATGGGTTTTATTCGCACGATATTTACGTTAAAAAGACGGAAAAATGCCGTTTACCGCCCGAAATCGCCCATATTTTGCGCTATCATGCGGGCATAGCGAGACCGGTAATCGCGCGCCACCAGGCAGCCCTTCGCCACCCGGCCGTGGCCGCCAGCAGCCTCCGGTTTCATCATCGAACGCGACACAGAACAAAGGAAATCCCATGAAGGGCGATAAAGAAGTCATCCGCATGCTCAACGCGCAGCTCACCAACGAACTGTCGGCCATCAACCAGTACTTCCTGCATGCACGCATGTACAAGCACTGGGGCCTGGAAAAGCTGGGCAAGAAGGAATACGAAGAATCGATCGGCGAAATGAAACACGCCGACAAGCTGATCGACCGCATCCTGATGCTCGACGGCCTGCCTAACCTGCAAGCGCTGCACAAGCTGCTGATCGGCGAGAACACGCCGGAAATGCTGGAATGCGATTTGAAGCTGGAACGCGCCGCGCACGCCACCGTCAAGGAAGGCATCGCCATCAGCGAAAAAGCGGGTGATTACGTGTCGCGCGACCTGTTCCTGATGATCCTGGAAGACACGGAAGAGCATATCGACTGGCTCGAAACGCAGATCGACCTGATCGCCAAGATCGGCATCCAGAACTACCTGCAAAGCCAGATGGCTGTTGAGGAATGATGACACCTGATCAAACCTGCTGCGCGTCGGCACAGGCGGCCTGCGATGCTCACCGTACTGGAGTACGGTTGCGCTTCCCGGCCACCTCTACCTTCCGCTCGCTACGGTTTGATCAGGCGGCGTAACCTTGGTGGTGAAATAAAAAAACCGGCAATTGCCGGTTTTTTTACGTCCGGGCCCTTACTGCGGCACGGTGTCCTTGAATGATTGCCGCTCGGACAGCTTGTCGAACAAACGCGCCAGCGCGGGGTGATCGGCGCGCCAGTCGATTTCCGGGAAGCGGAAGCTGAGCCAGCCCAGGGTGCAGCCCACGGCCACGTCGGCCAGGGTGTAGTTCTTGCCGGCGCAATACGCGCTCTCGCCCAGGCGCGCTTCCAGCGCCGCCAGGCCCAGGGTGATCTTGTCGAGCTGGCGCGCGATCCAGGCGGCGCTTTGCTGCTCGGGCGGACGCTGCGTGCGCTCCAGGCGCACCAGCACGCCCGCATCGAGGATGCCGTCGGCCAGCGCTTCCCAGTTCTTGATATCGGCCCGCTCGCGGCCATTGCCGCCGGCCGGCAGCAGCTTGCACACGGGCGTGAGCGTGTCGAGGTATTCGACGATGACTTTCGAATCGATCAAGGTGCTGCCATCCTCCATCACCAGGCAGGGCACCTTGCCCAGCGGATTGGCCTGGGCGATGCGGGTTTCCGGCACCCACACGTTTTCCAGCTCGAAGACATAGTCGAGCTTTTTTTCCGCCAGCACGATACGGGCTTTGCGGACATACGGGCTGGCGAGGGAACCGATCAGTTTCATAGGTACTTTAAGGTAAAGGAGCAGCAAGCAGTATAGCATCGGCGGCAGCGGCATTTGGCAGCGCGCACCCGGCGCCCGGCACGGTGTGGCAGGCACGCCGCATCGGGGCCCGATTCGGCCGGAATGGGGGCCATCAGCAGCCGACGGACGGCTGGCCGGCGGCCAGCGGTGGTAAAATCGCCCTTTACTGTGGCGCCGTCAGTGTTGCTGTATTGCAATAGCCCTGCCCTCCCCGCGCGCCACACGCCAACCGTTTCTTTAACTTGCGTCCGCTCTCATGACTTCTACTACTCCGTATTCCACGCTGTCGGCCCTGTCTCCGCTCGATGGCCGCTACGCCAGCAAGACCGATCTGCTGCGCCCGATCCTGTCCGAAGCCGGTTTCATGCACCACCGCGTGAAAGTGGAAATCTCCTGGCTGCAAGCGCTGTCGCAAGCCGGTTTCGCTGAAATCAAGCCGTTCTCGGCCGAAGCGACCGCCCTGCTCGACAAGATGGCGGCCGACTTCTCGGAAGCCGACGCGGCCCGCATCAAGGCCATCGAAGCGGTCACCAACCACGACGTCAAGGCCGTCGAATACTGGCTGAAGGAACAAGTGGCGGACGTGCCGGAACTGGTGGCGGCGTCGGAATTCATCCATTTCGCCTGCACCTCGGAAGACATCAACAACACGTCGCACGGCATGATGCTGAAAGCGGCCCGCGATGGCGTGATGCTGCCGGCCTTGAACGGCCTGGTGGCCAAGCTGACGCAGATCGCGCACGACAATGCCGACGTACCGATGCTGTCGCGCACGCACGGCCAGACGGCCAGCCCGACCACCCTGGGCAAGGAATTTGCCAACGTCGTGGCCCGCTTGCAGCGCGCCGTGAAACGCATCGCGCAAGTGGAAATCCTCGGCAAGATGAATGGCGCCGTCGGCAACTACAACGCCCACCTGTCCGCCTACCCGGGCTTCGACTGGCCCGCCTTCTCGCAAGCCGTCATCGAACAGCGCCTGGGCCTGGTGTTCAATCCCTACACCATCCAGATCGAGCCGCACGACTACATGGCCGAACTGTTCGACGCCTTCGCGCGCGCCAACACGATCCTGCTGGACCTGAACCGCGACATCTGGACGTATGTCTCGCTGGGCTACTTCAAGCAGAAGCTGAAGGCGGGCGAAATCGGCTCCTCGACCATGCCGCACAAGGTCAATCCGATCGACTTCGAAAACTCGGAAGGCAACCTGGGCCTGGCCAACGCCGTGCTGAAGCACCTGTCGGAAAAACTGCCCGTCTCGCGCATGCAGCGCGACCTGACCGATTCGACCGTGCTGCGCAACATCGGCGTGGGCCTCGGCTACACCCTGCTGGCCTATGACAGCTGCCTGCGCGGCCTGAACAAGCTGGAAGTGAACCATGCGCGCCTGGCGCAAGACCTGGACACGACGTGGGAAGTGCTGGCCGAGCCCGTGCAAACCGTGATGCGCCGCTATGGCATCGAAAACCCGTACGAGCAGCTGAAAGAGCTGACGCGCGGCAAGGGCATCTCGAAAGAAGCGCTGCAAACCTTCGTCAATGGCCTGGCCATTCCGCAGGATGCCAAGGACGTGCTGCTGACCATGACGCCGGCTAACTACATCGGTATCGCGGCGCAGCTGGCCAAGGCCATCTAAGCAGCCATCGCTCCCCGGATCGCGCCGATCCGCTGCCGCGGGGCGGCCAGCACACAAATGCTGGCCGCCCCGCGGTTTTTCCGGCAGTCTTTCTTGTAGAATCTCCAGCACGCAGCGCAATTTGCTTTTCTTTGGTATATTAGGCCGAATTAGTCCTAATGCGTACTACTTTCAAGAAAGCCCCGCCGATGCAACGCTACACCACCACCGCCATCATCCTGCACTGGCTGACCGCCCTGCTGATCATCAGCGCCTTTGTCATGGGCCTGGTCATGACGGACATTCCCGGCCTGACGCCCACCAAGCTCAAATATTTCTCCTGGCACAAATGGCTGGGCGTGACCGTGCTGGCCATCGCTGCCATCCGCCTGCTGTGGCGCAAGGCCAACGTGCCGCCGCCGCACCCGGCCAGCATGCTTGCCTGGCAAAAAAAGGCGGCCGACGCCATGCACGTGCTGCTGTACATCCTGATCTTCGCCGTGCCCATCTCCGGCTACCTGTACACCCTGGCCGCCGGCGTGCCGGTGGTGTACCTGGGCCTGTTCCAGCTGCCCGTCATCATGGCGCCGAACCCGGAACTTAAGCCGCTTTTAAAAGAAATTCATTATGTTCTGAACATGACGATGGCCGCCGCCGTGGCCGCCCATGTGCTGGCGGCGCTGAAGCACCAGTTCATCGACCGCGACGGCGTGCTGAAACGCATGCTGCCGTAACACCGCCTTCCCCTTGCTCACTGAAACTCCAGGAAAAATAAGATGAAAACCACCCAACGCATCGTCCTCGCTTCCCTGCTGGGCCTGTCCGTGGCCGCCACCGCCGCCACCTTGCTGAAAGTCGATCCCGCCAAGACCAGCGTGTCGGCCGTGTTCAAGCAAATGAACGTGCCCGTGGAAGCGAAGTTCAAGAAATTCAATATCGCCATCGATTACAACCCGGCTACGCCGGACGCCTCGAAAGCGTCGGTGGAAATCGAGACGGCCAGCATCGATATCGGCGACCCGGAATACAACAAGGAAGTGGCCAAGAAAGAATGGTTCAACGCGGCGCAATTCCCGAAAGCCACATTCGTCTCGAACAGCATCAAGGCCGCCGGTGCGGGCAAGCTGACGGTATCGGGCAAGCTGAGCATCAAAGGCAAGACCACCGACGTGACCTTCCCCCTGACGGTGAAAGCCGATGGCGGCAAATATGCATTTGACGGCGCCTTGCCCATCAAGCGCCTGACCTACAACATCGGCGAAGGCGAGTGGAAGGACACGAGCATGGTTGCCGATGAGGTCACGATCAAGTTCCATGTTTCGGCTCAGTAACGCCTGAGAAAACGTCCATGACTGCGTTGCTCTTGCCTCGTCGTACTATTCGTACTGCCTTCGGCAAGGCGCCTTGTCCTGAACGTTTTTCAGACGTTAGCAAAAACAACCCCACAACCCTTTAGGATCTGCATGAAATTTTCGCACTTGATGATCGCCGTGCTGGCAGCCGCCGGCGCCGGTTCGGCCATGGCCGCTACCGACACCTACAATCTCGACCCGACGCACACCTTCCCCAGCTTCGAAGCCGATCACATGGGCATGTCCGTATGGCGTGGCAAGTTCAACAAGACCAAGGGCACGGTCGCCCTGGACCGCGCCGCCAAGACGGGCAGCCTGGACCTGGTCATCGATGCCGATTCGATCGACTTCGGCCTCGATGCCATGAACACGCACGCGAAAAAAGCGGACATGTTCAACGTCGAGAAATTCCCGCAGATCACCTACAAGAGCACATCGCTCAAGTTCAACGGTGAGCAGCTGGTGGAAGTCGATGGCGAGCTGACCCTGCTGGGCGTGACCAAGCCCGTCAAGCTGAACGTGAGCAAGTTCAAGTGCATCATGCACCCGCGCTACAAGCGCGAAGTGTGCGGCGCCGATGCCAGCGCGGAATTCAAGCGCAGCGACTTTGGCCTGAACTACGGCATGCCGGCGTTCTCGCCGGAAGTCAAGCTGGCCATCCAGGTTGAAGCGATCAAGGCCGATTAAGTACCGCCTTGCCGCCTGACAAGCCCGCCTCGCTGCCCGCAGCCAGGCGGGCTTTTGCATGTGCCGCGCGAATCCGCTGGACTTTTCTATCGTGCGGCATCAGTATCACCTGGCATGATGTTTTTCTAACATGGCACCCCTACTCACCCATCGCGCGGAGGACTACATGAATTTCATTATCTGGATCGTTATTGGCGGCGTCATCGGCTGGCTGGCCAGCATGGTCATGAAAACCGATGCGCAACAAGGCATCTTCCTCAATATCGTCGTCGGCATCGTGGGTGCCTTCCTGGGCGGCTGGCTGCTGGCGCCCCTGTTCGGCACGGGCACCATCAATAGCGACAACTTCAGCCTGTCCTCGCTGCTCGTTTCCTTCCTGGGCGCCGTGATCCTGCTGGGCATCGTGAATCTTTTGCGCCGCGGCAAAATACGCTAGACGGGCAAACGCCCTCCATCACGAAGTGGCCGGGCCGCGCCAGCGCCCGGCCATTTTTCATTTCCGCCAAGACAATTGTATGGACAATACCACAGCCGTTGCACGGAAAAATGGGGCCTGGCGGCCGGATTCTTCCCCTGTACCACTAAAAATTATGTCATTTAAGCAAGCAAGTGCAAACATGCTGCCCGGAAAATGTGATTGACTAGTGCGAGTTCGATACGGATACTCTAGGTCGCCCGCTGAGAAAAAACACTGGGTACACGTTGGTTCCGACTTCCCACCATGTAAAAAGACTAGAACTCGAATGAAAAAATCTTTAATCGCGCTCGCCATCCTGAGCAACTTCGCACACGCCGACGAAGGCATGTGGATGCCCCAACAGCTGCCACAAGTAGCCAAGGAACTGAAAGCCGCCGGATTGAAACTGGACCCGACCACCCTGACCAAACTGACCGAGTTCCCGATGGGCGCCATCGTCAGCCTGGGCGGTTGCTCGGCGTCGTTCGTCTCGCCGCAAGGCCTGGTTGCCACCAACCACCACTGCGTCTACAACAGCGTGGCGGTCAATTCGACCAAAGAGCGCGATTTGCTGGCCAACGGCTTCCTGGCCAAGACCTATGCTGAAGAATTGCCGGCCGCCCCAGGCAGCCGCATCTTCGTCACCTCGGCCGTGACCAATGTCAGCGACAAGATCATCACGGCCGACGTGGCCAAGCTGCAAGGCAAGGCACGCATCGACGCGATCGAGAAAAACCAGAAGAAACTGGTCGCCGAATGCGAAAAAGAAGCTGGCTTCCGCTGCACCGTGTCGAGCTACTACGGCGGCCTGGAGTTCTACCTGATCAAGCAACTGGAAATCCGCGACGTGCGCCTGGTGCACGCGCCTCCGGCCGGCGTGGGCAAGTTCGGCGGCGACACCGACAACTGGATGTGGCCGCGCCACACGGGCGACTACGGTTTCTACCGCGCCTATGTCAGCAAGGACGGCAAGGCTGCCGACTTCAGCAAGGACAACGTGCCATACCAGCCAAAACACGTGCTGAAACTGGCCAAGGATGGCTTGAAAGAAGGCGATTTCGTCATGGCGCTGGGCTACCCTGGCCGCACCAACCGTCACCGCCTGCCATCGGAAGTGGCGTTCACGTTTGACTGGAACTACCCGGCCTTCGTGAAAGCGTCGGGCGAAACCCTGGCCATCATCGCGCGCGAAACCAAGGACAACAAGGATGTTGCCCTGAAATACGCGGGCCAGGTGGCTGGCGTGAACAACTACTACAAGAACCGCCAGGGCATGCTCGATTCGTACGCGGGCAGCGACTTCCTGGCACGCAAGACGGCAGAACATGAAGCCCTGAAAACCTGGGTCAACGCGAATGCAGCCCGCAAGGCGGAATTTGCCGGCGACATCGAGCAAGTGGAAAAGCTGATCGCCGAACGCGATGCCGACACCAAGCGCGATTTCTTCCTGGGCTACGCACAGCCACGCCTGCTGAACACGGCACGCAGCCTGTACCGCCTGTCCAACGAAAGCACCAAGGCCGATACGGAACGCAAGTCCGGCTACCAGTCGCGCGACTTGCCACGCCTGGAAGCGGGCATCACGTCGGTCGAACGCACCTACGATGAAAAAGTCGACAAGGCGCTGGTACTGAACAGCCTGGCCAAGTACGCCGCGCAACCGGCAGCACAGCGCCGCGCCAGCTTCGACGCCGCCATCGGCATCAAGGACGGCATGTCGCAAGCCGAGCTGTCCGCCGCCCTGGACAAACTGTATGCGGGCAGCAAGCTGGCCGACAAGGCCGAGCGCGCAGCATGGCTGAAACGCACGCCAGCCGAATTCCAGGCCAGCAAGGACAGCTTCATCCAGGCAGCCGTTGCCATGTATCCGGATTCGCTGAAAAACGAAGCGGAAGACGAAGAACTGGCCGGCAAGATCCAGCAAGCCTACGCCAACTACATGAAAGCCAAGATCGCCTTCATGAAGAGCAAGGGCCAAGCCGTCTATCCTGACGCCAACAGCACCCTGCGCGTGACCTTCGGCCGCGTTGCCGGCCGTGACCATGGCGCCGATGGCACCACCTGGACCGCCTTCACCACCGTCAATGGCGTGGTGGCCAAAGCCACGGGCCAGGGCGAGTTCAATGCACCGGCAAATCAACTGGCCGCGATCAAAGCCAAGGACTTCGGCAAATTTGTCGATCCGAAGCTGAAAACCGTGCCGGTCGACTACCTGGCGACCCTGGACATCACCGGCGGCAACTCCGGTTCGGCTGCGCTGAACTCGAAAGGCGAATTCATCGGCCTGGCCTTCGACGGCACCCTGGACTCGATCATTTCCGATTGGGACTACAACAAGGCCAACACCCGTTCGATCCAGGTCGACCTGCGCTACATGCTGTGGAACATGAAACACATCGACCACGCAGACAACCTGTTGAAAGAAATGGGCGCTGAATAACAAAAAGCAATAACCCGGTAACGGGCGCTTGTCACCTGAGCCACTCCTGCGGGAGTGGCTTTTTTTCGTCTAGCGCCTGACCTTTGAAAACCGGTAAGGCACGGCTTGCTCCGCGCCAAACACCTGCCCCCGGCCGCTTCCCAGCGGCAGCATCACGCGCCGCCCCTGCTGCAGCAGCAAGGCCAGGTCGGCGCCGGGAAAACGCTGCGCCAGCAAGGCATAAGCTTGCTGCTCGACGGGGGCGGCAAGGATCACGATGCGGTAGTCGCTATCGCCCAGGTCCAGCAACAGCGCGGCGACCTCGTCCGGCCCCGGCAACGCCGTGATGCGCAGGCGCGCGCTGCCCTTGACGAGCTCGAAGGCAGACCACAGGGGCAAGGTGCGCTGCGTGGCGCCGATCTGCAGCCGCGGCGCGTGGTGCGCATGCGCCGACGTCAGCACGATGTCAGGGCGCTCTTCCGGCACGGCCCCATCGACAGCCAGCAGCCAGCCCCGGTAGCGTATCAGCGCGCCCTGCGCCGTGGCCGTGACGGACCCGCCCTGCGCCACGGGCTCCTTGCCCGCAGGCAAGCGCAACGGCGCCGCCTGTGCCGCCAGGCAAGCCCACCACACCAGCGCCGCCATCGCTGCCTTGCCCATGCCACCTCCCTTGCGCGTGAAACGTATTCATAACACAAGTCCCGCACTTGCCTGCTGCTGCGCCTCAAGCCCATGGCGCCGGTGCTACAATTGGCCCCTAGCGGGCGTACTTACCCAGCGCGCCTTCCCCCTCCCAGACTCAGACCGCTATGCCACCAGACTTGCGCACGACCTACGAACTCGGTAACCACAACCAGACCACGACCTGGCTGGAATGCATCACTTTCTACAAAGATCTCGCCGCACGCTATCCGCAAGTGCTGCATTTCGAACAGATCGGCCTGTCCGACTCGGGCGTGCCCATCCACGCTGGCGTCGTCAGCGCGGACGGCGTCTTCGACCGCGAGCAGATCAAGCGCGCGGGCCGCACCGTGTTCTTCAACAACAACGGCATCCATCCGGGCGAACCGGAAGGCATCGACGCCTGCATGGCCATCGTGCGCGACCTCTGCACGCAGCCCGAACGCCTGGCGGCGCTGGGCAGCACCGTGCTGCTGTTCATCCCGATCTACAACGTCGATGGCAGCCTGAACCGTGCCAACACGTCGCGCGTGAACCAGGATGGTCCGGAACAGTTCGGTTTCCGCGGCAATAGCCGCCACCTGGACCTGAACCGCGATTTCATCAAGTGCGACAGCCTGAACGCGCAAGTGTTCAACCGCCTGCTGGCCAGCTGGGACCCGGACGTGATGGTCGACACGCATACCTCCAACGGCGCCGACTACCCGTACACGATGACCCTGATCCACACGCAGACGGATAAGCTGGGCAATGGCCTGGGGCCCTTCCTGCAAGACACCATGCTGCCGCACATCTTTGCGCAGATGGAACAGGCCGGCTGGCCCACCTGCCCGTATGTGAATCCCGTCAAGGACAGCCCCGACCACGGCATCGCCGAATTCCTCGAAGTGCCCCGTTTCTCGACGGGTTTTGCCGCCTTGCATCACGTCATCGGTTTCATGCCGGAAACGCACATGCTGAAACCGTTTGCCGACCGCTACGCGTCCATGCGCGCCCTGCTCGACATCACCATGGCGTTCACGGTCAAACATGGCGAACAGATCAAGCAGCTGCGCGCGCAAGCGAAGGCGGCAGGACGCACGCAAGCCGCATGGCCCATCCACTGGGCCATGAACGAAGAGCAACCGTCGACCTTCCCTTTCAAGGGCTATGCGGCCACCTACACGCCGAGTCTCCTCGGCGACTACCAGCGCCTGTCCTACGACCGCTCGCAGCCGTGGGAGCGCGACATCGCCTACTACAACCGCTTCGATGCGGACGTCACCGTGGACGCGCCGAAGGCCTATGTCGTGCCGCAGGCATGGCGCGAAGTCATCGAGCGCCTGCGCTGGAATGGCGTGGAAATGCACCGCATCACCGCCGAACAGACCTTAACGGCGCGCTACTACCACATCCATAACGTGGGCACCCGCGCGACCGCCTACGAAGGCCACATGTTCCACGACACGGTGGACGTGGAGGCGCGCACGGGCCAGTTCACCGTGCAGGCGGGCGACTATGTGGTCAGCCTGGAGCAGGACAATGCGCGCTACGCCGTGGAAACCCTGGAACCCGAGGCGCACGACAGCTTCTTCCGCTGGGGCTTCTTCAACAGTGTGCTGGAGAAGAAGGAAGCGTTTTCCGATTACGTGTTCGAGGACATGGCGTCCGAACTGCTGCGCGACGAGCCGGCGCTGGCCGCCAAGTTTGCCGAATGGAAAGCGGCGAATCCGGCCTTGCTGAGCAATCAGGAAGCCGTGCTGAACTTCATCTTTGCACACTGCCAGCGCTTTGCCGAGCCGGAATGGCGTCGATATCCCGTGATTGCCCTCATGTAACTCGGGGCTGTAGCGAATGCAACATCCTGGCGCCGCATCGGAGACCCCGGTGCGGCGCCTCTTTCTGTGCCCTACCCACAAGGTAATCCCATGCACTACGCACTGAACCTGCGCACCTTTATTTACAGCCATTATTTTTACCTGGGCTTGCGCGTGGCCATCGGTCTCGTCGGCCTGGCCTTGCTGACCCAGGAAATCAGCGACAGCAATACCGCCATGACGGTATGCATCGGCGCCCTGTGCACGACCCTGATGGACATGCCCAGCCCCCTGCGCCACAAGTTCAACGAAATGCTGGCCTCCGTGCTGCTGTGCAGTGCCGTCACCCTGCTGATCAGCCTGTGCGGCCCCGTGCACTGGCTGCTGCTGACGGTACTCGTGCTGGTCAGTTTCCTCGCCAGCATGATGGTGGTGTACGGCAAGAAATCGATGCCCTTGCAACTGGCCGCCCTGTTCATCATGACCATGTCGATGGAGCACCAGATGACGTGGCAGCAATCGTTTCACCACGCGGGCCTGTTCATGCTGGGGGGATTGATTTACCTGGCCTATGCCATGGCCATCGCCTGGGTCTTGCGCCACCGCATCAAGCAGCAAGTGCTGGCCGAAGCCCTGTTCGAACTGGCCGCCTACATCGACATCAAGGCCGATTTCTACGACACCCGTTTTAACCTGACGGAGCAGTTCAACAAGCTGGTGCGCCACCAAAGCATCCTGGCCGACCGCCAGCAGGCGTCGCGCGACTTGATCTTGCGCAGCCACAAGAACAGCAAGGATGCCATCGTCGTGCAAGTCCACGTATGCATGCTGGATCTGTATGAGCTGATCCTCTCCACGCACACGGATTACGCGCTGCTGCGCCAGCACCTGGCCGACTCCGACGTGCTCAAATCCCTGCACGACCTCGCCTACAAGGCTGCGCGCGATATCGAATCCGTGGCGTATGCCGTCACGCGCAAGCGCGCCTCGTATGCGCAGATCAGCTACGACAAGGAGTGGGCCGACATCGAGGGGGAAATTGCCCGCCTGCATGCGAAAGGCGACAGCGCGCAGGAAGCGCTGGCCACCTTGCGCGCACAGCGCAACAAGATCCGCGCCATCTTAAAAATGATCGCGGACCTGCACCTGGCCAGCCAGAAAGTCTATGACAACGTGCCGTTCTGGAGCGGCGCGGACATGGCGCCCTTCCTGTCGCAGCAGAAATACGAACTGAAGACCCTGCTGTCGAACCTGCGCCTGGACTCGCCCGTGTTCCGCTTCGCCCTGCGCGTATCGATGGCCATTTCCGTGGGATTGGCCATCGGCCACTGGCTGCCGTATGCGGCGCACAGCTACTGGATCGTGCTGACCATCGTCATCATTTTGCGCCCCACGTTCAGCATGACGCGCCAGCGCCGGGCCGACCGCATCATCGGCACCATCATCGGCTGCGTCATCACGGCCATCGTGATCCGTTTCGTGCACAGCAATATCGTGCTGATGGCCATCCTGTTCCTGTCCATCGTGGCCACGCCCACCTTCATCTATTTGCGCTACCGCTACACGGCCATCGCCGTCAGCCTGATGATTCTGCTGCAAATGCACCTGGTGGCGCCCAGCAACCCGAACCTCGTCAGCGAACGCCTGATCGATACCCTGATCGGCGCGTTTGTTGCCACCGTGTTCAGTTTCGTGCTGGCCAATTGGGAATACCAGAGCCTGCCACGCCTCGTGCGCCAGGTGCTGAATGTGAACTTGAGCTATATGCAGGCCAGCTTCGAGCTGCTGCAGGGGAAATGTTTCGATGACTTCGCCTACCGCATCGAGCGCAAACGCCTGATGGACAGCCTGGCAGCGCTCAGCTCGGCGCTGGTGCGCATGCTCGACGAACCGGCCAGCAAACAGCGGGCCGTGGAAGACATCAACCTGTTCATCGTGCAAAACTACCTGCTGGTCGCCCACGTGGCGGCCCTGCGTTCCATCCTGGGGCGGCATGCCAGCCAGCTGCCTGTCGCCCCCGTCAACGCCTTGCTCAGCCACAGCCATACGCAAGTGTGTTTGACCCTGTCGCGCGCGCTGGAGCAGCTCGACAACAAGGCCGCCATCTGCGCGCCGCTGGCCGCCCCAGCCGTGCCGCCGGTCAGCGACGTGGCCTGGTCGGGCTGGCCGCTGGTCCAGAGACGCATCCGATTGTTGCAGGCCGATGCGGACAAGATCGTGATACATAGCGCGGCGATCGTGCATATTGTGGCACCGCGCGCCTGACAAAAAGTCCATGGCGTTGTTGCCGCGCCTCGTCGTACATTCGTACTGCCTTCGGCACGGCGCCTGGCCCTGAACATTTTGTCAGCCGCTTTATCCAGGTTGGCCTGCCTGCGGCAGGCCGCCAATGACTACTTCAGATACCGTTCAAACCAGCCGACAGTACGCTGCTGCAAGTCGCGCTGATGCTCGGGCTTGCGGAAGGAATGGCCTTCGCCATCGTAGATGAACAGGCTGGACGGCACGCCCATGGCGCGCAGGCCGTGCCAGAATTCCAGCGACTGGGCGGCCGGCGTTTCCACGTCGCGCTCGCCCACGTAGATCAGGGTCGGCGTCTTCGCCGCCTTGATCGATTCGATGGGCGAAGCCTTGCGGTAGACGGCCGGGTTGTCATACGCGGAGGCGCCGAAGAACGGGATCATCCACTGGTTGATGCCGTTCTGGCCATAATAGCTGATCCAGTTCGACACGCCCGCGCCCGCCACGGCCGCCTTGAAACGGTCGCTGTGCGTGACGCCCCACATGGTCATGAAGCCGCCATACGAATGGCCGATCAGGCCCAGGCGCTGGCCGTCGACGGGCGCCACTTTTTCCACCGCATCGATGCCGGCCAGGATGTCGCGCCAGTCGCCGCCGCCAAAGTCGGCCATGTTGGCACGCGTAAATGCCTGGCCCTGGCCGAAGCTGCCGCGGGGATTGGGCAGGAAGACGAAATAGCCTTTTTGCGTCAATTCGCGGATCAGGGTGCTGGCCGCCACATAACGGGGCGAGGCCGCCGCGCCGGGCCCGCCATGCACGTTGACGATCATCGGGTAGCGCTTGCCGGCCTCCACCGACAACGGTCCCAGCAGCCAGCCTTGCACCTTGTATTGTTCGTTATTCCAGCCCACGTTTTGCACCGTCAACTGCGGTGCAAAGCCGTCATTGTCGCGCGTGATTTTTTTCAGCTGGCCCGCCGGTCCCGCCACCAGGTAACTGGCGTGCGTAAAGTCTTCCTGCGCGGCAGCGGCGTGGCGGCCATCGGCGCTGAACGACAAGCGGCCGTCGCTGCCGCTGCTGCTGAGCTCACCGAGCATCACCGGCTGGGCCGGACCGGCTTGCGCATCGACAGGCACCAGCGCCAGCTGCGAATCGATCAGCGCGGTCGCCAGCAAGCCGGCGCCGCGCCAGACGACGCCATTGAAGGTGCCGCGATAGTCTGGCGTGAGATTGCGCGGGGTGCCGCCGGCCAGGGGGACCGTGTACAGGTCGCCGCCGATGGAGCCGAAATCGCTCATCAGGCCGCCGATGAAGACCACCGTCTTGCCGTCCGGCGAGACCGAAGGCAAGTTCAGCTGCATGGCCGGCGACGCGATCACGCGCAGGGCGCCCGTGGTCCCATCAATATGGCTGAGCTTGGCAACCCACCAGTTGCTGTCGCCATTGCCCTGCGCGCTCGTGGCGACAAAGCCGCGGCCATCGGGCGTCCAGTTGTATTCATACACATAGGTGTCGCCTGGCGACAGCAGACGCAGTGCGCCTCCGCTGACAGGCACGACGGCGATGCGCTGGGCATCGTCTTCGCTGCCCACTTCGCCCACCTGGCGTGCGCCCGCCTCGACGGCGCCGGCCAGCTTGCGCGCGCCCACCGTCGCGAGCAGGGCCAGCTGCTTGCCATCGGGCGACCAGCGCGCCGTGCTGGCCACACCTTTGATGCTCGTCAATATCTGGGCTTGCGCCTGTGTCATCGTGGCCAGGTACAGATGCGCCATGCCCGCCTTGGCATCGTAGGCGACAAAGGCCAGCTGCCTGCCGTCCGGCGACCAGCTGGGCTTATCGTACGAGCACACGGCGCAAGGGTCGAATTGCTGGACGATGGCGCCATTGGCAGCGTCGCGCACGACGATGGCCGCATGCGGACGCTGCGGCTGTTCGCCGGTCTTGCTCGATTCGATGGCGGCAATGCGCTGGCCATTGGCCGACAGGGCAACGGCACGGTAGTCGCGCAACGCCGGCTCGGCTGCAGGAGCGGCCTGCGCCGTGGTGCCCAGAAGGCTGCTTGCCAGCAAGCCGCATGCGGCCAGATCAGTTATTTTCATCATGTAAATTCCAGTTAAGAATAAAAAAAACCGCCGGCAAGCGCGGCGGTTTCGGATGGAACAGACTGCATCAGCGGGCCTTCTTGCCCAAGTGCGAATGCCGCATGCTGTACAAGAAATAAATGGCCACGGTCACCGCCATCCACACGCTGAACACGACAAACGTCGTGTGCGGCAAATCGCGCATGATGTACAGGCAAGCGAGCACGCTGAGGCCAGGAATCACATACGGCCCGAACGGTACGCTGAAGCCTTCGATGCGGTTGGCGCCCTGCTTGTGGCGCAGCACGGGCACGGCAATCGACACCACCATGAACGCGGTCAGGGTACCGATGCTGACCATGTCCCACAGGTAAGTAGCATCGACGGAGCCCGCCACCACGGCCACCACCAGGCAGACGATGATGGTATTGCTGACCGGCACCAGGGTGCGTGGATGAATCTTCTGGAACGACTTCGGGATCAGGCCGTCGCGGCTGACGGCAAACAGGATGCGCGTCTGGCCGTAGATCGTCACCAGGGTCACGCTGAAGACGGAAATGACGGCGCCAGCCGACAGCACCAGCGCGGGCCAGGTCTTGCCCGTGACGTTTTGCAGGATCACCGCCAGGCCCGCTTCCTGGCCTTCGAACAGCTTGGCCTGTTGTGCGCCCAGGGCGGCCACGGCCACCAGCAGGTAAAACACGGTGACGATCAGCAAGGCGCCGAGGATGCCGCGCGGCACATTGCGCGTGGGATTTTTCACTTCGTCGCCCGCCGTCGCCACCGTATCGAGGCCGATGAAGGAGAAGAAGACGGTGCCGGCCGCGGCCGTCACGCCCGTCATGCCGGCAAAGCCCTTGCTGTTGTCGGCATTGAAGAAAGGGAAAAAATTGTCGGCATTAAAACCGGAAAACGCGATGACGATGAAAAACACGAGGATCGCCAGCTTGATGATGACCATGATGGCGTTCATCAGGGCGGACTCCTTGGCGCCGCGCAGCAGCAGGAAGCCGCACATGCAGATCAGGAAGATGGGCGGCAGGTTGATGTGGCCGGCATGAAACTCCATGCCATGCGGGCCAGAAACGATCATCGGCGTGCGCAGCATCTCGGGAATATGCCAGCCGAAGGCATTTTCCAGGAAATTATTCAGGTAGGACGACCAGCCGATGGCCACGGCACTGCCCGCCAAGCCGTATTCGAGCAGCAGGCAGGCGGCCATGATGAAGGCCAGGAACTCGCCCACGGTGGCGTAGGCAAACGAATACGAGGAGCCGGAAGCGGGAATGCGGAACGACAATTCCGCATAGCACAAGGCCGTCAAACCGGCCGTGATGGCGGCGATCAAAAAGGACAGGACGACCGACGGGCCTGCCTTGGGCACGGCTTCGACCATGGTAAAGAAAATGCCCGTGCCGATGGTGGCACCGACGCCGATCATGGTGAGGGAAAACAGGCCGATGGACCGGCTCAAGCCACTGCTGCTGAGGCCTTCACCATATTCGACCGTGGTATCGATCGGCTTGGTGCGGCAAAGTTTCTGGACCAGGGTTTGGCTCACTAGCATTCCTTTATGAGGCATGCACTTGAACACCTGCCAAAACCTACTGCGCGTCGTGATTTGCGGCCTGCGATGCTCACTGTGCATTCGCACAGCTGCGCTTCTTAGCCACAACTCGCATCCGCTCGCTACGGTTTTGTCAGGTGTCGTTCGAAACATGACGGGTAAAAACACTTAAAAATGGCGCTCCGGCCCTACCTGGCAAAAAACCGGAAAGATCGCGTCCATTTTCAAAACTAAGCGATTATAGGGCTTTCATCGGCTCAGCTAAACAGAAGTTTGATGCAAGGAAACAACGCCAGGCGTGCGCCATCAAACGCGCACTGGCGCTAGCGCTGCATGGAATTGCCAATATGAAAGAAAAAGCGCGCCGCTGCAAGAGCAGGGGCGCGCTTTTGATTCAGCTCAACTACGCCGAATTACTTTTTACCGTGCGGCACATCGGCCGGTGGCCAGCCTGCTTCGTAGCCTTGCGGCACGTCGTCGCGGCGGTCTTTCGGCGCCAGGCCCAGCACGTAGTACAGCACCGTCAGCAGGATCAGCCAGGCAGGACCCACCATCAGGGCGATGCGCGTATCGGGGAAATACGCCATCAAGCCGATCACCAGCGCCAGGAAAGCCAGCGAAATCCAGGAACCGTAGGGCGCGAACGGCATGCGGAAGGCCAGGTTCTTGATTTCCAGCGGCGTCAGGGTCTTGCGGAACTGGATCTGCGTGACGAGGATCACGCCCCAGGTCCAGACGGCGCCGAAGGTGGAAATCGAGGTGACCCAGATAAACACTTTTTCCGGCACCAGGTAGTTCAGCAGCACGCCCAGCAGCAGAGCAAACACGGATACCAGGATGGCGCGGCGCGGCACGCCGCTGGCCGTGGTTTCCGCAAACGCCTTCGGCGCCTGGCCTTGCTGCGCCAGGTTGTACAGCATGCGGCCCGTGCTGAAGATGCCGCCATTGCACGAGGACAAGGCTGCCGTCAGCACGACGAAGTTGATAATGCCCGCTGCCGTCTTGATGCCCAGGCGTTCGAACGTCATCACGAAGGGGCTGCCCGAGGTACCGATTTCATTCCATGGGTAGATCGACAGGATGACGAACAAGGCGCCGACATAGAAAATCAGGATGCGCCAGAACACGGAATTGATGGCGTCGGGAATCGATTTCTTCGGGTTCGCCGCTTCGCCGGCCGTCAGGCCGATCATTTCCACGCCCAGGTAGGCAAACATCACCATCTGCAAGGACATCAGCACGCCCTGCGCGCCGTTCGGGAAGAAACCGCCATGCGTCCACAGGTTCGAGATGCCGATGGCCACGCCGCCGTTGCCGAAACCGAAGATGATCATGCCCGTGCCGCCGACGATCATCAGGATGATGGTGACGACCTTGATCAGGGCGAACCAGAATTCGAACTCGCCATACGCTTTCACGGCCAGCAGGTTGATCGCGCCCATGGAACCCAGGGCCGCCAGGGCCCAGATCCAGCGCGGCACGTCGGGGAACCAGATGCCCATGTAGATGGCGACGGCGGTAATTTCGGCCACGCATGTGACCAGCCACAGGAACCAGTAGTTCCAGCCCGTCAGATAGCCTTGCAGCGGTCCCAGGTAATCCTGGGCATAGCGGCTGAAGGAGCCGGCCACGGGATTGTGCACGGCCATTTCGCCCAGCGCGCGCATGATCATGAAGATGACCGCGCCACCGATGATGTACGACAGCATGATGCCGGGACCGGCCATCTTGATGGCGTTGCCGGACCCCAGAAACAGGCCCACGCCAATCGCGGCGCCCAGCGCCATCAGGCGGATCTGCCGCTCGCCCAGGCCGCGGTGCAAGCCTTGTTCACTCGTTTTCATTACGTGTCTCCGTTTTTTCTTGAATACACCGATCCCTCCACCCAATGGCGGTTCCGCTCTTGCTGGAAGGGAGGAAACGGTGAGCCGGCGGCAAGCGCCGGCATGCTCAGACGATCAGGCCAGTTCGGCGATCAGTTCGATCTCGACGCAAGCGCCCAGCGGGATCTGCGCCACGCCGAAGGCGGAGCGGGCGTGCTTGCCGCTGTCGCCGAAGACTTCGACGAACAGTTCCGAGGCGCCATTGGTGACCAGGTGCTGTTCCGTGAATGTGGAGGTGGAATTGACCAGGCTCATGACCTTGACGATGCGCTTGACCTTGTTCAAGTCGCCGCCGCACGCGTCTTGCAAGGTGGCGATCAGTTCGATGGCGATGCCGCGCGCAGCGATCTTGCCTTCTTCCGTGGTCACGTCCTTGCCCAGCTGGCCGACCCAGACCTTGCCATCCTTCTTGGCCAGGTGGCCGGACAGGAAGACGGTGTTGCCCGTGCGGGCATGCATCACGTAAGCGGCAGCTGGCGCAGCAACGACTGGCAGTTCGATGTTGAGGGCTTTGAGTTTTTCGTAAAACGACATGCTATTTCTCCAAGAAAACAATATAAACGAAACCGAAATTCATGAGCGGCTGGGCACGGACAGCGTCGCCCTGGCAGCGCGGCAGTGAGCGACAGCAGTGCCAGATTAAACGTCATCATATTGGTGAACCAGCAGTTTTAGTTCACAAATAGGCCCGGTTATTCAGTGGATTATACCGACAATCAAACAAAATTCAGCATCGGTTCATGAAGCATGCTCTCCAGGCATCGAGCGTGTATTTTTTCATTCAATTATCACTTATGCAATGTCAAGCCCTCCGGGTCAAGGTTTATCGCCTCCAGAAATGCCCGGTCATGCGAAACCACAAGTAACGCCCCCTGATATTGCAACAGCATCTGCTCGAGCGCCTGCAGGCTGGCCACATCCAGGTGATTGTCCGGTTCGTCGAGCAGCAGCAACTGGGGCGGCGCCTGTGCATACAGTTCGGCCGCCAGCGCCACCTTCATGCGCTCGCCCCCGCTGAGCAAATGGCTGGGCATGGTGGCGCGCGCGCCGGCAATGCCCAGCAGCGCCAGCCGCGTGCGCAAGTCCCCTTCCGCCAGGATGCTATTGCGCGCCTGCAAGCGCTGCACGGCGCTGCGGTCTCCTTCGCGCGCGCCCGCATGCTGGTCCAGCCAGGCGATCCTGGCATGGCATTGCACGGTGCCGCCGACGGGCATCAGTTGCCCGGCGATCACGCGCAGCAGGGTCGACTTGCCGCTGCCATTATTTCCCGTCACGGCCAGGCGGCGCGGCCCGCTCAATACCAGGTTGAGGGCCTGCGCCTGGCCATGCGGCAAGACCACGTCGCGCAATGCCAGGATCAACTTGCCGTTCGGCACAGCGCTGTCGGGCGCCAGCAACAGGCGTTCCATCTCCGGCGCGCAGCGGGCGCCGGCGTCCATCACCCGTTGCTGGCGCGCCTGCTGCGCTTCCTGCGCACGCACGCGCAGCTTGCCCTGGCTATCCTGGCTTTTCTCCTTTTTCGCATCGAGCAAGAGCTTGCTTTGATTGCCTTCGCGGCCCTCGCGCTCGCCACGTCCCACGCGGCGCTGCTGGCGCTCGGCCTGCTGCTGCGCTTCGCGCTGTTCGCGTCGGGCGCCGGCCTTTTCCGCCTGCAGGGCGGCGGCGTAGCCGGCCTGTTCCAGCGCGCGCTGCTGCGCATACATCGCGTAATTGCCGCCATAGCTGTGCAAGCCCTGCGGCGACAATTCGGCGATGGCATCGACGTGCTCCAGCAGCGCGCGGTCATGGCTGATCAGCAGCAAACCGCCGGGCCAGCGCCCCATCTGCGCCACCAGGCGGGCGCGCTGCTGCGCATCGAGATGGTTGCTCGGCTCATCGAGCACCAGCCAATCCGCTTGCGACAGCCAGGCGCCCTGCAAGGCGATGCGCTGGCGTTCGCCGCCGCTGAGGCTGGCCGTGGGCGTGCCGGCGTCGACATGGCGCAGATCGAGCGCATCGAGCGCCTGGCGCAGGCGGGCGGAGGCATCCCAGCGCTCGCCCACCAAGGCGTAGTCGGCTTCGTCGACGCTGCCGGCGGCGATGTGCGCCAGTGCCGCCAGCAAGCCCTCCATGCCGGCGAGCGCCGCCACGGTGCGGTAGTGTTGCGGATCGAGTTCCTGCGCCACGTAATGCACGCTGCCGTCGCAGCGCACGGCGCCGCCCGATGGCAGCTCGTGGCCGGCCAGCAGGCGGGCCAGCACGCTCTTGCCCACGCCGTTATCGCCGACGAGGCCGACACGTTGCGGGGCAAAGGAAAATTGCAAATCGGAAAACAGCACCCGGCCATCGGGCAAGGCATGGGACAGACGGTCGAGTTGTAGTAATGCGGGCATGGATACTCCTTGTACGTGCAGACAGGGCTGGCGAACCCGCGCGGCGCAAGGTGCCGTGGCGGGAAGGGCGAGGCCGTGCACACAGCACGGCAGTATCAATGGCGCATGTCGAAGCGTCCTGGAGAAATGGGAAGAAACGTCAGTGTAGCAGAGACAGCCGGTTCAGCGCTGGCCCAGGGCCGTGTCGCCGAACAGGTTCTTGAATTCACGCGGCTGCGAACGCCAGTACTGGGGCGGCGCCTGCACCTGCGCGCCCAGCTGGGCCGCCGCATGCCAGGGCCAGCGCGGGTCGAACAGGATGGCGCGCGCCAGCGCCACCATGTCGGACTGGCCGTTGGCAACGATGTCTTCCGCCTGCTGCGCTTCCGTGATCAAACCCACGCTGATGGTGGGCAAGCCGCTGTCGCGCTTGATGCGTTCGGCAAACGCCACCTGGTAGCCAGGCCCCACGGGAATCTGCTGCTGGGGCGAAATGCCGCCGCTGGAGACGTGGATGAAGTCGGCGCCCAGCTGCTTGAGTTCCTGCGCGAAGCGCACGCTTTGCTCGATGTCCCATCCACCGTCGACCCAGTCGGTGGCGGAAATGCGCACGCCCACGGCCACGCTGGCGGGCACGGCGGCGCGAACGGCTTCATACACCTCCAGCGGAAAACGCATGCGGTTTTCCAGGCTGCCGCCATACGCATCGGTGCGGTGATTCGACAGGGGCGACAGGAACTGGTGCAGCAGATAACCGTGCGCCGCGTGCAGTTCGATGCCCTCGATGCCCAGCGCATGCACGCGCTGGGCGGCCGCCACAAAGGCGCCCTTGATTTGCAACAAGCCCATCTCGTCGAGGGCGATCGGCACCGTTTCGCCGGGCGCGTGGGCGATGGCCGATGGCGCCACCGTTTGCCAGCCGCCCTCGGCCAGGTGCACGCAGGCGCCGCCCTGCCAGGGCGCGCGGCTCGACGCCTTGCGTCCCGCATGGCCCAGCTGCACCACCAGCGGCATCGGGGCGTGGCGGCGGATCGCCTGCACCACGTTGGCCAGCGCCGCCTGATTCGCGTCCGACCACAGGCCCAGGTCCTCGGCCGAGATGCGTCCCTCGGGCGAGACGGCCGTCGCTTCCGTCATCAGCAGCCCCGCGCCGGACAGGGCCAGGTGGCCCAGGTGGATCATGTGCCAGTCCGTGGCATTGCCATTGTCGGCCGAGTACTGGCACATGGGCGCGATGGCGATACGGTTGGCCACTTGCAGCGGCCCCAGTGCATACGGCGTGAATAGCTGGCTCATGGCGGACTCCGGAAAAGGGGAAGCACCGATTCTACTGTGCTTTGGAAAGCGCGGCTTACACCTGCTTACGTTTGATACAGCGCAAGGGCTAGCCTTGCGCAGGCGCGGCCGTTAATGTGGACACACCAGCTGGACACATCAACAACAGCGCAACACATTGCCCCCAGGAGAACACATGAACACGACGACTACCGCCAACCGCATCCACCCCTTGATGGCCGGCGCCGCCATTTCCGTCACGGTGCTGTGCCTGGTGGGCGCGGCATCCATCGCCGGCATCCTGCCCAATTCGCGGGCCAACGTGCCTGCCACGCCGGCCATCCCTGCGGACGTGGCGGCGCTGACGCCAGCGAGCGCGGCAGCCCTGGCAGCGCCCGTGGCCGCCCCGCTCGCCGCTCCCGTCGTGGCGCAGGCCGCTCCCGCGCCGGCACCGGCGCCGGCCCCCGTCGTGCACAAGCGCGTCGTGCACCACACGCAAGTGGCGCAAGCACGCCCTGCCTACAACGATAACAATGATGGCTACCGCGACACGGCTTACCGCGAACCCGTGCGCCAGCAGCAGCCGGCGCCGGCACCGGCCCAGCCCAACTACGTGGGCATCGGCACGGGCGCCGTCATCGGCGGCTTGATCGGCAATCAGGTCGGTGGCGGCCGCGGCAAGGCGCTGGCGACCGTGGCCGGCGTGATCGGCGGCGGCATGCTGGGTAATGCGGTACAGAACCAGGTGCAACAGCCGCAACCTTAAGCCAAGTCAGTCGTACGGTCCCAGATAGTCGAGCTTGCCTACGGCCACGCCATTGTTTCGCAGGATGGCGTGGACCATGGAGACGTGAAAATAGAAGTTGGGCAAGGCAAAGCTGAGCAGGTAATCATCGCCCGAGAATTTCGTGCCTTCATCGGTCCAGTTCAGCACCACTTCCTTCTGCGCGCTGCCCGCCATCTGGCCCGCATTCACGCTGTCGATGTAGGCGATGGTGTTGGCGATGCGCTCTTGCAGCTGTTCGAACGACGTTTCGTTATCGTCGAATTTCGGCGCCGGCACGCCGCTCAGGCGCTCGACCGACATCTTCGACGTGTCGCTGGCGCGCTGCACTTGCGCCGTCAGGTCCAGCATGTCAGGCGCCAGCCGCGCGCCCAATACAATCTCGGGCACGATGCCGTCTTCCTCCACATGCGCCTGCCCCTTGTCCAGCAAGGCCGAGACGACGCGCAAGCCGCGGATGAAGACGGGGATGGTTGCCTGATACATGGACACGGACATGGCGCACTCCTGATAATGAACGATGCGCCAGTGTACCCGAGGCTTCGTCTTCCGGCAGCGCGCGCCATGCCGCTCCCGTGCGCCAGCGCACCGAGCGGCCCAATTGCTTTTACTTTTCCAGGTTGACCTTGCCATCCGGCGCATGGCCGGGCTGTTCTGCCGGTTCCGCTTGCGGCAGCGGCTGCGGTGCGGGCGTCTCCTTGCGCTTGCCGCCAAAGAACTTGACGATGGCCGCACCGGCACCCACGACGGCCAGGATCAGTACTTTCTTGAAGGCCAGCAACAGCGCCAGCAGCTTGCCAAACAGGCCCAGCTTGCTGGCCACGCCGCCCGCCACCAGTGCCGCCAGGCCGTACTCGGCCACCTTGTCCGTCTTGCTGTCGAAATCCGTGTAGCGGTTACCCTCGGTAAATTCCGTGAACGCCGTTACTTGCTGCATTTCTTTCTTGATCGCCTCGATCTGCTGCATGCCGGCGATCGCGTTCAGGTTCAGCACGCCTTCGCGGCCCAGCACGCGCACGTTGTAATTGAGCGAGTGCTCGCCGCCATCGACCATCAGGTCCTTGGCCCAGTACAGCTTGTGCGTATCCTTGGCATAGCTGGGTTTTTCCGCCCAGCCCATCAAATGGATGCCGGGATAGCCCTGCTTCTTGCGCTCCGCATTGTTTTCCAGCACGGACGCCTGCATCTCCTTGAGCAATTCGTCATACTTGATGCTGTCCGCATCGTCATCCTTGATATGTCCTTCCTTTTCATAGGTGACGATGACACCCCAGCTGTCGCGCTCGAGCACGCTGGTCTTGGCGGGCACGATCATGCCCAGCGATTCCATGCCCGGTGGATTGCCCCAGGCGTCGACCAGCACGCGCTCGGCGTCCGTCGGCGACAGATAACGGAAGTTGGCGGGCAAGTCCAGGGTGGCGATGCCGCCCGGCAAAGTGATCTTGCCACGCTGCAGGTGCAACTGGGCGAGGAATTGCTCGGCAGTCATTTCCGGTGCGGAAGCCTTGTCATCGGCAGGGGCGGCAGCCGTCAGGCCGGAGAGGGTCAGGCACAGCAGGGCTGTCAGCAGGCGTTTCAACATGATCGGTCCAAAAAATTGCAAAGGGTAAATATTTTATATCAATTGATTGCTTAATGGATAATTATTTCCGTGTGGAATTTTTTTTACAAAAAAAGCGCCAGGCGGGTTTCCCCGGCTGGCGCCTGACGTACGAACACAATACAGCGATCAAGACACGCGCACCACCATCAAGCCGGCGCGCAAACCCACCCGCACGTCCGGGTTGGGGAACACCACCAGCTCTTCCGCGTGCTGCACCGTGTAGACGTGGTCGCCATCGCTGGCGATCACGGCGTGCTGCGGCAAGGACGTGAAATTCTGCGTGCTGCGGTCGAAGGCCATGCGGAATTCATCGCTGTGCTTGATGATTTCCTGCGCCACCTTGAATACGTGGGGCGCCTCCTTGACGGGTTGCGCAGGCTGGCCCCGCAACAGACCGTCCAGCGCCCGCGACACGTCGTCGAACAGGGACAAATCGTTCTGCCCCAGGGTGCCCACGCGGCCCAGCTCCACCGTGCTGGCGGCCGCGCCGAAGTGCTCGGCCGAATAATAGCTATACGTGCCGGCCGACTGCGGGTTCATGATGATGGCGCCGATGGCCGCCTGGCCCAGCCAGTCGACCAGCTGCGCCTTGGCCTCGTCGGCCACCAGGTCGGGCACGATGGCAAACGTGGGGTACACGGAAGGCCGGATGGCCGTGTGCAGATCCAGGTGCCAGCGCACGGGACCGGCCGCGCCGAAGAACGCTGCCGTGGCGGCGATCATTTCATCGGCGCGCGCGCTTTCCGCCGCCTGCGCCAGGCTTCCCCGCACGGGACGGAACATGCGATTGAGGTCGGCGTCGATGAAGCGCTTGCCGGCCCGGATCGCATCGACATTGCCCACGCAAACGAGCAAATCGACGGCCAGCTTCGACGCATCGCGCGACAGGGCGTCGAGCAAATGCGCGAGCACTTCGATCGGCCCCGTTTCGTCGCCATGCACGCCCACAGAGACGGCCACGCTGGCGCGGCCCGCACCGGCTTGCGGCTTGAGCACCTGCAGCATGCCGGGCGCCGGCAAGGCCACCGTGAAGCCGGCCTCCGAGAACAGCTGCGCCACGGCGCCGAAATCGGCCTGCGCCAGCGCCTGCACGGCCGGCGGCAAGCCGCCGGCGCCCTGCACTGCCTGTGTTACTGCTTGTGTTGCTGCTTGCGTCATTACACCGTCGCTTCCGCGGTAGGTTTCGCCGTGATCTTATTCACGGCCTCCGACAAGGTCCACACGTCCAGCATGGCTTGCTCCAGTTCCGTCGCCGCCGCATAGGCCGACAGGCCCAGCGCGCCCGTCACCGCATCGACGGCCTTGCCCGCGTTGCCTTGCTCGGCACGCGCCAGCACCTGCGTCAGCAGACGCTGTTGCGTGCGGCGCAGCGCCTGTTGCGCATAGTTGCGCAACTGTTCCTGCGACTTGCCTTGCGCGGCCAGCTTCAGGCCGCGTTCCAGCGTATCGATGCCCGCCTGGCTGCGCAGGGCCAGGCCCACTTGCAGGAAGGCCGCCAGGTCCATCGACGCAGGACGCGGCACGGACAGGGCCGGGAACAGGAAGCCGGAGACGACTTCCAGCGCATCGACCGCATCCCACGCCTGCACGAAGGCCGGCTTGAGGCCCGGCACCAGCGCTGCCTCGGACTTGATGCCGACGGCTTGCAGCAGTTCGCGCTTCGATTCCGCGCCAAACAGGCGCGTGAGTTCGGCCAGGCCCGCGCCGCGCAATTGCTCTGCCGGCACGGACAGCACGCCGGCGATCATCGTTTGCTGCAGCACGCGCGTTTGCGCATCGACCTTGATCGACACGGCACGCGGAATCGTCAGGGCATCCGCATCGAGCGCGTCGAACACGGGCGCCAGGTTCAGCGCCACCCAGGCCTGGCCCCAGGCCAGGATCACTGCCGACTCGTCCACGCCATGCTCGAACGCCAGGTTGCGTATCATCAGCGGACCGCAGCGGTTGATCACTTCATTGGCCAGCACGGTCGCCAGGATGGCGTTGGCCAGCGGGTGGTCGAGCGCCGAACGGGTTTCCACCAGCAGGGACGGGAAGTAGGGTTTCAGGACTGGCTCGGCCCACGTTTCGTCCGTCAGCGGCAGCGCGGACAGGATGCGCTTGAAGCGGTTCTTCACGTTGGCGATCACCACCGCCAGTTCCGGCGTGGTCAAGCCACGGCCGTCGGCCTTGCGGCGCGCCAGTTCGGCCACCGACGGCAATTGCTCCAGCTCGCGCGACAGGGCGCCCTCTTCTTCCAGGCTGGCGATCAGGGCGGCATAGCCATCCTGCACGGCGCTCTCGCCTTGCGCCTGCAACTCGCGCACCAGCAAGTGCGTCTGCTGGGTGTTGTCGCGCAGGACCAGGCGCTCGACGTCGTCCGTCATCGCATACAGCTCGCGGTTGCGGTCGGCTTCCGTCAGCTTGCCCGCATTGACTTCCACGTCCAGCCAGATTTTCACGTTCACTTCATGGTCCGAGCAATCCACGCCAGCCGAGTTGTCGATCGCATCGGTGAAGATGCGTCCGCCCGCCAGCGCGAACTCGATGCGGCCTGCCTGCGTCGCCCCCAGATTGCCGCCTTCGGCGACGACCTTCACGCGCAGCTCATTGCCGCTGACGCGGATATGGTCATTCGCGCGGTCCTTCACCTGGGCATGGGTCTCGCTGGAGGCCTTGATATAGGTGCCGATGCCGCCGTTGTAGAACAGGTCCACGGGCGACTTCAGGATGCGGTGCATCAGTTCTTCCGGCGGCAGCGAGGTCTCGGCGATATCGAGCGCGGCGCGGATCTGCGGCGACAGCTCGATCGTGCGGGCGGAGCGCGGATACACGCCGCCGCCTGCCGAGATCAGCTCCTTGTTGTAGTCGTCCCACGAGGAGCGCGGCAGGGCAAACAGGCGCGCGCGCTCGTCGAACGAGACAGCGACGTCCGGCGTCGGGTCGAGGAAGATATGGCGGTGGTCGAACGCGGCCACCAGTTTCAGCTGGCGCGACAGCAGTACGCCATTGCCGAACACGTCGCCCGACATGTCGCCCACGCCGACCATGGTGATCGGGGTGGTGTTCAGGTCGTGGTCCATTTCATAGAAATGGCGCTTCACGGCTTCGAACGCGCCCTTGGCGGTGATGCCCAGTTTCTTGTGGTCGTAGCCGTTCGAACCGCCCGAGGCGAACGCGTCGCCCAGCCAGAAACCGCGCTGCACGGCGATGCCGTTGGCGATGTCGGAGAAGGTGGCCGTGCCCTTGTCGGCCGCCACCACCAGGTAAGGATCGGCGTCGTCGAAGCATACGGTGTCGACGGGCGGGACGATATTGCCCAGCGAGCGGTTGTCCGTCACTTCCAGCAGGCTGGAAATGAACAGGCGGTACACGGCCTCGCCTTCGGCCGCAATGGTTTCACGCACGGCGTCCTTCGGCATCATCTTGCAGACAAAGCCGCCCTTCGCGCCGGCCGGCACGATGACGGCATTCTTCACCATCTGCGCCTTCACCAGGCCGAGCACTTCGGTGCGGTAGTCTTCCATGCGGTCGGACCAGCGCAAGCCGCCGCGGGCGACCGGGCCGCCGCGCAGGTGCACGCCTTCGAAGCGGCGCGAGAAGACGAAGATCTCGCGGTACGGGCGCGGTTCCGGCACCAGCGCCAGGCTGCTGGTGTCGAACTTGAAGATGATCTTGTCGCCGGCTTGATTATTCTGGAAATAGCTGGTGCGCAGGGTCGCGGCCATCAGGTCGGCCAGCGCGCCGAGGATTTCCTCGGTGTCCGCATGGTTCACGGACGGCAGGCCGGCCTTGATGGTGGCGATGGCTTCCAGGGCGGCCGCGTGCTGCGCGTCCGGCAGCGACGGATCGAAGCGCTGCAGGAAGGCGTCGACCAGGGCTTTCACGTGGGCCGGCTGCTTGCGCAGGCTTTCGGCGATGTAGCGCACCGAGAAGCGGCTGCCCGTCTGGCGCCAGTAGCTGGTGTAGGCGCGCACCAGCTGCACTTCGCGCGTCGACAGGCCGCCTTCGATGACCAGGCCGTTCAGGCGGCCATCTTCGGCTTCATCGTTGAACAGGGCGGCAAACAGCTCCTGCGCCACGGCGACGACGGATGGCTGCGCCAGTTTCGCCGCGCTGGCGGCATCGACCGTCAGGCTGGTGACGAAATAGCGCGTGCCGTCCAGCGGCGAAATCGAAAATGCCTGCTCGCGGTCGATCGCCACGCCCGCGTTATGCAGCGCCGGCAGGATGGCCGACAGCGGCGGCACCTTGTTGGCCGAGTACAGGCGGATGGTGGTGACGGCACCCGTCTCGATGCGCACGGCCACGTGCGATGGATCGGTGTTGCGCAAGATGGTGTCGAGGTCGCGGAAGGCGACGGCCGGCGCGGTGGCGGCCACGTAATCGAGCGGCAGGGTGGCGCAGAGTTTGCGCAGGCTGGTGCGCAGGGTCACGTCGGGCACGGCGTCGGCCACGGCGGCAAAGCCGTTATGCCAGCCATCGAGCACGCCCAAGAGCGGCTGTTCGATATCCGTTTCCAGGTCCAGCGGGTAGCGGGCGGCGTGGGCGATCAGGTAGACGCGCGCCAGGGGGCCGTCGGCCACCAGGGTCTGCGTGCTCACATGCGTGGCGCCGGAACTGGCTTGCAGCGCCTTGGCCAGGCTCGATGCGACGCTGGCGCTGTAGCGCTCGCGCGGCAGGTACACCAGCACGTTCAGGTGGCGCGCGTACACGTCGCGGCGCGCGAAGACCTTGGTGCGCGGCTGCTTGTACAGCGAGACGACGGCGCCGCACACTTGCGCCAGCCAGTCGAGGTCCGCTTCCAGCGCTTCGGTGCGCGGAAGGGATTCGAGGATCTCGCGGAATTTCTCGGCGCGGAAGCCTTGCTGGCGCACGCCGGCCAGGCTCAGTACCTTGGCCACGCGGCCGCGCGCAAAGGGCAGCGCCGCCAGCGGGGTGGAATTGCCGGCGCGGGTAAACAGGCCGACGAAGCAGTGTTCGCCCAGGATCGCGCCTTGCGCATCCGTGTCGCGCACGCCGATGAAATCGAGCTGCTGGTCGCGGTGCAGGGTGCCGGCCACGTCGGCCTTGACGATGGACAGCGCCGATTCGCGCTTGGCCAGGGTATCGAAATCGCCCGGAATATTCGCCAGGCAGGTGCCGTAGACGGGATGCGCCGTATCCTGCAGCACGCCCACGCGGCTCGGAATGTCGCGTTCCAGTTCGCGCACGCCCGGCTTGACGCGGTAATACGCGTAGCCGAACACTTCAAAGCCGCCGCTGCGGGCCCATTCCAGGAAGGCGGCCACTTCCGCGCCTTCTTCGCCATGCTGGGCGGCGGCCGTGGCGACGGCCGCCAGGCGCTCGCTCATGGCGGCGCTGTCGCGGCGCACGACGGCGGCGTCGCGCGCCACCATGTCGATGGCGGCGACCAGCGCGGCCAGCGCATCGGGCGCCAGTTCATCGTCGAGCAGCACCAGCACGTACGATTCGAGCGGGTCGCCAGGCTGGCGCACCGCTTCCACGCTGCCGTCGGCGGCGCGGCGCACGGGCAGCACGGTATTCATCACGCCGCGCACGGCCAGGTGCTGGCGGCGCATGGCCATGACGATGGAATCGACCAGGTAAGGCATGTCTTCGTTCAGGATCAGCAAGGCGCTCGCCATGCCGCCACGGCCATCCGCATAGCGCAGGGTGGCGATTTGGCAGCCGCTGCCGGTGCGCTTGGCCGCTTGCGTAAAACCGTCGACCAGCACGGGCGCCAGGCTGCCGGGCGCGATGTCGGCCAGGTCTTCGGCGTCAAGCGAGTCCAGCCATGCCTGCACCAGGTGCACGACAGGCGCTGCCGCCTTGTTCGCATTGCCAGCCGCGGTAATCAGCTCCAGCGTTTGTGTACGCAAATCTTGTGGCGTGTGATTCATCTTGCATCTCCATTACGGTAATGTGAATGTCCAACGCTGTCGTTCGGGCTTGTGGCTGGGCGGCAGCGGTGTCAAGAGACGGGGGTCGCCCGTCCAATTCTTTGCTACGGATAGTCTGTCTCGGATTTTTTCTGTGTGTTTTTCTATCGCCTACAAGTCGTACAATCCCGGTAAGTTGAGGATGATCGTCAATTCTTCAAGCGCCGCATGCACTTCCAGCGCCAGCTGCGGGTCGGCCAGGTCGCTCGGCTCCAGATGGTCGCGGTAGTGCTTCTCCACCCACTGCACCAGCCGATGGTACAGCGCTTCCGTCATGATCACGCCCTGGTGCATGGCGCGCGCCTCGGTTTCCGTCAAGGCCACGCGCAAGCGCAGGCAGGCGGGCCCGCCGCCGTTGCGCATGCTCTGGCGCAGGTCGAAATGAATCAGTTCATCGACCGGGCCGCCGCTGGCCACCAGGCCGTCCAGGTAGCGCGCCACGGCGCGGTTTTCCTGGCATTCCTGCGGAATCACCAGCGCCATCCTGCCGCCCTCTTTCGTCAGCAGCTGGCTGTTGAACAGGTAGCTGCTGACGGCGTCCGCGATCGGCACCTGGCCCGTGTCCACGCGCAGCGCCTGCAAATCGGCCCCGGTGGCGGCAACGGCGCGGCGCAACTGCGACAGGCTTGCCTCTTCATCGGCAAACGCCTGCTCGTGATAGAACAGCACATCGCCATTGCCGACGGCGATGACGTCGTTATGGAACACGCCCTGGTCGATCACGTCCGGATTCTGCTGCACGTACACGGTGCGCTTCGCATCCAGGCCATGCAGGCGCGCCACGGCTTGCGACGCTTCCAGGGTCTGGCGCGCCGGGTAGCGCTTCGGCGACGGCGCCGATGGATCGAACTCCACGCGACCATACACGAACAGCTCGACCGATGGCGCGCCGTGGTTCGCGCCCAGGCGCGTGTGGTTGGCCGCGCCCTCGTCGCCAAAGGCGGGCGTCGACGGCAGCGCGTCGTGCACGGCAAAGTGCCTGTCGTCGCTGAAAATGGCGCGCAGGCTGCGCGCCGACTGCGCGTGCTCGAAGGCGCGGTGCAGCTTGTTGTTCAGGTTGGCGGCCGTGAAATGCACGCGGCCATCGTGCGTGTCCGCCGACGGGCTGACCGTGGCGGCGTTCGCCGTCCACATGGGCGAGGCCGAATACGCGCAAGCGAGGATGACGGGCGACTCCTTGTAGGCGCGTGCCAGCACCTCGGCGTCCGTGCCCGTGAAACCGATGGAGCGCAGCAGGCGGAAATTGGGCCGGTCCTGCGGCGGCAGCAAGGCTTGCGCAAAGCCGCGCGCGGCCAGCGCACGCATCTTGGCCAGGCCCTGCAAGGCGGCCTGCTTCGGATTCGAAGCGCTTTTCACATTGCTGAACGAAGCCACGTTGCCAAACGAGAGCCCCGCATAGTTATGCGATGGGCCCACCAGGCCGTCAAAATTGTATTCGCGCGTGCTGTGCATGGGTATGTCCTTCAAAACTTAAAAATTCAGGCCGGGCGACAGCTTGGCCGGCATTTCCAGTGCGCTGTTCTCGATCGAGGCGACCGGATAGGCGCAGTAGTCGGCCGCGTAATAGGCGCTCGGACGGTGGTTGCCCGACTTGCCGATACCGCCGAACGGCGCCGTGCTGGCCGCGCCCGTGGTAGGACGGTTCCAGTTGATGATGCCGGCGCGCGCGCGCACCTGGAAGGTTTGCCACAGAGCCGGATCGTCGGACAGCAAGGCGGCGGCCAGGCCGAATTCGGTGGCGTTGGCCACCTTCAGGGCCGCATCGAAATCGGCCACGCGTATTACTTGCAGCAAGGGGCCGAACCATTCTTCGTCCGCAATGCCAACGGCAGCGGTGACGTCGACGATGCCGGCCGTCACAAAGCCTGCCTGCGGATTCAACTGGCGCATCTGCAGCAGGGTGGTGCCGCCCTTGGCCACCATGTCCGCCTGCGCCAGCACCAGGCGCGCCGCCACGGCGCTCGACACCACTGGACCCATGAAGGGCTGCGGCTGCGCGTCGGAAGCGCCGATGCCCAATTTCGCCGCCACTTCCACCAGGCGCGCGACAAACGCTGCGCCGGCTGCATTGTCCTGCACCACCAGGCGGCGCGCGCAGGTGCAGCGCTGGCCGGCCGAGACAAAGGCGGAAAAGATCGCGTGATGCACGGCCGCGTCCACATCTTTCACATCCCACACGACGAGGGCGTTGTTGCCGCCCATTTCCAGCGCCAGCATCTTGCCCGGCTGGCCGCCGAACTGGCGGTGCAGGCTGATGCCTGTCTGGCAGGAACCCGTAAACAGCACGCCGTCGAGGCGGGCATTGGCGCCCAGGGCCACGCCCGTGTCGCGCCCGCCGTTGACGAGGTTGACGACGCCGTCCGGCAAGCCCGCCTGCTGCCACAGCTGCACGGTTTTCACGGCCGTGCGGGGCGCATATTCGCTGGGCTTGAAGACGATGGTGTTACCGGCGATCAGGGCCGGCACGATGTGGCCGTTCGGCAGGTGGCCGGGGAAGTTATACGGGCCGAACACGCCGAACACGCCATGCGGGCGGTGGCGCAGCACGGCGTCGCCATCGGCGATCTTGCTTTGCGTGATGCCCGTGCGCGCGTGATACGACTGCACCGAGATATCGATCTTGTTGGCCATCGTGGCCACTTCCGTGCGCGATTCCCACAGCGGTTTGCCCACTTCTTCCGAGATCAGCAGCGCCAGCGCTTCGGCGTGCTCCTTCAGCAGCTCGCGGAAGCGCACGCAGATGGCGATGCGTTCTTCGACGGGCGTATCGGCCCACGCTTCGAACGCTGCGCGGGCGGCCTGGCAAGCCTGTTCCACTTCGTTTTCCGTCGCTTCCAGGCTGGCCCAGGTCTGCTTGCCGTTCGACGGATCGATGGTGACCAGTTCGCGGCCCGTGCCTGGCAGCCAGGCGCCGTTGATGAAGTTCGATGCTGCGGTAGATGAATGAAGGTCGGACGATTTAGACATGGGGATGCTTCCTCGGGTTGAGTGACAAGGTGCGCACGGTGTCGCCATTGCGGCTACGCAGCAAATGCAATTCATCGTCATCGAGCGCGATCTTGCCGCTGTGCGGATTGGCGCTGGTGACGATCATGCGGAAATCTTTCAGGTCGGTGTTCGACACCAGATACGGCTCGGCCTGGGCAAGGTCGCCGCAGGCTTCCGGTGCCGCCTCGGCGTCGAGCACGGCCGGCATGCTGTCGCGCATGGCGCGCAGCTCGGAGACGCGCGCCTGCAGCACGGGACCGGCGTCGAAAATGTCGACATAGCCTTCGAAGTGCAAGCCTTCCTGTTCCAGCAGGCGGCGCGCGGGCGCCGTGCTCAGATGCACCTTGCCGATGACTTCCTGCGCCTCGTCGGGCAGGTAGGCCACGTACATGGGTTGGCGCGGCATCAGTTCGGCGATGAAGGATTTTTTCCCCAGGCTCGTCAGGTCGTCGACGTGGTGGAAATCCATCTTGAAGAAGTGGCGGCCCAGGCCCTCGTAGAACGGCGAGCTGCCGTCCGGCGCCTGGTAGCCGCGCATTTCCGCGATCAGCTTTTCCGTGAACAGGTGCGGGAACTGGGCGATGAAGAGAAAACGGCTTTTCGACAGCAGCTTGCCGTTGTTGCCGCTGCGGTAATCGGGGTGCAAAAACAGCGAGCACAGTTCCGTGCTGCCCGTCAGGTCGTTCGACAGGTACAGCGTTTCCATGCGCGTAAACACATCGAGCTCGCGGCTCGAGTGCACGAGCGTGCCGATGCGGTAGTTATAGAACGGTTCGTCCAGGCCCACGGCGCCCTTGATGGCGCACACGCCGGCCAGGCGGCCCGTGTCGGTATCCTCCATGACGAACATGTAGTCGCGCTTTTCGGGCGGGATCGTTTCGGCGAACGAGGCGCAGGCGATGGCCAGGCGGTCGCCCAGCATTTTCATGTCCGGCTTGAGGGTGGTCATGCCGGTGCCGACCTGGCTGGCCAGGCCGTACAGGGCGTCCAGGTCAGAAACGTTGATGGCGCGTACTACTAGCATAATGTTCTCTCGGTTAGATGCGCACGCAGATGACGCTGTCGCCTTCGGCCACGGCCAGCGCCTCGATCAGCTCGGCCGGCAAGCCGATGGTGTCCTGCCCTTCGAGCGCATCGCAGGTGAAGGTGACGGCGCGGAAGTTGCGCTCCGCGCCCGAAGCGATCGCGTAATGCACTTTCAGGCCCGTGCGGCTGGGCGTGACGCCTGCGACGACACGGCGCGTGAGCGAGCCCGTAAACGAGCGCAGCGAATTCTTGTGCGCCTGCAGGATCGGGCCGCCATCGAAGATGTCGATGTAGTCGTCGGCTTCGAAGCCTTCTTCCGTCAGCAGGTTGAAGGCCAGTTCGCCGCTCGGGTGGATCTGGCCCATGGCCGCCTGCGCGTCGCCGGGCAAGAGCGGCACGTACACGGGGTAATGCGGCATCAGTTCGACGATCAGGGTGCGGTTGCGCGCGCCGCCGATGACTTTCTCGGCATCGAGGAAATCCATCTGGAAGAACTTGCGGCCCAGCGCGTCCCAGAACGGCGACTGGCCGTTGGCGTCCGTGATGCCGGCCAGCGGCACGAAGAAGCGGTCGCCGAAACGGTGCGGCGCCAGCACGGCGAACAGCAGCCGCGCGCGCGACAGCAAGGCCGCCTCCAGGCCCGCCTGTTCCATATTGCGCACATAGAAGCCGGACAGCTGCGAGTACGCCGTCAGCTCCGAACACAGGGTCAGCGCATGCACGCTGTGACTGATGTTCAGGTCGCGCGAGACTTGCTGGATGACGTCGTTGCGAAAGGAAAAATAGGTGCCGTTCGAGCCGGCCGAGGCGAAGATGGCGGCCGTACCGAAGATGCTCTTGTCGAGCAGGGATTCAAGCACGAAGAGATACGACTCTTCGCTGGGGATGTCGACATGGGCGGCAAACGAGGCGATGGAGCGCTCGACGGAGGCGGCGATTTTTTCGCGCGTCTTCGGCAGGGTATGGACACCCGGCATGGTTACCGCGGCCAGCGCTTCGAGGGCTGCGATATCCGCAATTTCTACCGGACGGACAACATACATGGATACTCCTTCAGTGCAGACAATGCCAGGGTAGAACCAAGCCGGCCCGCAGCAAAGCGGCGGGCCGGTGATCAAACAGGGAGCGAGGCTAGCCTCAGGCTTTCAGCATGCCGTCGATGGCCACGCGCAGCAAGCGGCCCGCTTCGGCAATCTGTTCGTCCGAGACGATCAGGGCCGGCGCCAGGCGCACCACGTCCATGCCGGCGATCAGCACCATCAAGCCTTGCGCTTCGGCCGCTTTCTGGATGTCCTTCGCGCGGCCCTTCCAGGCATCGCTGACTACCAGGCCCAGCAGCAAACCGCTGCCGCGCACGGCGGAGAACACTTGCGGGTAATCCGTGATCAGGCCTTGCAGCATGGCGATGGTATTGACGCTCGCTTCCTTGACGCGGGCCAGGAAGGCCGGCGTGTTGATCGTCTCCAGCACGGTCAGGGCCACGGTGGCGGCCAGCGGATTGCCGCCGTAGGTGGTGCCGTGCGTGCCGACGGCCAGGGTCTGCGCCAGTTCATTGGTGGTCAGCATGGCGCCGATCGGGTAGCCGTTGCCCAGCGCCTTGGCGGCCGTCAGGATGTCCGGCGTGACGCCGTAGCCCATGTAGGCGAACAACGCGCCAGTGCGGCCCATGCCGCACTGGACTTCGTCGAAAATCAACAGGGCGCCCGTCTTGTCGCACAGGGCGCGCAGTTCCTTGAGGAACTCCGGATTGCCGGGCACCACGCCGCCTTCGCCTTGTACCGGCTCGACGATCACGGCGCACACGTCATCGCCGATGGCGGCGCGCGCCGCTTCGATATCGTTGTAGGCGATGTGGTCGATCGAAGGCGGCAGCGGCTCGAAGCCTTCCGTGTACTTGGCCTGACCGCCGACGGACACCGTAAACAGGGTGCGGCCGTGGAAAGAGCTGAAGCACGAGATGATGCGCGACTTGTGCGCGCCGAACTTGGCGTGCGCATACTTGCGCGCCAGTTTCAGGGCCGCTTCGTTGGCTTCCGCGCCCGAGTTGCAGAAGAAGGCGCGGTCGGCGAAGGTCGCTTCCGTCAGGGCCAGCGCCAGGCGCAGCACCGGCTCGTTGGTGTAGCCGTTGCCCAAATGCCACAAATTATTGATTTGCTTGGTCAGCACGTCGACCAGGGCCGGATGGCAGTGGCCCAGGCTGTTGACGGCGATGCCGGAGGTGAAATCGAGGTAATGCTTGCCTGCCTGGTCCCACAGATCCAGTCCGGAACCGCGCACGGGCACCATGGCTGCAGGGGCGTAGGTAGGAACGAGGACCTGGTCAAAGGTTTCCCGGGTGACTGGACGAGCCGTTACGGTCGAATCAAGCTTGGCATTCATAGCATTTCCCCATCAATATGTTAGGTACTCCGCAGCTACGACAGCTACGTGTGTACTGCATTATAAAAAGCGGGATGCTAAAACTCTTTTGAATCTGCGACAAGGATTTTCACAATTCATCACAGCTGCCTTGACGCGGGGCTAGGCCGGCGGCATCAGCTTGCGCTGCCGCTCTTCGCGGGGGGTATTGCCAAATAAAGTGCCAAACGCCGTGGAAAAGTGCGAACCGGAGGAAAAGCCGCACATGAGGCCTACTTGCACGATGGAATAATGTGTATCGAGCAATAGTTGCCGCGAGCGCTGCAGGCGCAGCTCCAGGTAGTAGCGCGACGGCAAGCTGCCCAGGTATTGCTTGAACAGCCGCTCCAGCTGGCGCCGCGACAGGCCCACCAGGCTGGCGATGTCATCGGTCGACAGCGGTTCTTCGATATTGGCTTCCATCAAGGTCACCGCTTCCGACAATTTCGGCTGCAGCACGCCGAAACGCGCCTGCAGGGCCACGCGCTGGCGCTCTTCCTTGCCGCGCACCTTGTCCACGCACAGCGCTTCCTTGACGAGCGCCTGCACGTCGGCGCCAAACACGGTCTCGATCAGGGTCAGCGAAAAGTCGATGCTGGCCGCGCCGCCGCAGCAGGTGATGTGGGGGCCGTCGATGTCGAACAGGTGCGGCGTCAGAATGGCCCGCTCGGCCTTGGCCTCCGCATCCGCGTACAGGGCCCAGGGCAAGGCGATGCGCACGCCATCCATCACGCCCGCGTCGGCCAGCCACAGCACGGCCGCGCCCACGCCGCCCCAGAACGGCGCCGAACGGCAGCGCTCGATCACAGCCCGGCACAGCTCGGCGCGCAGCGGCGCCTCCGTTTCATCGGCCACCAGCAGCGCGATATGCCAGTTGCCGCCCTGCTGGGCCACTTGCTCGGGCGTACGCACCTCCAGTTGCAGGGCTTCCGGCCCCAGCGCCCGCGCGCACAGGCGCAGCGGCTGCACCAGGCCCGCCCAGGTAATCGACTCGGCATCGCCGGCATGGACCAGCAGCAAACGCAACGGTTTATCGAGGCCGATACGGGAGAGATTTGCAAAAGACATCGGCGGGGCAGGATACGGACAAGGGCTGAGTTGCACACATGATACCGGAGTTCCGCCCCATCGAAGCCCTGTTGCAACCGCGCCTCCCGACGCGGCGGAAAAAAGCGGAACGGAAGGATATAATCACGCTCTATGGGTGAACGATATTTAAAAAGTATCCGGCTGCTGGCCGAATGCATGCAGGGCTTCGAGCGGTTTTCTAGCGACTTCGTGCGCCAGTACGGCTTGACGCATGCGCAATTCGACATCATTGCCACGCTCGGCAACACCTGCGGCATGTCCTACAAGGAACTGGGCCAGAAAACCCTGATTACCAAGGGCACCTTGACGGGCGTGGTGGACCGCCTCGAACAAAAGGGGCTGGTGATACGCGAACGTTGCATGAAAGACAAGCGCTCCTATTTTGTGCGCTTGAGCTGCGAGGGCGAGCAGGTGTTCCATGACGTGTTCCCCAAGCTGACAAAGCAGGGCCAGCGCTTGTTTGACGGCTATACGGAAGACGATTTCATGCGCCTGGAAACCACCCTGGCAGGCTTGAAACACGCCATCGCCAACGGCCACAGCTGACCATTCATCAAGCACAGACATTCAAACAAGACAAAGGAAACCAAGTTGAAAACCACACTGCTCGAAGGCAAAAAGCCCGCTCATTTCGATAAAAGCATCATCGGCAACCTGCTGCTCAACGCCAGCACGCCGGAACTGGTCCGCCAGGAAAAACTGATCATCGGCGTGCGCAACGAAGACGGTGAAATCTACCGCCTGATCGGCGCCACCAAGCACAACAGCTTCATGAACGCCGTCGAAGAATTGTTCGACCTGGGCCTGACCGATGAACTGGAAGACAGCGACGAACTGGTCGAGGGCTGCGACGCCATCTTCAGCGAATCTCTGTAGTAGCACTTGACAGTACCTGCTGCGCGGCGCGCTTTGCGGCCGGCGATGCTCACCGGCTCGGCGCCCCCGTACTGAAGTACGGTTGCGCTTCTCGGCCACAAATCCCATCCGCTCGCGATGGTCCTGTCCAGCGCTGTGACGAACGCTGTCGTTAAAAAAAAGGCATATCTACAATAGGTAGGCATGCCTTTTCCCGTTTACGGGGCTTTGCTTGCCTTTTGCTCGGCTGTTTGCGAAAAGATCACGGTTAAAAAGTTCCGTACGGAAATATTGCGAGTATAATTTTTTCAATGAACAGACTCGACGCCTTTAAAAGCATCGCCGCACAAGCCGCTCGTGGCGAGCTGACCTTTCCTGCCAATGTGGACGCTTCGCTCAAGCTGCAAGAGGCGCTGGCGGACCCCGACTGCCATATCGAGGCCGCTGCCAAGCTGGTGCAGGCCGACCCGCTGCTGGCCGCGCGCACGGTGGCCATCGCCAATTCGGTGGCGTTCAACCGTTCCGGCAACGAAATCACCAGCGTGCGCAATGCCGTGCAACGACTCGGCGTGCGTACCCTGCAATCGGTGGTGGCATCGCTGATCGTGCGCCAGCTGGGCAGCACCATCACCGATCCCGCGCTGCAAGCAAAGGCCAACCAGCTGTGGGAACACACGGCCCACGTGGCGGCCCTGTCGCAGGTACTGGCCCGCCGCGTCACCAAGGTGGACCCCGATACGGCCCTGTTTGCCGGCATCATGCATGAAGTGGGCGGCTTTTATCTGCTGTCGCGCGCGGCCGAATTTCCCGGCCTCCTGGACGGCGAACCGCAGGACTGGGTCGAACATGGCGAACAGGCGATCGGCCATGGCGTGCTGACCAAACTGAAGGTGCCGGAAGCCGTGATGGGCGCCATCGATGCGCTGTGGGAAGGCCTGCGTGCCATCCCGCCCGAATCGCTGGGCGACACCCTGCTGCTGGCAAACGACCTGGCGCCCGTCTCGTCGCCCCTCAACGAAAGCCCGGCCGCCATCGCCGTGCGGGCCGCGCGCGCCGCACGCAGCATCGATTGCCTGATCGGCGACGATGCGACCTTGTCGAGCATCATGGAAGAATCGGACGATGAAGTGCAGTCGCTGCTGAAAGTGCTCGTGCACTAGCCTGCCGGCTTCCTGGCCACTGGCGGCGGCGTCGCCGGCCTGGCCGTCTCGACGACCAGCACATGCTTGTCCATGGCCTGCGTGCCCTGCTGTTGCTGGGCGACTTGCGTGGCGACCGCCCTGGTGCTCAACAGGGGCTGCGGATGGCGTGGCATGAACATGGCGTACCTGCTGGCAGTGGGATAGGCCCCATATGTGCAGCAGGTGTCAAATTATCAAGCCTTAAATTATCCCCCCTTCAAACGCAAACGCCGGACAAAAAAAACCCGCTCGAAAGCGGGTAAAGTCCAAAGCTAGGGATGTCCTGAAAGAGACAGCCCTATCTTATGCGCTGCGCCACACCGGCTCCGTGCGCTGGCACACTTAGCGCGCACATTATTGCGGCAACAGCTCCACTTCCGTTTCCTGCCAGGCCCGCAGCTGCCGCACGCGGGCAAACCACGCGTGGATGTGCTGGTACTGCGCCAGCGGCAGCCGCACCGCTTCGCTGTACATCAGCGGCGCGGCCACGGCGAAATCGGCCAGGGTCACGTCTTCGCCGCTGAGCCAGCTACGCCCCGCCAGATGCGCGTCCAGCACCACGGCGCAGGCGTGCAGCTCGTGCTCGCCGCGCGCCTCTTCCAGCGGATCGGCCGGACCATGGCCCGTCATGCCTTTCCATGCGCGTTCCCAGGCCAGCACGCTGATGGCGGGCGCGAAGTGCTGCGCCGCCCAGAACAGCCAGCGGTTGACGTCGGCGCGGGCCTGCGGCGCCGAAGGATAGACGGTCTGGCCCGGCACCTGCTCGGCCAGGTATTGCATGATGGCGCACGATTCCCACAGCAGGAAAGCGCCATCGGCCAGCACGGGCACCTTGCCGTTCGGATTCAGTTCGCCCAGGCGGCGGCGGTCATCCGCATTCATCAGGTCGACTTCGGCCAGTTCCAGAGGCAAGCCCAGGTGGATCGCCGTCATCAGGGCACGGCGGGCATTCGAGGACATGGGGTGGTGGTACAGACGCATGATGGAGTACTCCGGTGAGTGAAGAAGCCACCATCGTAGAACCAGTCACTGACAGTTTTTGTCAGGAGCATCCCGCCAGCGGCCAGCGCTCCGGATCGCTAGCTTTCCGGATCAATGTCATGCGCCTTGCGCCAGGTGTCGAGCAAGGCATGGCGGCGCGTGGGATAGCGTTCCTCGTGCCGCTGCACGCTGGCGATGCGGTCGATGCGGAAGTGCCGGTAATCGCCGCGCAACTCGCACCAGGCGGCCAGCAGGCGCTTGCCCTCGAAAAAGGCCAGGGCAAACGGCCAGACGGTGCGCGAAGTGGCGCTGCCGTGTTCATCCTGATAGCCCAGGGTGAGCTTCTGTTCGTAGCGGATCGCCTCGCGCACGGGCTGCACGTAGCGGTCGGCCGGCTGCCTGCCATCGGCGGGACGGCCCAGCGGTACCCACAGGCTGGTGTCGGCCATACTGTCGCGCAGGTCGCGCGGCGAGGCGGCCGCGATCTTCGCCAGCGCATTGCTGGCCGCCTGCGCCAGGCCCGCATCGCCCTGCCGGCGCACCCAGCGCGCGCCCAGCACCAGCGCCTCCAGTTCATCGGGACCGAACATCAGCGGCGGCAAGAAGGCGCCACGGCGCAGCACATAGCCGATGCCGGCTTCGCCCTGCAGGGGCGCCCCCAGTTCGGCCAGGGTCTGGATATCGCGGTAAATCGTGCGCTCGGATACGCCCAGCTGCTGCGCCAACTGGGCCGCCGTGACGGGCACGCGCCTGGCGCGCATGGCGTCCATCAGCAGGAACAGGCGTCCGCTGCGGCTCATGGACAGTCCTGCAATGCCTGGTCGCCCATGACCAGGGCAGACAAGGCCGGCACGTACAGATAGCCGTCGGGCCCCAGACGCGCCGCGCGCGTGCCTTCTTGCACGCCGGCGATGCCGTAGCAGCGCTGCAGGCGGGCCGCGGCCGGCCACCAGTAGACGGCGGCATCCTGGTCGGGAAAGCGCCGGCGCACGCCGTCGGCCTGCGCCGCCACCTGCCGGAAGTCGCGGTAGAAGGCGGACGCGATGCCCAGCTCCGCGGCAAAGGCCGCTTCCTGCGCCGCCGTCGCGGCCAGTTGCGCCGCCAGCGCCGCCGTTTCACGCTCGAGCTCATCGGCCGGCACGCCCGCCTCCACCAGGCTGCGGCGCATCTGCTGCGGGCCTGCCTGCGCGCGCAGGAAGGCCGTGTCCTGCAGCGCCAGCACGGCGCCGGCAGGGATATGCTTGCGGCGCGCGGCAGGGAAGAGATACAGCGCGCAGCTGCCCGCACACACGGTATCGACGGACAGGTCCCACTGCCGCTGGCGCAGGTAGCGCCCCAGCAGCATGGCCGCCTGCGGATCGCCACCGCCGCTATTCACGCGCAACACAGTGGTCTCCGACGTGGCCAGTTGCCGCACCTTCTCCACATCGCCGTCAGCGATGGCACCGCGCAGGACGATGGCGTCGCCGGCCGCCCGGCTGACATCCGCCGCGCCGGCCAGCGCGGTCACGCCCATCATCGCCGCCATCCATACAAAACGCTTCATCGTCATCCGTCACAAAAAAAAACGACCACCGCGAGGGGTGATCGTTCTTGGGTTCGCTGTGCAAAAACCTGCGTTTACACCACGGCGCCGTCGGTTTCGTCTTTTTCCTTGATCGGCTTGATCAAGTCTTCGCGCTTGACGCCCAGCCACATGGCGATCGAGGCCGCGACGAACACGGACGAGTAAATACCGAAGCAGATACCGATGGTCAGCGCCAGCGCGAAATGGTGCAGGGTCTGGCCGCCGAAGACCAGCATCGACAGCACCATCATCTGGGTGGAACCGTGGGTGATGATGGTACGCGAAATGGTGCTGGTGATCGCGTTGTCGATCACTTCATGCACGGACGCCTTGCGCTGCTTGCGGAAGTTTTCACGGATACGGTCAAAGATCACCACCGATTCGTTGACCGAGTAGCCCAGCACCGCCAGAATGGCCGCCAGCACCGTCAGCGAGAACTCCCATTCGAAGAAGGCGAAGAAGCCCAGGATGATCACCACGTCATGCAAGTTGGCGATAATCGCCGAGACAGCGTATTTCCACTCGAAGCGGATCGCCAGGTAGATCATCACGCCCAGAATCACCATCACCAGCGCGTTCAAGCCGTTCTGCGTCAATTCGTCGCCCACTTGCGGGCCGACGAATTCGACTTTCTGCAGCACCAGCGCTTCGTTGCCGGCAGCGTCCACGCAGGCGGTCTTGATGACGTGCTCGCCCTTCTCGGTAACGGTATCGATGCCCTTGGTCGTGCCTTGCTCGACCTTGCACAGCGTTTCAAACACGCGCTGCGAAGTGTTCGCGGCAGTCACGCCCTTTTCCACCGGCAGACGGATCATCACGTCGCGCGCCGTATCGAAGCTGGTCACGCCCGGCTCTTCGTAGCCCATCTTGATCAGGGTGCCGCGTATGCCTTCGAGATTGGCCGCTTTCGGGTACTTCACCTCCAGCACGGTGCCGCCCTTGAATTCCACGGACAGGTGCAAGCCCTTGTGGAACAGGAAGAAGACGGCGGCAATGAAGGTCACGGCCGAAATGACGTTGAAAATCAACGCATGGCGCATGAAGGGAATATCTTTTTTGATCCGGAAAAATTCCATGAAATCCTCTGAGTTCTATTCTGTGCGTCCGGCGGCTGGGCCGCCGGACGCTATCGCTGTTGACGCTATTCGGTAAGTCGGAGCCCTGGCTTATTTGCTCGTGCCCGGCACCCATACCGTGCCGATCGACAGGGTCGTCAGCTTTTTCTTGCGGCCATACCAGAGGTTGACCACGCCGCGCGAGACGAAGACGGAGGAGAACATCGAGGTCAGAATACCCAGGCAATGCACAACAGCGAAGCCGCGCACGGGACCGCTGCCGAAGGCCAGCAGCGCCAGGCCGACGATCAGGGTGGTCACGTTCGAGTCCAGAATCGTGGCCCAGGCGCGGTCGAAGCCGGCGGCGATGGCCGCTTGCGGCGTATTGCCGGCGCGCAGCTCTTCGCGGATACGTTCATTGATCAGCACGTTGGCGTCAATCGCCATGCCCAGCGCCAGCGCGATAGCGGCGATACCGGGCAAGGTCAAGGTCACCTGGATCATCGACAGCAGGCCGACCAGCAGCAGCAGGTTGGTGGCCAGGGCCAGCACGCTGAAGGCGCCGAACAGCATGTAGTAGGCGATCATGAAGATGGCGATGGCGATGAAGCCATACAGGGTCGAATGGAAGCCCTTGGCGATGTTTTCCGCGCCCAGCTGCGGTCCGATCGTGCGTTCTTCGATGACGGTCATCGGTGCGGACAGGGCGCCCGAGCGCAGCAGCAGCGCCAGTTCATTCGCGTTTTCCGCGCCGCCCATGCCGGTGATCTGGAAGCGCGAGCCGAGTTCCTGCTGGATGGTCGCGACGGACAATACTTCCGGCTTGCCCTTTTCAAACAGCACGATGGCCATGCGCTTGCCCACGCGCTCGCGCGTCGCTTCGCGCATCTTGCGGCCGCCGTCGCCATTCAGGTCGATCGACACGGCCGCTTGCTGGTTCTGGTCGAAGCTGGCCGTGGCGCTGGAGATGTAGTCGCCCGTCAGGATCACGTCTTTCGCCAGCACGACAGGTACGCCCTTGCCAACCGTAAACAATTCCGAGTTGAACGGGATGGCGCTCGACAGTTCGGTGCCAGGCACGATGGTTTCATCGACCAGGCGCACTTCCAGGGTGGCCGTGCGGCCGATGATGGCTTTCGCGCGGGCCACGTCCTGTACGCCAGGCAGTTGCACCACGATACGGTCAGGACCTTGCTGCTGGATCAGCGGCTCGGCCACGCCCAGCTCGTTGACACGCTTGGACAGGGTGGAGATATTCTGTTTCACGCCTTCATCGATGGTTGCTTTCAGGGCGGCCGGCTTCAGGGTGATGTTCAGTTTCAGGTCGCTGCCTTCGCCCGCATCGGCGAACGCCAGTTCCGTCATCTGGTCGGACAGCACGTTCTTTGCTTTCAGGCGCGTTTCCGCGTCGCGGAAGTTGATTTGCACGCTATCGCCCACGCGCTCGATGCCCGCATGGCGGATATTCTTGTCGCGCAACACGCTACGCGCGGCGGACTGGACGCCCTGGACTTTCTTGTTCAGTACGGCTTTCGCATCGACCTGCATCAGGAAGTGCACGCCACCGCGCAAGTCCAGGCCCAGGAACATGGGCAAGGCATGCAATTTTTGCATCCACATCGGGGTATTGGCTTGCAGGTTGACCGTCACGATGAACGCGGGATCGGTGGAATCGGGATTCAAATCCTTTTCCAGCACCAGTTTTGCCTTGAACTGGGTATCGGGATCGGCAAAACGCACGCGCACGGAGGCCAGGTTGCCGGCACCATCCATGGTGACGCCTTCCGACTTGACGTTCTCTTTCGTCAATATTTGCTCGACTTGCGCCATCAGCTCGCCCGTCACTTTGACAGTCGACTTGCCGCTGGTTACTTGCAGCGCCGGTGACTCACCGAAATAATTGGGTGCCGTATAGAGTGCGCCCAGCAATAAGGCGACGACGATGATGATGTATTTCCAGGCAGGATAGCGATTCATAGTGATTCAGCGTTCAGTGTTGAGCGTCGGAGGCGTCGCGAGGGGCGGCGGATAGCCACCCCGGTCTATCATTGCCGAGGCAATGACAGCGAGGAATTACAGCGCCTTCAGGGTGCCTTTAGGCAGCAAGGTGGTAATGGAGCTCTTTTGCACCGTGATTTCGGTGCCGGTCGCCACTTCGATAGTGACGTAAGCGTCCACTACCTTGACAACGCGGCCCAGCATGCCGCCGGCGGTGACGACTTCGTCACCCTTGGTCAGCGCGTCCATCATCGCCCGTTGTTCTTTGGCGCGTTTTTGCTGTGGGCGGATCATCAGGAAATACATGACCACGAACATCAATACCAGCGGCAGGAAGCTGGTCAGGTTGCCGCCGAGGCCCAGGGCGTCGGTTGGGGCTTGCGCATAAGCGTTGGAAATGAAAAACACGGTGACTCCAGTTCTAATCAGTTTGAAAAAATAGCGCTGTATTCTAGCATTGGCCATACGCCATAAGCCGAATTGCAGGCATGGCAACTTTAAATGGGGCTAAAAAAGCATTATGCAACGCTTTATCGCCCCAGTCCAAGCACCAATACACAAAACTTCCCGCCATGCGGCAGCCAGGGCTCAAGCTAAGCTTTTCTTAAGTTCCCCGTGCGCGTTCCGCATGGAATTGCAAGATAAATGCGTGGAAACGGTCCTCGTCCAGCGCCTCGCGCATCTGGCGCATCAGGTCCAGGTAGTAATGCAGGTTGTGGATGGTGTTCAGGCGCGCGCCCAGGATTTCCTTGGAACGGTGCAAATGGTGCAGATACGCGCGCGAGAAGTTGCGGCAGGCGTAGCAGCTGCACGTCTCGTCCAGCGGCGCCTGGTCTTCCTTGTACTTGGCGTTCTTGATCTTGATGTCGCCAAAACGGGTAAACAGCCAGCCATTGCGGGCATTCCGCGTCGGCATGACGCAGTCGAACATGTCGATGCCGTTCGACACGCCCGCCACCAGGTCTTCCGGCGTGCCCACGCCCATCAGGTAATGGGGCTTGTTGGCCGGCAGGCGCGGGCCCACGTGGGCCAGCATGCGCATCATGTCTTCCTTCGGCTCGCCGACGGACAGGCCGCCGATGGCGATGCCGGGGAAATCGATCTCTTCCAGCTTGGCCAGCGACTCGTCGCGCAGCATTTCAAACATGCCGCCCTGCACGATGCCGAACAGCGCATTCGGGTTCTCGCCGCGGTGGAACTCGTCCTTCGAGCGCTGCGCCCAGCGCAGGGACATGCGCATGGACTTGGCCGCTTCCTCGATGGTGGCCGGGCGGCCGGCAATCTCGTACGGCGTGCATTCGTCAAACTGCATGACGATGTCGGAGTTCAGCACGCGCTGCACCTGCATCGACACTTCCGGCGACAGGAACAGCTTGTCGCCGTTGATGGGCGAATTGAAATGCACGCCCTCTTCCGTGATCTTGCGCATGGCACCCAGCGAAAACACCTGGAATCCGCCCGAATCGGTCAGGATCGGCTTGTTCCAGCCCATGAAACCGTGCAAGCCGCCGAATTTCTCCATGACGGTGTTGCCAGGACGCAACCACAAGTGGAAGGTGTTGCCCAAGATAATCTGCGCGTCGATCTCGTTGAGTTCCAGCGGCGACATGGCTTTCACGGAACCGTAAGTGCCCACTGGCATGAAGATCGGCGTCTGCACGACACCGTGGTTGAGTTTCAAGGTGCCGCGGCGTGCCTTGGTCAGGCCGCTCGTGTCGGTCTTGAGGAGGGTAAATTCCAGCATTCTTATTCTTTCACGGTATGGGTAAGGTTCAGCGGAAGCGGCGCGCGCGATTGCGTAGTGAGCAGCATCGCATCGCCATAGCTGAAGAAACGGTAGTTCTGTGCGATCGCATGCGCGTAGGCGCTGCGGATCGGCGCATAGCCGGCAAAGGCCGACACCAGCATCAGCAGGGTCGATTTCGGCAAATGGAAGTTGGTGATCAGGCGCGTCACCGTCTTGAACGCATAGCCGGGCGTGATGAACAGGGCCGTATCGGCGCTGCCCGCCACCAGCTGGCCGCTTTGCGACGCCGATTCCAGCGCGCGCAGGCTGGTCGTGCCGACAGCCACCACGTCGCGTCCCGCCAGTTGCGTGGCGCGCACGGCGTCGACGGTCTCCTGCGGCATGGTGTACCACTCCGTATGCATCTTGTGCTCGGCCAGCACTTCCGTGCGCACGGGCTGGAAGGTGCCGGCGCCCACGTGCAGGGTCACATAGGCAAAGTTGACGCCCTTGGCCTTCAGCTGATCGAGCAGGGCCTGGTCGAAATGCAGGCCCGCCGTCGGTGCCGCCACGGCGCCGGGCACCTTGTTGAACACGGTCTGGTAGCGCGTCTCGTCAAATGCGTCCGCATCGTGCTCGATGTAGGGCGGCAGCGGCAGCCGGCCATGCGCCTCGATCAGCTCGAACACGTCGGCGTCGAAGTGCAGGGTAAAAAATTCGCCGGCGCGCTGGCCGACCGTCACGTCGAAGGCGTCGGCCAGGCGGATGCGGCAGCCGGGCGGCGGCGACTTCGACGCGCGCACCTGGGCCAGCACGGTGCGCTCGTCCAGCACGCGCTCGACGAGGGCCTCGATCTTGCCGCCGCTTTCCTTGACGCCAAAGAAGCGCGCCTTGAGCACGCGCGTATCGTTCATCACCAGCAGGTCGCCCGCTTGCAACAGCCCGACGATGTCGGCGAACTGGCGATCGGCCAGGGCCTCGCCGTCCAGATGCAACAGGCGCGAGGCGCTGCGCTCGGCCAACGGAGTTTGCGCAATGTTTTCTTGCGGCAAATTAAAATCGAAATCGGAAAGCGAATACATGCGTTTTGCTTCAAAAGTACGTCAAAAATGATTAGGAGTGCGCAATGGAACATCTGGCACTATACTGTGCGCCTATACAGGCATTACAATAATCCGCCGCAACACGCGATGACTGCGGTACGCACAGGGTGTGCCGGACAACCCTCTATTTTACGCTAGCGGCATAAAAACCTGCGCTAATGGCACCAAAACCTTGCATATGTCCGATCCAACGCCCGATCTTCCTCCCATAGCCAATCCCGCCGCGAAGCCGAAAGCGGCCAAAAAGGTGGTCAGCACGGAAAGCCGGCTGGCCAGACTGGGCTTGCGCACGGATATGGACCTGGTGCTGCACTTGCCGATGCGCTACGAGGACGAGACCAAGGTCTATACCATCCGCGACGCCTGCCTGCGCGGCGGCGAATCGTGGCAGGTCGAGGGCATCGTCACCAAGTGCGAAGTCAATTTCAAGCCGCGCAAGCAGCTGCTGGTGACGATCGCCGACGAAACGGGCAATTTGCTGCTGCGCTTCATGAATTTCTACGGCAGCCAGGTCAAGCAGCTGGCCGAAGGCACGCGCGTGCGCGCGCGCGCCGAACTCAAACACGGATTCTTCGGCGCCGAGATGGTGCACCCGACCTACAAGGTGGTCAACGAGGGCGCGCCGCTGCCCACGGCGCTCACGCCCGTGTATCCATCGGGCGAAGGCCTGTCGCAGCACGTGCTGCGGCGCGAGATCGCCGACGCCATGCGCCGCATCGACTGGCAGGACACCTTGCCCGAGCATCTGCTGCGCCAGATGCAGCTATCGCCGTTCCGCGCCGCCGTGCACCTGCTGCACTATCCGCCGCAGGACATCGATGAAAGCGCGCTGATGGACCGCTCGCACCCGGCCTGGGTGCGCATGAAGTTCGATGAACTGCTGGCGCAGCAGCTGTCGCTGAAACGCGCCCAGCGCGCGCGCCGCTCGAAAGGCGCGGCCTCCCTGCCCGTCGTCGGTCCCCTCTCGGAAGCCTTCGGCGCCGCCCTGCCCTTCAAGCTGACGGGCGCGCAGGCGCGCGTGCTCGAGGAGATCCGCACCGACCTGCGCCAGCCCTATCCCATGCAGCGCCTGCTGCAGGGCGACGTCGGCAGCGGCAAGACGGTGGTCGCCGCCCTGTCCGCCACGCAGGCCATCGACAGCGGCTACCAGGCCGCGCTGATGGCCCCCACGGAAATCCTGGCGGAGCAGCACTTCCGCAAGATCGCCGCCTGGATGGAGCCGCTGGGCGTGAAGGTGGCCTGGCTGACGGGCAGCCTGAAGAAAAAGGAAAAGGCGGCGGCGCTGGCCCTGATCGAATCGGGCGAGGCGCAGCTGGTGATCGGCACGCATGCGCTGATCCAGGACAACGTGCTGTTTGCCAGACTGGGCCTGGTGATCGTCGACGAGCAGCACCGCTTCGGCGTGGGCCAGCGCCTGACCCTGCGCAACAAGGGTGACAGCGCGGCCGTGCCGCACCAGTTGATGATGTCGGCCACGCCGATCCCGCGCACCTTGGCCATGACGTATTACGCCGACCTGGAAGTGTCGGTGATCGACGAGCTGCCGCCCGGGCGCAGCCCCATCGTCACGCGCGCCATCGACCAGAACCGGCGCGACGAAGTCATCGCCCGCGTGTATGCGGCCGCGCTGGAAGGCCGGCAAGTGTACTGGGTCTGTCCGCTGATCGAGGAATCGGAGGCGCTGCAGCTGCAGACGGCCACCGACACCTACATGATGCTGGCCGAAGCCCTGCCCGCGCTGCAGGTGGGCCTGGTGCACGGCCGCCTGAAGCCGGCGGAAAAGCAGGAAGTGATGGATGCCTTCATCGCCGGCCATATCCACGTGCTGGTGGCCACCACCGTCATCGAGGTGGGCGTGGACGTGCCGAACGCTTCGCTGATGGTGATCGAACATGCCGAGCGTTTTGGCTTGTCGCAGCTGCACCAGCTGCGCGGGCGCGTGGGGCGCGGCTCGGCGGCCAGCGTCTGCCTGCTGCTGTACCAGGGTCCGCTGGGTGGCGTGGCGCGCCAGCGCCTGATGACCATGCGCGAAACGACGGACGGCTTTGAAATCGCCCGCCGCGACCTGGAAATCCGCGGCCCCGGCGAATTCCTTGGCGCGCGCCAGTCCGGCCAGGCCATGCTGCGTTTCGCCGACCTGGAAACGGATCAATGGCTGGTCGACCAGGCGCGCGACGTGGCGCACGATCTGCTGCACGCCGCCACGACGGCCGCCGCCGCCACCGTGGAAGCGCATTTGGCGCGCTGGCTGGGTGGCAAGGAAGAGTTTTTAAAAGTCTAGACGCTTTTCAAGGGTGCGAAAATCGCCTGCAGGTCGTCTTGCGTGATCGCCAGCGCTTGCGCCGGACCTTGCGCCAATACGGCATCGGCCAGTTCGGCCTTGCGACGCTGCATTTCCTGGATTTTTTCCTCCAGCGTGCCTTTGGCGATCAATTTGTAGACGAACACCGGCTTGTCCTGGCCGATACGCCAGGCGCGATCCGTGGCCTGGTTTTCCGCTGCCGGATTCCACCAAGGGTCGTAATGGATCACGGTATCGGCAGCGGTCAGGTTCAAGCCCACACCGCCAGCCTTCAGGCTGATCAAAAATAGCGGCACACTACCTTGCTGGAAGGTGTCGACCTGCGCGCTGCGATCCTTGGTATCGCCAGTCAGCAAGGCATAGGCGATACCGCGTTCGCGCAACTGCGCTTCGATCAGTGCCAGCATGCTGGTAAATTGCGAGAACACCAGCACTTTGCGCCCTTCCGCCAGCAAGGCTTCGAGCATTCCCATCAATTCCAGCAACTTGGCCGATGGCGCGGCGCCCTTCTTGCCGGCATTCGCCACCAGGCGCGGATCACAACATACCTGGCGCAATTTGAGCAGGGCTTCGAGGATCACGATCTGGCTACGCGCCAGCCCTTTCGCGGTAATCGCCGCGCGTACTTTCTTATCCATGGCAAGGCGCACCGTCTCGTACAGGTCGCGCTGCGCGCCGGCCAGTTCGACTTCGCGCACCATCTCTGTCTTGGCCGGCAATTCCCTGGCTACCTTGTCCTTGGTACGGCGCAGCAGGAAGGGCTTGAGACGGCGGACTAGGAAAGCATTGCGCGCATGATCGCCCAGCTGTTCTATCGGCTTGCGATACTCGGCATTGAAGCTCTTTTCATCGCCCAGCAAGCCCGGCATCAGGAAATGAAACTGTGCCCACAACTCCCCCAGGTGATTTTGCAACGGCGTGCCCGTCAGGCACAGGCGATGCGTGGCCTGCAACAGGCCCGCCGTCTGCGCGGCCTTCGACCGGTGATTCTTGATGTATTGCGATTCGTCCAGCACCAGCAGATGGAAACGCTGGCCGCGCAAGGCCTCCTCGTCACGCGGCAGCAGCGCATACGTGGTCAGCACCAGGTCGTATTGGCCCATCTGTTCGAAATGCTGCGCGCGCTGTGCTCCATGCAGCAGCAGCACCCGCAAGCCAGGCGCAAAGCGGGATGCCTCATCCTGCCAGTTACCCATCAGGCTGGTTGGCGCAACCACCAGGGCCGGCGCCGTCAAGCGTCCCGCTTCCTTCTCCAGCAGGATGTGGGACAGGGTCTGTACCGTTTTCCCCAGTCCCATGTCGTCGGCCAGGATGCCGGCAAAGTGGTATTCGCGCAGGAACTGCATCCACGCCAGGCCTTCTGCCTGATAAGGGCGCAAACTCGCTTGCAAGCCGCTCGGCGCGGCAAGCGGCGCAACGCCGTCAAAACCGCGCAGCCTGGCGCCCAGCTGGCGTAGCCGCTCGCCGCCCGTCCAGCGCATCTGCACTGCCGCTTCCAGCTCGGCCAGGCGTGCCGCATCGAGCGCCGGCAGGCGCAGGCCGGCACCCAGCCGTTCCTTGAAATACAGCTCGCCCAAGGTGTGCAGAATCGGCTTGATGCGGCTCCACGGCAGTGCCACCTGCATGCCGCCGGGCAGACTGGCAATCAGATGTTCGTCATCGTCGCGCAGGGCCAGCACGGCCGGATAGAAGTGGTCGGGCGCCTCGCGTATCCATTGCAGCAGCACCGGCAGCAAGGGGATGCGCTGCCCATTGACGACGATGCCCAGTTCCAGCTCGAACCACGCATTGCCGCCTTCGGCGTCTTCCGCCACCTCGGCATACCAATCGTCGACCGAGGCCAGATCGTAGCGATAGCCGGGGCCGTATTCGATCAGCCAACCCTGCTGGCGCAAGGCAGGCACGCCATGCGCGGCAAAATCGAGCCAGGCAGCCTGGCTGGGCAATTGCAGGACGCCGGCCACCGAACGCAGCGCCGTTATGCTGGCGTCGGGGGCGATAAAACCGCGCGCTCGCAGCGCGCTCATGGCAGCTTTTTCAGCATCCATATCGCGCTCGATCATCTCGTTGCCATTGGCGTTATGCCGCTGCAGCCGGGACGCGCCATCGGCCGGCGCGCGCATGCCGTCATAATCGAACGCCAGCAGGACAAAGTCGTGCGGCGGCGCGGCGGCGGCATCGCTGTCGATGCTGGCCAACAGCAGGAAAGGACGCGGCGCGATATCGCGCCGAACAATCTTGCGCTGCGCTGGCGGCGGCGCAACGATGCGATCCAGTCCTAGCGCCAGCAGCTCACGCGCCAGTACGGCACGCTGCTTGCCGGCGACGCGCGGCGCGCCGGCCAGCAGCAAATTCAATTCGTTCAGCGCCAGGCCCGCCAAGCCTTCCGGCAAGTGCAGCGGCCCGATCTCTCCAGCCCGAACAAACAGCGCCGGCTCCGTCGCCAGCACATGTTCCAGCGGCGCGCCATCGTCCGACTCCCAGCGCAGGATGACACTGTCGTCTTCCTGTACGGCCCAGGCCAGGCGCGCCTGGCGCGCATCGGCCGCCTGCATCGGCGTCAGCAGGCCGGCCTTCAATTCATCGCGTGTGGCGGCGCGAAACAGCCGCTGCCCTCGCAGCAGATCCTGCAGCAACTCGGCGCCGATGGCGCCGCGCACGTCGGCAATGGCGGTGGAAAACTCGGAACCTCCACGCAGCAGGTAAAACAGATGCGTCGAGTAACGATCAGCCGCCGTCACATAAGCTGGCGGGTGATGACGGATATCGTAGAGGTTTGCCAGCACCGACACGGAGGCAATGGCGCCGCCGACGCGCAGCCGCGCGCGACACAGCAACAGATCCAGGCGTCCCGAAGGGCTTGGCATCAGCACATACACCAGGCGATACATGGATTGCGCCGCAGCGCCTGCACGTTTGACCACGGGCCTGGGTGCGACGGCATGCGCCAGGCCGCGCAACCAGGAAAGCAGAGGTGGCGTCAGCCCATCCTCAGGCACGGCAGCAAGCTGCGGCGGCGCCAGTTCCAGATAGCGCAGCAGGAGCGCCACCACGTGCTTGCAGTTGTAATCCATGGGACAGCTGCATTCGCCGTCGAAATGCATACCACGCTTGCCTGGCTTGATGCGCACCGTTTGCCGGTAGCTTTGGCGGCCACTCCCGCTGACCCGGCCCTTGATCTCATCGCCATCCACCGTAACGGCCAGCACCTTGCCACGGCGCACATAGTCGCGGCCACGATTCAAGGTGCCTGCATCAAAACTGGCGGCGACATCGGCCGCACCAAAAGGAATAATCAACTTGCCCATCCTCGCATTGACCTACATGCACATCCAGAAGCGGTTCGCCAGGTCGAGCATGAAGTCGGGCCGCAGATAGGCCAGGAAGACGATGGCCAGCAGCGCGGCGCCGGCCAGGCGCCATAGCCACGTGCGCCAGCTGGCCATTACGCGGCCACCGCCACGCGCTTGACGGCGCGCTCGTCGATGGGCAGGTTGATCAGCGCGGCAAGCAGGCCCAGGCCGATGGTGATCATCCACACGACGTGGTAGCTGCCCTGGTGCTCGTACAGATAGCCGCCCAGCCAGGCGCCCAGAAAACTGCCCACCTGGTGCGAGAAGAACACCATCCCGGCCAGCATCGACAGGTGCTTCACGCCGAAGATGCCGGCGATGATGCCGTTTGTCAGCGGCACGGTCGACAGCCACAGCACGCCCATGCCGGCGGCGAACAGGTACACGGACCACGCCGACAGTGGCGCCAGCAGGAACACGGTGATGACCACGGCGCGCGTCACGTAGATGGCCGACAGCAGATAGCGCTTGGCGATCTTTCCACCGAGCTTGCCTGCGTAATAGGAGCCGACGATGTTGAACAGGCCGATCAGCGCCAGCGCCGTGACGGCGATGTTCGGATTCATCAGGCCCTGGTCCTTCAGGTAGGCGGGCAAGTGCACGCCGATGAAGACCAGCTGGAAGCCGCAGACGAAATACCCTGCCAGCAGCAGCCAGAACGACCGGCTGGCGATGGCTTCGCCGAAGGCCGCGCCCACGCTTTGCTGCGGGCCGCTGGCGTGCGACACGGGCGGCTCGCGCAAGTAGAAGGCCATCGGAATCATGGCCAGCAGCACCAGCGCGGCCAGCACATAAAAGGCGTTTTGCCAGCCCACGGCGGAAATGAGTTGCTGTTCGACCGGCATCATCAGGAACTGGCCGAACGAACCGGCCGCCGACGAGATGCCGAAGGCCCACGAGCGCTGCTCGGGCGGCGCGCTGCGGCCGATGATGCCGCTGATGGCGCCAAAGGCCGTGCAGGCCAGCGCCAGCCCGATGAAGATGCCGGAACCGACGATGAACAGGGTCGGCTGCGTCACGAGCGCCATCCACACGAGGCCCGCCATGTAGCTGATGGCGCCGACGATGACGACGCGCATGGTGCCGAAGCGGTCGGCCGCCATGCCGGCGAACGGGCCGAAGACGCCCCACATCAGGTTTTGCGTGGCCAGCGCCAGCGAATACGTTTCGCGCGTCCAGCCATTGGCTTGCGAGATCGGCTGCATCCAGAAGCCCAGCCCATGGCGCACGCCCATCGCCAGGGTCAGCACGACGCCGCTGGCGATCAGGACGGTTTTCAGGCTGGGACGCGATGCGTGCAATGTCATGGGATTCCTGTTCACGCCTGGTCGGCTGGGTAAACGAGGCCGATCTGGCCACGCATGGTGTCGAGATTGTGCATCAGCGCCACGCTGTCCGCGTGCGGCATGACGGGGCTTTCCAGCAAGCCGGCACGGATGCAGCGCATCGCCTCGATCGCCTCGTGCGCATAGCCGTTGCCCAGGTGGGGCGCGGCGACCACGCGGCGCTTGCCATCCAGCGTTTCGACGATCAGGTGGTCGGGCTTGTAAAAACGGTTGGGCAGGCGAATCCGCCCCAGGCTGCCGGAAATGCTCATTTCCGTCGGCGTTTGCGCGCGCAGGCTGCAGGCGCAGGACGAGGTGCCGCCGCCCGCATGGAGCAGCGAGAACACGACCTGTTCATCGACGCCGGTGGCGCCCATCTCAGCCAACGCCTGCACCTGCGATACGGGGCCGAGGAAAAACGCCGCCATCGACAGCGGATAGATGCCCACGTCGAGCAGCGCACCGCCACCGAGTTCCGGATTGAACATGCGGTGCTCGGGCGGGAAATTGGCGACAAAGCCGATATCGGCCTGCACCTGCTGCAGCACGCCGATTTCGCCGCTGGCGATGATGCGCTTGGCTTCCTGCACGGCCGGCAGGAAACGGCTCCACATGGCTTCCATCAGGAACAGCTTTTTTTCGCGCGCCAGGTCGGCCACGGCCTGCGCTTCGCGCGCGTTCATGGTGAACGGTTTTTCGCACACGACATGCTTGCCGGCGGCCAGGCACAGCAAGGCATTTTCCGCATGCAGGGTGTGCGGCGTGGCGATGTAGATCACGTCCACGCCGGGGTCAAGGGCCAGCGCCTGGTACGAACCGTGGCAACGCTCGATGCCGAATTCGGCGCCGAAAGCCTGCGCGCCGGCAGCACTGCGCGAAGCGACCGCCACCAGCTGCGCACCGGGCGCATCACGCAAGCCATTGGCCATCGCGCGGGCGATCTTGCCTGTGCCGAGGATGCCCCAGCGGACGGTATTTTCCATGCTATTGCTCTCTTTCTGCGCCTGCTGCCTTGCGCTTCGGGCGGAACACCGCCGCGTCATTGTAAAAATCGTCGTCCTGGTCTGCGCACCAGCCGGGCAAACCGAGCACCGGCAGCGGCGTGAAGTCCGCCGTGGTGAGGCCTTGCTGCGCCAGGTCCTGCGCCACCCGCTCGTCGAGCCAGGCGCGCCGCGCTACATCGTCGAGCGCAAAGTAGGTGTCGCCCGCGAAGATCACGCGCGTGTGCGCCGTGATGGCCTTGCGCGGCGCCACCAGTTTTTCCATCAGCGCGTGGCCGAACAGCCAGACGTCGGCGTCGCCGCCGGCGCCGAATTTATCGCGCTGCGCAATGAATGCGCTGCGCCAGTCATGCCCGCGCAAAGCCGCTTCCAGCGCGCGCCCCGCGTCGCTGTCGCGCAGTACCAGCAGGGCGGAATTTTCGTCAAAGATCGTCGCGCCGTCGCGCGCGGGTCCCCGCGATTTGCCCACGCCGGACAGGGCGATCTGCGCCGCCTGCAGCGCGTTCAGCTGCCGCTTGATGCGGGGGAAGGTAAGCCACACGAGCGCGTTGAAAAAATCGTGCAGATTGTCGCGCGTGGGCACGCCGCCCGTCGCGCCGATGAACGCTTCATAGGCCACGCCTTCGGGCAGGTCCGCTTGCGGCACGAAGGCCAGCGGCAGACCGGATGGATTGCGCAGGTCGAGCGCCCGCGCCTGCCCGTTGAGCGCGGCGATCACCGTGTCGCGCTGCAGGTCCAGCTGCCGTCGCGCCGGCAGCACCGTGGCAAACCAGGGGCGGGTCCAGTCTATCGATGGCAGCATGGAGCGATTACACCATTTTCCAGTTGATCTGCTCGCCCGCGTTGAGCGGAATCACATGGCTGTCGCCCAGCGGCAGCGAGGCCGGCAAGGTCCAGCTTTCGCGCTTCAGGGTGATGGTGTCCGTATTGCGCGGCACGCCGTAGAAGGCGGGGCCGTGGAAGCTGGCGAACGCTTCCAGCTTGTCGAGCGCGCCGGCGCGTTCGAACGCTTCGGCATACATTTCCATCGCATGCAGGGCCGTGTAGCAACCGGCGCAGCCGCAGGCCATTTCCTTGGCGCCTTGCGCGTGCGGCGCCGAGTCGGTGCCGAGGAAGAAACGCTCGTCGCCGCTGGCGGCGGCCGTCATCAACGCCAGGCGGTGCTCTTCGCGCTTGAGAATGGGCAGGCAGTAGTAATGGGGGCGGATGCCGCCCTTGAAAATCTCGTTGCGGTTGTACAGCAGATGATGCGCCGTGATGGTGGCGGCAATCGGGCCTTCCGCTTCGGCCACGTACTGCGCCGCATCCTTGGTGGTGATGTGCTCGAACACGACGGACAGGGCCGGGAAGGCGCTGCGCAGCGGGCGCATCACGCGTTCGATGAAGACGGCTTCGCGGTCGAAAATGTCGATTTCCGGATCCGTCACTTCACCGTGCACGAGGAAGGGCATGCCCACTTCCTGCATCACCTCGAGTACCTTGTAGCAGTTCTTCAAATCCGTCACGCCCAGGTCGGAATTCGTCGTGGCGCCGGCCGGATACAGTTTCACGGCCTGCACGATGCCGCTGTCCTGCGCGCGGCGGATTTCGTCGGGCGAGGTGTTGTTCGTCAGGTACAGCACCATCAGCGGATCGAAATTCACGCCTTCCGGCACGGCCGCCAGGATGCGCTCGCGGTAGGCGGCAGCATCGGCCGTGGTGGTAACGGGCGGTTTCAGGTTCGGCATGACGATGGCGCGGCCGAACTGGCGCGCGCTGTGCGGCAGCACGCTGGCCATGACGGCGCCGTCGCGCAGGTGCAAATGCCAGTCGTCTGGACGGGTGATGGTGATGGAGGATGGAACGGCGGTCTGGGTGTGATCGAGTGTGGACATGGCGGCTGCTCTCAGGCGGTCATTGCGAATAGCGCCATTTTACCAGCCGCGGGGCCGCCCCGCCGGCTGCGGAAGCCCGTGCACGCTCCCTGCCGGACGACAAAACGGCCAGCGTGCGCCGGCCGTTTTCAATATCAGGAGCGCACGCGAATCAGGATTTGGCCTGCGGCGCCTCCTGCTTCGCCACCCAGGCGCGGATATCGGCCAGCATCCGGTCCAGCGCGGCGCGGTCATACACGTGGCCGCGGCTGACCACCAGGCGGATCTGGCGCGTGGCGCCGATGTCCTGCAGCGGGTTCGCATCGAGTACCAGCAGGTCGGCCGCCTTGCCCGCCGCCACGCTGCCGTAGCGATCCAGCTTGCCCAGGAAGCGGGGGCCGTTGATGACGGCCGACTGCAAGGCTTGCTGCGGCGTCAGGCCATACTGCACGTACAGGCCGATTTCGTCGTGCAGGGCCTGGCCCGGATAGTCGAAGGAATTCAGGAATCCCGCATCGGTGCCGGCGATGATGCTCACGCCCTGCTGCTGCAGGATCGGCAGCAGCTGCGCCGACTTTTCAAACTGCGCGTGGCGCTGGGCGACGGCTTCCGGGCCATCCTTGGCGGCGCGCTGCACGCGCCAGTCGTAGGTGGCGCGCAAGCCCTTGCCGATGTATTGCAGGGCCGGATCGTGCGTGTGATCTTCGCGGTCCAGGTAAGCCGTCACGCGCGAACCCCACAGGGTCGGCACGATGGCCGTGCCGCGCGCGGCCAGGTAGCTGAAGGCCTTGCGCGCCGTCGGCTCGTCGTAGCTTTGCAGGCTCTCGCGCATGGCTTCGCGGCCGGTCAGGGTACCGGCCGCCACCTTGGCCGTCAGCTCCTGTTCGCGCGGCGTGGCGGCGCGCAGCAGGTAGGACTGGTGTTCGATGGTGCCCAGGCCCGCATCGGCCATCTGCTCCAGGGTCAGCTGCACGGGGATATGGCCCGAGGTGCGCATGCCCCGTTCGCGCGCCTGGTGCAGCGCTTCCAGGTACAGCTCCGGCTTCAGGGTGTTTTCCGTGATCTTCACGAAGTCCACTCGCTGCGCCTGCAGGCCGTCGAGCGCGCGCGTGACTTCCTGCGGCGTGCCCACTTCGATGGTGCCTTTCCACAGCGGCTTGATGCCTTCGAGCTTCGCGCCGGACGTAAAGATCGTAGGGCCTTCCAGCTGGCCAGCGTTGATCTGCTGGCGCCATGCCAGCACCGTGTCGGGCAAGTCGCCCGAGCAGTCGCGCACCGTGGTGATGCCATGCGCCAGGTACAGGGGCAGCAGCTGCTTGTTCTCGTCGATCAGCTCGGGGCCGCCGCCAAAGTGCACGTGCGTGTCCCACAGGCCCGGCATCAGGTATTTGCCGGGCAGGCGGATGGTCTGCTTCGGCGCGTAGTTGCGCAGCTGCGCATCGTCGACGACGGCGACGATGCTGTCGCCCTTGAGCAGCACGGATTGTCCCTTGACGGCACGGCCGCCGGCAACATCGATCAGGGTGGCGTCGCGCAGGACGATGTCGACGGCGATCTTGTCCGCCGCGTGGGCTTGGGCGAGCAAGCCCAGCGCCAGCATCGCGCCGGCTATTTTTTTCATGACAGGCATTGGTACTCTACTTTAAAGTGATGGAAAATTAATGGATGATCTTGGCGAGGAAATCGCGCGCCCGGTCCGAGCGTGTCGTGTTGAAGAAGTCATCCTTGCTGCAATCCTCGATGATCTTGCCCTGGTCCATGAAGACGATGCGGTTGGCCACGCGCTTGGCAAAGCCCATTTCATGGGTGACGACCATCATCGTCATGCCTTCCTGCGCCAGGCCCACCATCACGTCGAGCACTTCGTTGATCATTTCCGGATCGAGCGCCGATGTCGGCTCGTCGAACAGCATGGCGATCGGGTCCATCGACAGCGCGCGGGCGATCGCCACGCGCTGCTGCTGGCCGCCCGACAGCTGGCCGGGGAATTTATCCTGCTGCGACAGCAGGCCCACGCGGTCCAGGTATTTCAGGCCCTTGGCATTGGCTTCGTCGGCGCTGCGGCCCAGCACCTTGATCTGGCCGATGGTCAGGTTTTCGCGGATGGACAGGTGCGGGAACAGCTCGAAATTCTGGAACACCATGCCGATGCGCGCGCGCAGTTTCGACAGATTCGTCTTCGGGTCGTTGACGGTGATGCCGTCGACGATGATCTGTCCCTGCTGGATCGGTTCCAGGCCGTTGACGGTCTTGATCAGGGTCGACTTGCCGGAGCCGGACGGGCCGCAAATGACCATCACGTCACCCTTGGAAACCTTGGTGGTGCAATCGGTCAGTACCTGGAACTGGCCATACCATTTGCTGACGTTATTGAGTTCAATCATCTTGTTCTTTCTTTTCGGTTAGCGAATGATGGCAACGCGTTTCTGCAGGCGCTTTACCAGGAACGACAAGGCATAGCACAGCACGAAATACACGACGGCGACAAACACGTACATCTCCACCAGGCGGCCGTCGCGCTGCGCGATTTTCGAGGCGGCGCCGACGAAATCGGGAATCGACAGCACGTACACGAGCGACACGTCCTGGAACAGCACGATGGTTTGCGTCAGCAGCACGGGGATCATGTTGCGGAACGCCTGCGGCAGCACGATGCTGCCCATCGTCTGCCGGTAATTCATGCCCAGCGCCTGGCCCGCCCACACCTGGCCGCGGGGAATCGACTGTATGCCACTGCGCATGATCTCGCAATAGTAGGCGGCCTCGAACATGATGAAGGTGATCAGCGCGGAAGAAAACGCGCCCACTTTCACGGGTTCGTTCGCGCCGATGACCCAGGCGGCGATGTACGGCACGAGGAAGTAGAACCAGAAGATCACCAGCACCAGCGGGATCGAGCGTATCAGGTTGACGTAGCTCGATGCCACGCCCGAGACGATGCGGTTGCCGGACAGGCGCATCAGCGCCAGCAAGGTGCCCAGCACGATGCCGCCCACCATGGCCAGCGCCGTCAGCTTCAGGGTAAACACCATGCCGGTCTGGAACAGGTAGACCCACGAGCGGGAAATGACGTCGAAGTCGAAATTACCGAACATATCAGTGTCCTCCCGTCTTGGCGCCGGCGACGATGAAGCCGGGGATGGCGACCTTCTTTTCGATCAGGTGCATCAGCACCACGACCAGCAGGTTGACGACGACGTAGATGATGGTGGCGGCGGAAAACGCTTCGAACACCTGGAAGGAAAACTCCTGGATGGCGCGCGCGCTGGCCGTCAGCTCGATCAGGCCGATGGTCAGCGCCACGGAACTGTTCTTGATGATGTTCAAAAATTCGCTGGTCAGCGGCGGCATGATGACGCGCGCGGCCATCGGCAGCAAAATGAAACGGTAGGTCTGCGGCAGGGTCAGGCCCAGCGCCGTGCCGGCCAGTTTCTGCCCGCGCGGCAGCGCCTCGATGCCCGTCGTCACTTGCACGGCCACGCGCGAGGAGGTAAAGAATCCCAGGCACAGCACGGCCGTGACGAACGGCGCGTTCGGCAGCGACTTGACCCAGGCGCCCAGGTCCGGCGGCAGCAGTTCCGGCATGACGAAATACCAGAGGAACATCTGCACCAGCAGCGGCACATTGCGGAACAGTTCAACATACGCATTGGCCACGCCGACCAGCCATTTGTTCGGCAAGGTGCGGACGGTGCCGATCACCAGGCCCAGGATCAAGGCCATGATCCAGGCCGTGCCGGCCGTGGCCAGGGTCCAGACGAGGCCGGACCACAGGGTGTCCATATACGTGCCCACGCCATCGGGAGACATCTCCCAGAAAATGCGCCAATTCCAGTTGTAATTCATGATCATCCTTCCCATGCAACCCAAGGACAGCGGCCAGCCGCCCGCCCCGCAAATGAAACGGGAGGCTTGCGCCCCCCGGTTTGTTACGCAGTCTTTATTACTTTTTCCGTTTGTCCGATGTCTTCTGCGCTTCGGGCACGGCCGCATACGCAGCCGGGTCGCCCGAGTCGGTCGGATTCATGAACACGGCCTTCAGCTGCGGCGGCATGGGGAATTTCAGGTTGATGTTTTTCGGCGGGATCGGCGAGGTAAACCACTTCGCGTAGATGCGGTTGATGTCTTCGCTCTTGTACAGGCGGATCAGGGCTTCGTCGACCACTTTCTTGAAGGCGGGGTCGCCCTTGCGCAGCATGATGCCGTATGGCTCGACGGACAGCGCTTCCTTGGTGATTTCGTAGTCGTTCGGGTTTTTCGAATTGGCCACTTGCGAGGCCAGCAGGATATCGTCGTTGGCTTCGGCCACCGCGCGGCCCGTTTCCAGCATCAGGAACGATTCAGGGTGATCCTTGCCGACGGCAATCGTCATGCCCAGGTTCTTTTCCTTGTTCAGAATCGTCATCTGCTTGATGGTCGACGTGCCTGCCGTGGCGACCAGGGTCTTGCCGCGCAAGTCTTCCAGGGTCTTGATGTTCGAGGTTTTCTTCGACAGCACGCGGTTGCCGATGACAAACATGGTGGGCGCGAATGCCACCTGCTGCTGGCGTTCCAGGTTGTTCGTCGTCGAGCCGCATTCAAGGTCGATGGTGCCGTTGGCCATCAGCGGAATGCGGTTGGCCGAGGTGACGGGACTCATCACCACTTTCAGTTCGCTCATGCCCAGGTGCTTTTGCAGGGCCGTGACGACTTTCATGCACAGGTCGATCGAATAACCCTGATATTGCTGCTTGTCATCGAGATAGGAGAAGGGAACGGAGCCGTCGCGCACACCGAGGGTGACGGAACCGGCTTTCTTGATCTTGGCCAAGGTGCCGGTCAATTCCTGGGCCTGGACTGGCGACATGCTGCTGATGACGCCAACGCTGAGCAGCGTGGCGAAGATTTTGGTCAATTTCATAAATTCTCCTGGGCGGACAAACCGGATGTACTCCGAACGAAACAACTGTGGTGCAGACGCCACCAATGGAATTAATTTTATTTCATTTTCAGCGCCGGACTAGCCGTTTTCTACGATTGCCCTCAAATAGGCGCTATACGCGCGCCTGAAGGGGCGCGGCTGTAGCATTTTTCCTACTGATTTCCCATTCCCGATTTATTTTGCTGGCGCCAGGCCCGCCAGCGCCTCGTCCTCTTCCCCCTCATCGTCCAGATTTGCCTGCTGGCGTTGCCACATCTGCGCATACAGGCCGTCCGCAGCCAGCAACTGCGGATGCGTGCCCCGCTCGACGATGCGTCCATGGTCGAGCACCAGGATTTGCTGGGCGTCGGCCACCGTCGACAGCCGGTGGGCAATGACCAGGGTGGTGCGGTTTTTGGCGATCTCCTTCAATTGCGACTGGATCGCCTGCTCGGCCTTCGAATCGAGCGCCGACGTGGCCTCGTCGAAGATCAGGATGGCCGGGTCCTTCAGCAAGGTGCGGGCGATGGCCACGCGCTGCTTTTCGCCACCCGACAGCTTCAAGCCCCGCTCGCCCACCATGGAATTGTAGCCATCAGGCAAGCTTTCAATAAAATCATGGATCGATGCCGCTTTCGCCGCCGCCACGATGGCGTCCTTGCTGGCGCCCGGCTTGCCGTAGGCGATGTTGTATTCGATGGTGTCGTTGAACAGCACCGTATCCTGCGGCACGATGCCGATGGCCGCGCGCAGGGAATCCTGCGTGACGGCGCGCAAGTCCTGGCCATCGATGGTGATGCCGCCGCCATCGACTTCATAGAAACGGAACAGCAAACGCGACAGGGTCGACTTGCCCGAGCCGCTATGGCCCACCACGGCCGTCGTGGTGCCGGCCGGAATCTGGAAATCCACATCGAACAGGATTTGCCGCTTGGCTTCATAGCTGAAGTCCACGTGCGCAAAACGCACGGCCGCGCCCCGCGTGACGAGCGGTTTTGCTTGCGGCGTATCGGCGATTTCGCGGTTCTCGTTCAGCAAGGAAAACAAACGCTCCATGTCGGCCAGGCTTTGCTTGATTTCGCGGTAGATGACCCCTAAAAAATTGAGGGGAATGTACAGCTGGATCATGAAGGCGTTCACCAGCACCAGGTCGCCCAGGGTCATCGTGCCGGCGATCACGCCCACCGTGGCGCGCCACAGGATTAAGGTGACGGCCGTGGCGATGATCAAGGACTGGCCCGTATTGAGCAGGGACAAGGACGTCTGCGATTTCACGGCCGCCGACTCGTAGCGCTGCAAACCCTCGTCGTAGCGCTTGGCCTCGTAATCCTCGTTGCCGAAATATTTCACGGTTTCATAGTTGATCAGCGAATCGATGGCCTTGGTATTTGCCTTCGAATCGAGGTCGTTCATGGTGCGGCGGAAATGCGTGCGCCAATTCGTCACCAGCACGGTAAACGCGATGTAGGACACCAGCGCCACGGCCGTGATGACGGTGAACCAGATGTCGTAATGCAAGACCAGATAACCGAGCACGAGGGTGATTTCCACCAGGGTCGGCAAGATGTTGAACAGGGTGTAGGAAATGAGCGAGCCCACGCTGCGCGTGCCCCGTTCGATGTCGCGCGTCATGCCGCCCGTTTGCCGGTTCAAGTGGAAACGCAGGGACAAGGCATGCAGGTGGCGGAACACTTGCAGGGCGATGGTGCGCACGGCCCGCTGCGTGACGCGGGCGAACAGGAATTCGCGCAATTCCGTAAACAGGGTGGTCGACAGGCGCAGCAAGCCATACGCCACCAGCAAGCCCACGGGCAGCACCAGCAGCGCTTGCGGATGGGCCGCCGTGATGGTCATGGCATCGACGAGTTTTTTCAGGATCAGGGGCACGCCCACGTTGGCCAGCTTGGCGCCCACCAGGCATAGCAGCGCCAGCAGCACCCGCCATTTGTAGACCCACAGATACGGCAGCAAGGTCTTGATGGTGGCGAAATCGCTGTGGCTGGCGGAGGCTGGCGAGCGGGGCGGAGGGGGAGTCTGGGAACGGCGCATGGCGAAGGTCGGCTTTTTATGGTTCAATCGGGGCAATTGTAGCCTTTCATGAGAATAAAAGATGAGCACCTCCCCCGACCGCCCTGATAACTGCCTCGCCTCCGGCCTCCCAGCCGGAAAAATGCCGGAATTGCGCATGATGCCAGCGCCGTCCGACGCCAATGTGTACGGCGACGTGTTCGGCGGCTGGATCATGGCGCAAGTCGATATCGCCGGCTCCCTGCCGGCCACGCGGCGCGCCAACGGCCGTGTCGCCACCATTGCCGTCAACTCCTTCGTCTTCAAAAACCCCGTTTTCGTCGGCGATCTGCTCTCCTTCTACGCCGAAATCGTCAAGGTCGGCAATACTTCGATCACCGTCAACGTGGAAGTGTATGCCGAGCGCAACCGCCTGCAGGCGTGCATCGTGAAAGTCACGGAAGCCACCCTGATCTATGTGGCGACCGATTCCGACCGCAAGCCGCGCAAGGTGCCGCCCATCGAAACCCTGCTGTCACAATAATCCCGCGTTGTATTTTCAGACGGCATGGATAGCCAGCGCCGCGTCTTCCTGCAAAGCGCGGCCCGCATAGCGTCCCTGGCCGCCGCCGGCAGCGTGCTGTCCGGTTCCGGCGCGCGCGCGGCCGCGCGCCTCAATGGCGCGGCTTATCCATTTGCGCTGGGCGTCGCTTCCGGCTCGCCCCTGCCCGATGCCGTCGTGCTGTGGACGCGCATCTGCCACGATCCGCTGCACGCCGCCGCCACGCCCGCCATCGCCTTGAGCGTGCGCTGGGAAGTGGCGGACGACGAAGCGTTCCGGCGCATCGTCGCCAAGGGGCAAGCCACGGCCACGCCCGCCCTCGCGCACAGCGTGCATGTGGACGTGGCAGGCCTGGCGCCCGGGCGCTGGTACTGGTACCGTTTCATGCTGGGCGACGCCGTCAGTCCCGTGGGCCGCACGCGCACGGCGCCCGCCGCCGATACCCTGCCCGCTTCGCTGAAGCTGGCCGTGGCCTCGTGCCAGCACTGGGAATTCGGCGCCTACGCGGCGCACCGGCATATCGCGGCGGCCGCGCCCGACCTGGTGGCCTTCCTCGGCGACTACATCTATGAATGGGGGCCGTACCAGCTGCAGCACCCGAGCCGGGCCGTGCGCACGCATGAAAGTTTTACCCTGGACGAATACCGCGCCCGCTATGCGCAATACAAGAGCGACCGGGATTTGCAGGGCGCGCACCTGGCCGCGCCGTGGATCGTCACCTGGGATGACCATGAAGTGGCCAACGATTATGGCAATGACCGCGACGAGTTGCTCACGTCCACCTTTTTGCAGCGCCGCGCAGCCGCCTACCAGGCATTCTATGAACACATGCCGCTGCGCCTGCTGCCGCTGGGCCGGCGGGGGTTTGTCGACATGCGCATCTACCAGCGCTACGACTGGGGCCGCCTGGCGCGCTTCCACGTGCTGGACGACCGGCAATACCGTGCCTACCACGCGTGCGCCAAGCCGGGCCGCGGCGGCTCCAATTCCGTCACCACGCGCAGCTGCCCCGACTTGCTCAAGCCGGAGCGCACGATGCTGGGAGAAGAACAGCAGCGCTGGCTACAAGCGGGACTCGACAATTCTCCCGCGCACTGGAATATTTTGGCCCAGCAAACCCTGATGGCGCAATCGAGCCAGGTGCCCATCGTGCGGCCCGGCGACGAACGCATCTGGACCGATGGCTGGGATGGCTATCCGATGGCACGCCAGCACCTGCTCGACGCCCTGCGCAGCAGCGGCGCGCGCAATCCGCTGGTGCTGTCGGGCGACGTGCACACCTTTTATGCCACGGAACTGAGCCGTAACGCCATGCGCCCCGCCAGCAAGAATAATCCCGTGCTGGCCACCGAGTTTTGCGGTACCTCCATCACCTCGAGTTCCCGCCCGCAGGCGCGCACGGACCAGTACGTGGCGATGAATCCCCACATCCGCTACGGACGCAGCGACAAACGCGGCTACATGTTGCTGAACATCACGCCAGAGAAAACCACGACCCTGTTCCAGGGCCTGGAGAATGTGCGCGACAGCGCGTCCCCCATCGCGACACTGGCCAGCTTTACCGTGCAGGACGGCAAGGCTGGCGTGCAGAGATAAAATTCAAGCCGCTTTCTTTTCGTCGCGCAATTGACGGCGCAAGATCTTGCCAACGTTGGTTTTCGGCAATTCATCGCGGAACTCGATGTATTTCGGCTTCTTGTACGCCGTCAATTCATGCTTGCAATGCTCGCGGATCTGTTCCACCGTCAGGTTCGGGTCCTTGCGCACGACAAACACTTTCACGGCTTCGCCCGAGTTGGCATCCGGCACGCCGATGCAGGCGCATTCCAGCACGCCCGGGCACGAGGCGACCACGTCTTCCACTTCGTTCGGATACACATTGAAGCCGGACACGATAATCATGTCTTTCTTGCGGTCGACAATCTTCACGTAGCCGCGCTCGTCCATGATGCCCACGTCGCCCGTCTTGAAATAGCCGTCGGCCGTCATCGACTTGGCCGTCTCGTCCGGACGCTGCCAGTAGCCGGCCATCACTTGCGGACCGCGCACGGCGATCTCGCCCGGTTCGCCCAGCGGCACTTCCACGCCATCGTCGTTGAGGATCGCCACTTCCGTCGAAGGGAACGGCAAGCCGATGGTGCCCGTGAATTCCGTGATATCGACGCGGTTGCCCGTCACGACAGGCGACGTTTCCGACATGCCATAGCCTTCGATCAGCGGGCAGCCCGTCAGTTTCAGCCAGCGCTCGGCCACGTTACGCTGCAGGGCCATGCCGCCGCCATTGCACACTTTGTAGCTGGAGAAATCGAGCTTGGCGAAGTCGGCATTGTTCAGCAGCGCGTTGTACAGGGTATTGACGGCCGGGAAGACGACGATCTTGTGCTTGGACAATTCCTTGACGAAGCCGGGGATGTCGCGCGGGTTGGGAATCAACACGTTCAAGCCGCCCACGCGCATGCCCATCAGGGCGCTGACCGTCAGCGAATAGATGTGATACAGGGGCAAGGCGCACATGAAGCCCATCGAGCTGGCGCGCATTTCCTTGGTCATCACGGGCGAAATCCACGCCTCGTTTTGCAGCACGTTGGCGATCACGTTACGGTGCAACAGCATCGCGCCCTTTGACACGCCCGTCGTGCCGCCCGTGTATTGCAGGAAGACAATATCGTCATGCCCCTGCTGCACGGGCGTCAAGGTCAGGCGCGCGCCTTCGGCCAGCATCTTGTTGAAACCGATGGCGCTCGGCAGGGAAAACGCGGGCACCATTTTCTTGATCTTGCGCACGACGAAGTTGACGATCGTGCCCTTCAAGCCGCCCAGCAAGTCGCCCATGGTGGCCACGATCACGTGCTTGACCTGGGTGTGCGGCAGCACCTGCTCCACCGTGGTGGCGAAGTTTTCCAGCACGATGATCGTTTCGCTGCCCGAATCGATCAGCTGATGCTGCAGTTCGCGCGGCGTGTACAGCGGGTTGACGTTGACCACGGTGTAGCCGGCGCGCAGGATCGCCGCCATCGCCACCGGATACTGCAGCACGTTCGGCAGCATGATCGCCACGCGCGCGCCCGCTTGCAGCCCCTTGCTTTGCAGCCAGGCCCCCATCTGCTGCGACAGCTTGTCGAGCTCGCGGTAGGTAAGGAATTTATCCATGCACACGAAAGCGTTGCGGTCCGCATATTTCTGGAACGACTCTTCCAGCAAATGCGTCACGGAACGGTACTGCGTGCAGTCGATCTCTGCGGGAACGCTGTCCGGGTACGACTTCAACCAAATCTTGTCCATCAATTGCCTCATCTTTATCTGTATTGAAGGGGGCGCAGCCTTGGGCGCCCCCGGCACTGTTTATGCTGCTGTCTTCGTTTCGTCACGCAGGGCGCGACGCAAAATCTTGCCGACATTGGTCTTCGGCAGTTCATCGCGGAACTCGATGTATTTCGGCCGCTTGTAACCCGTGAATTGCTCCTTGCAATACGCGGCCAGCACTGCCTGGGTCAGGTTCGGGTCCTTGCGCACCACAAACACTTTCACGGCCTCGCCCGAATGCTCGTCGGGCACGCCCACGCAGGCGCACTCGAGCACGCCCGGGTGGGCCGCGACGACGGCTTCGACTTCGTTCGGATAGACGTTGAAGCCGGAGACGAGAATCATGTCTTTCTTGCGGTCCACGATCTTCACGTAGCCGCGCTCATCCATGATGCCCACGTCGCCCGATTTGAAGTAACCGTCGGGTGTCATGACCTTGGCCGTTTCATCGGGACGGTTCCAGTAGCCGCTCATCACTTGCGGGCCGCGGATGCCGATCTCGCCCGTCTGGCCCAGCGGCACTTCCTTGCCGTCATCGTCGAGGATGGCGATATCGGTCGACGGCACGGGCAAGCCGATGGTGCCCGAGAACGCCGTGCTGTCGGCGCGGTTGCAGGTGGCAACGGGCGATGTTTCCGACAGGCCATAACCTTCGATGATGGACACGCCCGTCACTTGCAGCCACTTGTCATTGACGGCTTGCTGCACCGCCATGCCGCCGCCATTGGCGATCTTCAAGCCCGAGAAATCGAGCTTGGCAAAATCGGGATGATTGACCAGCGCGTTATACAGCGTATTAACCGCCGGTAACAAGTTGAATTTGTACTTGCCCAGTTCCTTGATCAGGCCGGGGATGTCGCGCGGATTCGGGATCAGGATATTCAGTGCGCCCACGCGCGTGCCCCACATCGCGCACGCCGTCAGCGCAAAGATATGGTACAGCGGCAAGGCGCAGACGATGATCAGCTGCTCCTGGCTGTTCTGGTCGAGCGCCGCGCCCGACCACGCTTCGCTTTGCAGCACATTGGCGATCACATTGCGGTGGCTCAAGGTCGCGCCCTTCGACACGCCCGTGGTGCCGCCCGTGTATTGCAGGAAAGCGGCGTCGTTGATGCTCAGCTCGACCGGCGTGAGTTTCATGCGGCTGCCCAGCGCCAGCGCCTGCTTGAAACGCATGGCGTTCGGCAAGGAATACGCGGGCACCATCTTCTTGACGTTGCGCACGACAAAATTGACGATCATGCCCTTCAAGCCGCCCAGCATTTCGCCCATGCTGGCGACGACGATGTGCTTGACGGCTGTCTTGCCCAGCACTTGCTCCAAGGTATGGGCGAAGTTTTCCAGCACGATGATGGCTTCGCTGCCCGAATCGTTGAGCTGGTGCTCGAGTTCGCGCGGCGTGTACAGCGGGTTGACGTTGACCACCGTGTAGCCGGCGCGCAGCACGGCGGCCAGGGCCACCGGATACTGCAGCACGTTCGGCATCATCAGGGCAACTCTGGCCCCTTTTTTCAGGCCGCGGCTTTGCAGCCAGGCACCCAGCTGGCGCGAATACGTGTCGAGTTCGGCATAGGTAAGAAATTTGTCCATGCAGACATAGGCATTGCGGTCTGCATATTTCTGAAACGCTTCTTCCAGCAAATGCACCAGCGAACGATATTGATCAGGATCGATGTCGGCGGGTACGCCGGGAGGATACGACTTCAGCCAAATTTTTTCCATCCTGTGCCTCTTGTCTCGAATAATCGTGGGGGAGCCGGCGCACCCTGCCGGCGCGGATCATTGCTGCGGATTCTGTCGTCCGGCAGTCAGTTTGAGCATTCTGACGAGCATTTGCTCTATGCTACTAATGCGATGCTATCGGGCGCCGCGCTTCCATGCAAGCGCTTTCAACAGTATTCGAGCGGCAACTCTAGGGGTATTTTGTGCTGCATTGCAGCATGATAAATACGCTGTTGCAGGATCGTTTGCCCTGCCGTGCAGGACAATCTTTACGGGTCAGGGGCTGGACAATTGTTCCAGCGCACGCCTGCGCTCAGGCTTATTCATCTGGGCCATTGTGTGCACTGCAGCATAAAAAGCACGAAAGTTCTTTTTTTCTTCCAGCAATTTTTTGAAGGCAGGTAAAAATTCATTGTAGGTAGACACGGAAGCCAGGTGTGCATTGCTCAATGGCTGCTCGAACCAGCGGTCGTAACCGGCGAAACCACCCCAGTGCTGCTTCAGTACCTGATATGCATCTTGCAATGCCGAAAACACCTGCGCCTTGCGCGCACGCTTGTCCGCATCGCTGGCGTCGCTGGCATACACGGCCTCCAGTCGCCCCCGGTATTCCAGCAGCAAGGCCAAAAAGTCCTGGCGCCGCGCCGCGTACTGGGCATACGACGCACGCGTGGCATCATTGCCCTCGCGCGCCAGCCAGCGCTGCACGCCCGCCTCTTCCACCGTGCCGGCAAACGACTCGTTGAAGGCCGAATCGCCGGGCACGTACACCACCTGGTGCGCCAGTTCATGGAAAATCAGGCGCGCCAGTTCCGCATCGTTGTAATTGATAAAGGTCGACAGCAGGGGATCGTCGAACCAGCCCAGGGTGGAATACGCGGGCACGCCGCCCACCTGCACGTCGTAATGCTGGGCCCGCAACTCCTCGGCATACGCGAGCGCCTCCTCCTTGCTGTAATAGCCGCGATAGCTGACGCAGCCGGCAATGGGAAAACACCATTGCAGCGGCTGCAGCGACAGTTCCGGCGTGGCCACCACGTTCCACAGGACAAACGGTCGCCGCAGGGCCGCGTAGTTCTTGTAGCTGCCGTTGTCGGGCAAGTCCAGCTCGCTGACGGCAAAGCGGCGGATCTGCTGCGCCTTGGCCAGGCGCACTTTCAGGCGCGGCTCGGTGGCCGGATCATCGAGCCAGTCGCCGATGGGCCGCGCGCCGGACCACAAGGCATATTGCCCCTGCGCCGCTTGCGTGTAGTAGCGCAGCTGCGTGCAGCCGCCCAGCAGCATGCACAAGCTGCCGACGAGCAGCCGGGCCGGCCAGCGCGCCAGCGCGTTCACCTCAGCCGGCCTTTTCGACTTCGACCAGCGTATCGTAGAAGGTGGGCGCGCGGCCCATGTCCGTCAGGCGCTGGCTGGTCACTTCATTGGCATTCTTGCCATCGCTGGCCAGTTTCTTCCACCACACGGACAAGCCCACCACCAGGCCCCGTCTCGCCTTGTCCGTGACCCTGGCCTTGGCAACAAAGCTGCCGCGGTCATTGAAGATGCGCACCATGTCGCCGGCCGCGATGCCGCGCGCAGCGCCATCCTCGGGGTGGATATCGAGGTGCGGCTCGCCTTCGGCCGCGCGCAGGCTTTTCACGTTGACGAAGGTGGAGTTGAGGAAATTGCGCGCGGGCGGCGAAATCATGGCCAGCGGATAGCGGGCCGCCAGTGCGGGATTGCTGGCCAGCGATTCATGCGGTGCGATATACGTGGGCAGGGGATCGAGGCCCGCCAGCGCCATGGCTTGCGAATAAAACTCGCACTTGCCCGATGGCGTGGGGAAACCGCCCGTGGCGAACGGCGCCTCGGGCATGGCCAGCTTTTGCCAGCCCGCGCGTTTCAGCGATTCCCAGTCGAAATGCACGGCGCGCGCATCCGTCGCATCGAATGCCTTGGCGGCCAGCGCATCGTCGCTTTCCTGGAAGCACGGGTCATCAAAGCCCATGTGCTGCGCCAGCAGGCGGAAGATTTCCGTATTCGCCTTCGCTTCGCCCAGCGGTGCCACGGCCGCGTTGTTCGCCATCATGTACAGGTGGCCATAGGTGGCATGCGTATCGACGTGTTCCAGTTGCGTGGTGGCGGGCAGCACGATGTCGGCGTAGTCGACGGTATCGGTCTGGAAATGTTCTAGCACGACCGTAAACAAGTCTTCGCGGGCAAAGCCCTGCGCCACTTTCGAGGAATCGGGCGCCACCGCCAGGGGATTCGAGTTGTAGACGATCACGGCTTCCACCTGCGGGCCAAAGTCGGGCGAGCTGGCTTTCAGCAGATCGTCGCCGATGGTGCTCATGTTGATGGTGCGCGGCGTGCTTTTCAGCAAGTCCGGGCGCTGCAGGGCCTTGCGGTTGATGGGGAAAGACCCCGAGCTCGACAGCTGCATGCCGCCGGCAGGGTGGCGCCAGGCGCCCGTCAGGGCGGGCAGGCAGGCGATGTTACGCACCGCCATGCCGCCCCCATGCACGCGCTGCACGCCGTAATTGGCACGGATGGCAGCCCCCTCGCCAGAGCGGCATGCCTGGCCGTACAGGCGCGCCAGTTCCACCACTTCCGTGGCCGTGATGCCGCAGACTTCGGCCACGCGCTCGGGCGGCCATTCCAGCGCACGCTGTTTCAAGCCGTCGTAACCCACAGTGTAGCGTTCGATATAGTCATGATCGAGCCAGTCTTCGACAATCAGGACATGCATCAAGCCCAGTGCCAGCGCTGCATCGGTGCCCGGCAGCAAGGCAACGTGCTGATGGCATTTTTCCGCCGTCAGCGAACGGTAGGGATCGATGGCGATCAGCGTGGCGCCATTGCGCTTGGCCTCTTGCGCACGCATCCAGAAGTGCAAGTTCGAGGCGATCGGGTTGCCGCCCCAGATGATGATCAACTTGGCGTTCTGAAACTGTTCCAGGTCCGTGCCGATGCTGGCACCCACCGTGTAGCGGTAGCCCGTGGCGCCGGCCGAGGCGCAAATGGTGCGGTCCAGCAAGGAAGCGCCGAGCTGATTAAAAAAACGCGACGACATCGACTCGCCCTGCACCAGCCCCATGGTGCCGCAGTAGCTGTACGGCAAGATTGCCTGCGGATCGCGCGCGGCAATCGGTTTCAGTCGGGCGGCGATGGTCTGCAATGCCTCCTCCCAGCTGATGCGCTCGAACTTGCCTTCTCCCTTCTTGCCCACGCGGCGCAGCGGATGCAGCAGCCGGTCCGCATGGTAGGTGCGTTCCGTGAAGCGCGACACCTTGGTGCACAGCACGCCAGCCGTGGTGGGATGGTCCGGATCGCCCTTGACGGCGGTTGCCACGCCATCGGTCACGGTAACCAGCAAGGCGCAAGTATCAGGGCAGTCGAGCGGGCAGGCCGCGCGCACGTGGGTGGTGGTCATGGGGCAATCCAGAAACGTTGGGGGAAGGCGATACTGTAAACCATTCCGCCCGCTTGCTGTTGGCGCCATGGCAAGCACGTCCGTGCGCTGGATTTACCCGGCAAACAAGGGCTACAATGCATTATTAGCCGCGCCTGTTTTTGATCAAACAAGCGCGGTGCGGCGCGCCCTACGTGGCTGCGTGCCAGCATCCACAGGAGAGTCCGATGAAACTAGTTGATCCCATCTTGGCGTTTCAATCCGAGCTGCAAGGTATCCGCCGCGACCTGCACGCGCATCCCGAGCTGTGCTACGAAGAACAGCGCACCTCGGATGTCGTTGCCGCCAAACTGACGGAGTGGGGCATTCCCGTGGTACGCGGCCTGGGCCGCACTGGCGTGGTCGGCATCATCCAGCATGGCACGTCCAGGCGCGCCATCGGCCTGCGCGCCGACATGGATGCCTTGCCCATGCAGGAAATGAATACCTTCGAACACGCGTCGCGCCACCCGGGCAAGATGCACGCCTGCGGCCACGACGGCCACACGGCCATGCTGCTGGGCGCGGCCCATTACCTGGCGCAGCATCGAAACTTCGATGGCACGGTCTACCTGGTCTTCCAGCCGGCGGAAGAAGGCGGTGCCGGCGCCCGTGAAATGATCGAAGACGGCTTGTTTACCCGCTTTCCCATGGATGCCATCTACGGCATGCACAACTGGCCGGGCGCCGAAACGGGCACCCTGAGCGTGGTGGAAGGGCCGATGATGGCCTCCAGCAATGAATTCCACGTCACCGTCAAAGGCAAGGGCGCGCATGCGGCCCAGCCCCACAAGGGCATCGACCCCGTGATGGTGGCCGTGCAAATCGCGCAAAGCTGGCAAACCGTCATCACGCGCAACAAGAGCCCGCTCGACACGGCCGTGCTGTCGATCACGCAAATCCATGCGGGCAGCGCCACCAATGTGATCCCCGATGACGCCAGCCTGGTCGGCACCGTGCGCACCTTCACCACGCCCGTGCTGGACCTGATCGAAGAGCGCATGCGTGACATCGCCGTGCACACGGCCGCCGCCTTTGGCGCAGAAGTCGATTTCCACTTCAAGCGCAACTATCCGCCCCTGGTCAATCACGCGAAAGAAACGGCGTTTGCCGTCGACGTGATGAAAAGCGTAGTGGGGGCCGACAAGGTCAACGCGAATGTGGAACCGACCATGGGTGCGGAAGACTTTGCCTTCTTCCTGCAAGAAAAAGCCGGCTGCTACATCTTCATCGGCAATGGCGATGGCGAGCACCGCGATGGCGGCCACGGCCTGGGGCCATGCGTCTTGCACAATGGCAGCTACGACTTCAACGACAATCTGCTGCCCATCGGCGCCAGTTTCTGGGTCAAGCTGGCCGAAGCGAGCCTGCCCGTCGCTTGAATCAGCTCAGCTGATCCGGACCATCGCCCAGGCGCTGGCCCGGATTCAGTTCTTCCAGGGCCAGCAAGGCCGCCGCATGGTCTGCCGTCGAGTACGTTTCGGCAATGCTTTCATAGCGCTGCGTCACCAGTTGCGTCACCGGCAAGGTGAGGTGCGCTGCATCGGCCGCCGCGAGGATGTTGTGCATGTCCTTGATCTGGCTTTTCACCTGCCCACCGGCAACAAAATTTCGTTCCAGCATGCGTTGGCCATGTACATCCAAGATCTTGCTCTCGGCAAAACCGCCGCGGATGGCCGCCCTGACGGCAGCCGCATCGGCGCCAGCTGCCTGGGCCAGCAACAACGCTTCCGCCACGATGGTCAGGGTGGCGCCCACGATCAGCTGGTTGCACAGCTTGGCAACTTGCCCACTGCCGGCCGGTCCCACCAGGGTCGGGCGGCCCATGACGGCCAGGATAGTTTCCACACGTGCGTAATCGCTGCTGCTGGCGCCAGCCATGATGGCCAGGGTGCCCGCCTGCGCCCCACCGACGCCGCCCGAGACGGGCGCATCGATGAAGGCATGGCCGGCAGCATGCAAGGTGGCGTGAAATTGCTGGGCTTCTGATTGCTTGGTGGAACTCATATCGATCCACACCACTGCTGCGGGCAGGGCCGGCAGCGCCTCGTGCAGCACCTGTGCCACGATGGGACCGGCCTCCAGCATCGAGATCACCACGTCCGCACCGCTGACCGCCTCCGCCACGGAAATGGCCGGCCGCGCCCCTGCCGCACGCAGGAGTTGGGCCTTGCTGTGCGTGCGATTCCAAATTGTGACAGAATATCCAGCGCGTAGCAGGCACCGGACCATCGGATCCCCCATCAGACCGATACCAAGAAATGCGATTTTTGTAGAGAATGTCAATTGAACCCCTGAGATCAACAAGTGGCGAGAGCGGCATGCAAAGCAAGGTGCCTGTACAAACAAGACGAGCCTAACGGCCAATTTTACGATGAAAGCCCCTATGTTCTTCAAGAAGAATCTCCTCAAATCCATCGCCGCCGTTGCCGCGCTGATGGCCGCCAACGCCGGCTTTGCCGCCGACGACAAACTGATCGACTCCGTCTACGGCGAATATGCCAAGGGCGTCAAAGTGCAAATGCTGCGCGCCGGCGTGACATCGAACTGGGACAAGGCCTGGTTTGTATCGAATGGCACGCAGCTGAGCGGTTACTGGGACGCCAGCATCGGCGGTTGGGATGGCAAAAGCTATCGCAATGTCCCTGGCCAGCATCAAAAACTGTGGGATCTGGGCTTTACTCCCGTGTTCCGCTTTGAAAACACGAACAAACTGGGCTTTTATGCGGAAGGCGGCATTGGCGTGCACATGCTGTCCAAGCTGTACGATAACGACGATAACCGCCTGTCGACCCACTTCCAGTTCGGCGACCATATCGGCGTCGGCTACGTCTTCAATAACAAATGGGAAGTCGCTGCGAAGATCCAGCATTTCTCGAACGGCGGCTACAAGAAACCGAATAGCGGCGTCAACTTCATGAACGTCAAAGTCGCTTATCACTTTTAATGGAGTTGATAAATGACAAAGGCAGCGCGCAGCGCTGCCTTTTTTTTCGGCTGTTGCATTCACCCCAGATTCGCGTAGGTCGGATTAGCGCAAGCGCGTCATCCGACATTGCCACAGATCAAACTCCAGACGAAAAAAAACCCCGCCATGGCTGGCGGGGTTTTTCTCTACTGCGAATAACAAGCCTGACGATAACCTACTTTCACACTGGTTGCAGCACTATCATCGGCGCAAAGTTGTTTCACGGTCCTGTTCGGGATGGGAAGGGGTGGGACCAACTTGCTATGGTCATCAGGCATAACTTGTACTGGCGTTTGTCTCCTGTGGGACGACAACGCCTGAATCCGGAAGAAGCAAAGATTAAGGGTAATGAATGGTATCAACACACACGCAACGTTGTACCGTCTTATCCTCTGTACCTGCTAAGGTTATAGGGACAAGCCGTACGGGCAATTAGTACTGGTTAGCTTAATGCATTACTGCACTTCCAC